>CAYQTO010000115.1:0-11902 GCA_964420455.1 uncultured Candidatus Sumerlaeota bacterium | reverse complement strand
TTGTCTTTCTCCTCGGCGACTTGCTTGCGGCCAACGTCGATGCCACGCGCGAGCAAATCCTCGGGCTGCTTGATCCCCGGGACCCCAATCCCCCCACGGCGATTCACCTCGAGTTTCGCGGCATCGGCTTCATCGACAGCGCGGGGCTTGGCCTGTTAATGGGCCTCCGCGCAACCTTGCGGAAGAACAACGTCGACCTGGTGATCGTGAATCCAGGGCGCAAGGTGACGGAGCTACTGCGGACGACGCGGCTGGACAAGGTTCTTCAGATCAGGTCGACGGGGCTGTGAGCCCGGCTGCCTTTTCCATTCAGTAAAGGAAGGGAACAAGCCGGCGGGTGCTTTTCCGCCAGGCGGGGGAGGTCTCCGGGAAGGCTTGGGCCAGCAGCCGGTCCTCCTCCCGCGCCAGGCGGTCGATGGTCGCGAGGCAAGCGGCGAGGAGGAGGCAACCGACGAGGCTTCCGGCGAGGACGGCCGCGCCGGTGACCATGATGGCATCGCCCAGGTACATGGGGTGGCGTATAGACGCGAGGAGGCCACCGCGGGTCACGAGGGAGTCAGGCCGGTCGAGCGCCCGGTTGGGGCCCTTGAGGAGGCGATAATGGTAGAGATGAATGGCGGCGCCGGTGACGACAAGGGCCTGGCCAAGGGTGACCATGGGAAGTGGCGCGAGGGGGCCCGAGAGAAGTTCCCATCCCGTATAGACAATGAGGGTCAGGGTGAGGGCGAGCTTGGGAAGCCACCACCGCGCCACGATCGGAGCGGCACGGGATACGGGATCAGCTTCAGCCGGCGGAAGCGTCGAGGACATAGAGCGCCATCAGCACGAAGAAGGCGAGGATGACGATGGGAATAAAGAGGCGGCGGGTGAGGAGGCGATAGCGCGAGACGCGGACGACATCGTCCATGTCCTGGGGGCCTTCGAGGTCTATTTGGCGGGTGTCGCGGTCCGACATGGCAGAGCTCCTTGGGTTCCGGGGTGTCGCAGATGCACAACGCAAGGTGTGGTCCGAGGGTCATAAATGCCCTCAATTGCGGCATTTCAGCCCTTGTTGGTTTGATCGGTGGAAGGTTCGGGGGCCCTGGAGGTGCAAGCGATTGCGGGACATGTCGCCAAAGCTTCGTTTTTATACGCTCCAAGGCCACGGGAACGTCAAAAAGCCTACGAAATGGTTCGGGGGATAAAAACTTTATCTGCAATGGACCGTGTGCCCCCCCTCCTCCCTTGCCGGTGTGGGCACCGCCCTTGCACATACGGGAACGCAAGTTCGGCATACCCGCCGGACAGCAGTCCAACTCCCCAAGGAGAGGCGACTCCATGAGTCCCAACGCGTTGGTCCACTACATGGCCCACGAACGCGAGCGAAACAACGAGACCGACTATTACCGGTCGTCTGTCATAGGCGAGAAGACGCTGATGGCGCTTTACGTGCCGCAGGCGGTCGCCGCCGAGGCCCTGTTCGGGCAGATCGAGGAGTCGGTGAACTGGGATGCGGTCAGGCGCGACGTCCGTCGCGTGTGGGCGCTCCTCACGGCGCCGGCGCGGGCGCTCTTCCGTCGCCCCGTCCCGGCGGACCCCGTGGCGGTGTCGAACCACCTGGGCGTCGACCTGCCGCTCGAGCAGCGTGACGTCGAGGCGATGATGGAGGAAGTCCGCCGTTTCAAGTGGCTGGAGGCGGAGCGCGCCGGCCGCGACATCTGGGCGGAACGCCACCCGGAGAATCCCGACCAGGGGGCCCTCCGCGAGTGGTTCCGGCTCCACTTCGGCGCTTGGTATCTGGCCCGCCGCAAGGCGGTTCGCGCCTAGCTCGCGCATTCCTGCAGGTTCCCGTCGCTTTCGCTCGCGACGTGGTCTCGCTCCCCGGGGTACCCCCCCGGGGAGCGGCCATTTTTAGCCCCCGTCTGCCGAGCCGTTCCGCCGCCGCTCGAGGTATTTCATGCTTTCGATGATGAGGATCAGCCCGAGAAAGAGAAAGACGACGTTGAAGACGAGGACGCTGGCCTCGACCCGGGCGAGGAGCACCGAGTTGATGCCGAGGAAGGCAGTGAAGAAGAGGAGGAGCAGGACGACACGGCGATGGTCGAGGCCGAGGTCGAGGAGGCGGTGATGGAGATGACGGCGGTCGGGCTGGAAGGGATGTTGGCCGCGGAGGAGGCGCCGGAAGAAAGAGAAGACGACTTCGAAGACGGGCATGCCAAGGGCGACCATGGGGACGATAAGGGCCAGGGCTGTGGGGGTCTTGGTCGAGCCGACTAGGGAGGCGGTGGCGAGGAGGTAGCCGAGAAGGAGCGACCCGCCATCGCCCATGAAGGTCTTGGCGGGGTGCCAGTTATAGACGAGGAAGCCCGCCGTGGCGCCGGCGATGAGGGCGGAGAGGTAGCCGGCGATGAGGACATCGGTGCTGGGTCGCAGGACCAGGGTGATGCCGGCGAGGGAGAGGGCGCCAAGGAAGGAGATGCCACCGGCAAGGCCGTCGAGCCCATCGACGAGGTTGATGGCGTTCATCAGGACGATGTACCAGCCGACGGTGACGGCGAGGCTTAGAGGGAGGCCGACGTCGAGCTGGCCGGCGAGGCCGAAGGAGAGAAACTCGATGCGGACGCCACAGATCCACATGGCGGTGGCGACGAGAATCTGGAGACCGAGTTTGATAACGGCGGGGAGGGGCCGGACGTCGTCGTAGAATCCGACGAGAAAGATGGCGACGGCACCGAGGAGGATTTCGACGAGGTCGACGCCGCGAAGGATGGCAATTTCGGGGGAGGCGATGGCAACGAGGACGAGGCCGACAAGAAAGCCGAGGAGCATGCCGAGGCCGCCGAGGTAGGCGACGGGGGCGCGGTGGGTCTTGCGGGGGTCGGGCCGGTCGAGGATGTCGAGCCTGTGGCTGAGGGCGATGGAAAGGCGCGTGGCGGCCGTCGCCACGATGAGCGTGGCCAGGAACAGCAGGACGAGGGTCACAGCGGATATGGTCACGGGGCTTTGGGCCGGGCTTGCGGAGGATGGCGGAGGAGTAGGGCCGGGCCTGCCGGGCGTCAACCGGCCATCCTCACCCGGGACGTCCCAGGAGAGGAGTGCCGCTTGCCCCCCCCGGCCGGCCAACGGCGTTTTTCTCGCGTTTTGGGCTGGTGAATGGTTTCACGATTTTCCCACCACTGAAGGAGCAACGAGGAGTGACGGAGGAGTCCGTGCCATCCCGGTGGCGGATCCGGCGTCCGCGGGCGGTTCTGACTCGGACGCGCCCGAGGCTCCTGGCCACGGTGGGGGTGCTGGTGCTTGTGTGGGGCATCGTGGGGATGGTGGTGCTGCTCGGCCACCGGGCCCAGGAGCGGGAAATCCGGGAGAACGCCCGGAGCCTCGCCGGGCTGCTGGCGTCGCAGCTGGACGCCCGCCTCTTCAAGGGGATCGAGGGGCCTCGCGACGTCAACACGTCGAATTTCTGGCAGGTGGCCGGCCTCTTCCAAACGGCAAAGCTCCGGTACCCGGACGCGACCTATATCTACACGCTGCGGCCTTCGGCGGACGGACCGTGGCGCTTCGTCGTGGATGCCCAACCCACCAATGTCGACCTCAATGGCGACGGCGTCATCCAGAAGAACGAGGAGGGGGTGCTGCCGGGGACGCCCTACGACGCGGTGACTCCGGAACTCGAGGCGGCACTCCTGGAGGCGGTGGTCACCTCAAGCTACCAATCGGACGACTGGGGGACGTATATCTCGGGATTTGCGCCGGTCTTTGATCCGCTGACGGGGGAGACGGAGGTGGTGCTGGGGGTGGACTTCAGCCGCGAGCGGACGTCGCAAAAGGCATTGCTCCTAACCCTCGCCGGGGTGGCGGCGGCGCTGCTTCTCTCGGGCCTGTCGGTGGCGACCTTACGGGCATACTTCAGCAAGGCCGACGCGCTCGAGACGATTCACCGCCTGAGCAGGCACCTCGCTGAGCAGCACGAGGAACTGCACCGGATGCACGCGGAGCTCCGCGAGCGCGATGAGCACCTGCGGCGCGACCTCGAGCTGGCCCGAGAGGTACAGGCAACGTTCCTTCCCCGCGAGGTTCCCGGCAACCACCACCTCCGGGTGGCCTCGTTCTACCGGGCGTGCGGCGAGGTTGGAGGCGACCTGTTCGACCTCTTCGAACTGGGTCCCGGCCGCGTGGGCTTCTACATCGCCGACGCTTCAGGTCATGGCGTCACCGCGGCACTGATCACCGCCGTGCTCAAGAGCTCCATCGATCGTCATCGGGGGGTCCTCGGCGGGTGCGACCCCGGCAACGGAACCGGTCGCTCCGTCTGTAACGAGTTCCTCCATCGGGTGAACTCGGTCACCACCGAGGCAATGCGCTCGGGGTCCTTCATCACTCTCCAGCTGGGGATTCTGGACCTTGGTTCGGGAGACCTGCTTTTGGTGAACGCGGGGCACAACGCGCCGGTGCTGTGTGGCCACGGCGGCGGGCCGCGGGTGCTCGAGGTTCCAGCCAACGTGGCCATCGGCATCATCGAGCAATACGATTACGAGATCGTCCAGGGGAGGCTTCTGCCCGGCGAAAAGCTGGTCCTGTACACGGACGGGCTGACGGAGCGGCACAACGCGGAGGACCGTGAGTTGGGGTTGGAGGGGCTGATGGAGCTGATCGGAGCGGCCGGAAGCGAGGGGGCACCGGGCCTCGTCGACGGTCTGATGACCGGGGTCAACGCGTTTGGGGGTGGGATTGATGCCCACGACGACGAGGCGCTGCTGGTGATCGAGTACCTGGCGGCGGGGGGTGGGCCCGAAACTGCTTGAGACGGTGGGAGTCCCGCCGGTACGCGCACGTGTCCCTGCCACTGCGGGGCCGGACGCCCACGAGATGAAGCCCCCCAACCTGCTCGCCACGCTTGTGCTGCCGCTCCTGGTTCCGATGGGGCTCGGCGCCGCCCTGATCTATCTGGGTGAGGGCCCCACCCCCCGCGAGGCGATCGAGGATTTCGACCACCCCGATGCGGAGCGTCGCAAGGAGGCCTTCCGGTGGATCCGGCCCCTGCGCCGGGCAACGCTTCTCGATCCCGTCCTTCCCTACCTCGACCCCACCATGGACGAGGACCTGCTCGAGTATCCGATCGAGATCGTCGAGAAGATGAAGAACCCCGAGTCGCTGCCCCACCTGGAGGCGCTGATGTCCGAGGTGGATGACCGGGAGCTCCAGCTTAAGATCCTCGATGCGATGCTGAATCCGCGATACCCACACGCGTTGCCCTATCTGCGGCGCCAACTGGACCATCCGGATCCGGTGGTGGCGGAACGGGCGCGGCAGAACATCATCAACCTTCGGGAGAGCCTCAACGCGGAGGTGTGCTTCTACAGCGCCGGGGCGCCGATCTACAACGCGCTGGGGTATGCGATCTACAGCCAGATGCTGCTGTTCGAGCCGGGGCGGGAGCTCATCGAGGCGCCGCGGGCGGAGACCGGAGAGGTGAGGTTGGCCGATGCCGGCCCGTGAACCTGTCGCGAAATGGGCGGGCCGTGTCCTTGACGCGCTGATCCTGCTCGTCTTCCTGTCGATGCTCGCCAACACGCTCAACTCCTGGGTGCTGTACTGGTACGGGGTGGACCTGCTGGAGCGGCACTTCGAGGCGCTGTTCTACCTGCTGCTGGCGCGGAGCCTGTGGTTGGTGCCGTGGGTACAGTTGCGGGGGCTGCGCCCCCTCCAGTGGCCGCTGGTCCTCGCCGGCGCAGGTGTCTATACGCTCTTCCTTCACACGCTGCTGATGGTGAACCTGTATGCGGCGGCGCTCGCCGTGGTGGAGACGCGGGCCGCCTTTCACGGTGCCAGCGACCGGGAAATCGCCATCGACATCACCGAATGGAACAAGTGGTACCCGCGCATGAGCTTCGTTTATGACGTGCTCGAGCAAACCCCCGAGGATGCCGGCATCGCCTATGTCGGTGACCAGCGCGCCCACATCATGTCCTATCTCCTCTATCCACGCCGCGTCTATGCGCTCCCGGAGATGCAGGAAATCCTCAACTTCTCCATCCAGGAGAACTGGACCTGGAGCCATATCGAGGATCCGTTCTTTCCCCAGAAGGACCCGCTGAACCCGGTGCCCGAGCCGGGCTTTTCGAAGGACGCCCCGAACCGGGAAATGCAGGCGGCGATGATCGACATGATCGAGCGCAACGACATCGGCTGGGTCCTCTACTACGATTCGCTGTACTCGGAAAACAGTTTCCTCCACAGGTTGCCGGAGGGGTTTGTGGAGTCGGCGCGGGCGGGCCTGGACTAGCATGGCCGGGCTCGCGATCTGCCTCGCCTACTTTGTCTATACGACGGCGCTGGGAACCTTCGCGTTCGCGCTCGTGGCGCGCCGCACCGGGCCCCTCGCGGCGGAGTTCTGGCTCCCCCTCGGCTTCGGCATCGGGCTTGGCATCCAGGGGCTCGTCGTCATGACGAGCCTCGCCCTGTTCCAGGTGGTGGTGCCGGGGACCTTGTGGCTGTTGCTGGCGGCGCTGCCGGCGGTGGCCGCGGCGGCCATCTGGAAGGACAACGGGGACCTCGGGCGATTCGGGGGCTTTCAGTTCCTTCGGGACGTGCCCGCCCATGCCCGGGGCCTTTCCTGGGGGTGCGTTCTCCTCATCGTCCTCCTCGTCGGCGCCCTGTATGCCAACGCGGCAAGTTACCCCTTCACAAGCTACGACGGCCGAACCATCTGGACCTTCAAGACGAGGATCCTGCTGGAGGAGCAGACCGTCTATACAGACGCGTTCCTGCACCCGCTCCGGGTGCACTACCACCGCGAGTACCCGATCCTCGTGCCGACGGTACAGTACATCATGTCGACGGCACTGGGGGAACTGAACGAGCGGCGGATCCGCTCGCTCTTCTCCACGTTCTTCTTTTTCCAGGTGCTGTTTTTCTACGGGCTCCTGCGGCGGCTGGGGGTGTCGCCGGTGCTGGCGGTGCTGGTGGCGCTGCTGTATTGCGCGACGCCGTTCCGGGACGACTGGGCGGAGCGCGACGGCGGTGCTCTCAACTCCGGCGCGGTCGATATCCCCCTGTCCTTCTTCGCCATGGTGTCGATCGCGTCCTATCTGCTTTGGTTTCGCGGCGGCGGGCGGTGGCTGTGGGGGGTTGGGGTGTTTTTTGGCGCGATGTGCCTCCTGACGAAGTCGGAGGGGATCGTGATCCTGGCGGTGACGACGGGGGCGAATGTGCTCCAGTTGCTGTTGGGCGGGGGTGACCGGACGCGGGAGAAGGTGGGCTTGACGCTGGGAGCGCCGCTGGCGACGGCCCTGGTGGCGCTGCCCTGGCTGGTGCTGTCGCGGGACATGCCGATCGTGTACGACGAGGATTACGCGGCACAGCTGCGGTGGGAGGTCCTCTCGCGGGCGCCGGAGCGGCTGCGGCTGATCGTCTCCGACTTTTGGGACGAGATCGTGAACCTTCAGAAGTGGAACGCCTTCTGGCTGGCGGGGCTTGCGACCATGGTGGCCGCCGTCCCCACCTGGCATCGTCGGCGCGATTTCTATCTGGACGCGGTGATCGTGGCCTGGATGGCCGCCTATGTGTTTGTATATATGGTGTCGCCGCTGAACCTGATCTATCACTTGAACACCTCGATCAGCCGGCTGATGTCGCACATCCTGCCGATCGTGCTGCTGCGGGTGGCGCTGTTTTGGCAGGACCGGTCGCCCCTGGGCGATGCGGGCGGGGTGGCGGCGTGATTCAACTCCTGCTGATTTTGGCGTGGCTGGTGGGGATCGTGGCCACGGGTTTCATGGTCGCGATGTGGATATTCCGGGGCGAGGACGAGGTGGCGGCGGAGTGCTGGCTGCCGGTGTCCTTCGGGTTGGGCCTGGGGGTGCAGGCGTTCGTGTTTCTGGCGACGATCGTGGTCACCGGGTTTTACTGGGTGCCGCTGTTCTGGGTGGTGGCGATGGGGTTGGGGGCGGCGACCTGGTGGTGGCGTGGGCGGGCGGCGCCGCTCGGCGCGTTCCGGGGGTTTGATGCGCTCGCCGGGCCCCAGGATGCCGCGCACCGGTCCCTTTATGTCGCGGCGGTGGTGGGCATCACGTTCTTCCTCGGGGTGCTGTACTTCAACGCGCTCAGTTACCCGATGGCGGGATACGACAGCCGGGCGATCTGGAACTACAAGGCGCGGTTGCTGTTTCACGAGGGGACTCCCTTTGGCGATTCGTTCCTCCATCCGGACCGGGTTCACTATCATCGGGAGTACCCGTTGATGGTGCCCTTGTCGAAGGTGGGGCTGTATAGCGCGCTGGGCCGCGAGGATCCGGACAAGGTGCGTTTCCTGTATAGCTCGATGATGCTGTTCTTTGCGATGTGGCTCTACTGGGCGGTGCGGCAACGGACGGGGCGGATGGTGGCGATGGGGGTGGCATTGATGTTTGCCGGTTTGCCATTTCGCGAGGACTGGGTGATTCGCGACGCGGGGGGGATCAACTCGGGCGAGGCGGACTTCCCGATGGCGTTCTACGCCACGCTGGCGGTGGTGGGTTACTGGCGCTGGTGGGAGACGGGGCGGCGGCCGTGGCTGCTGCTCGCGGCGGTCTTCACCGGGTGCGCGATGATGATCAAGAACGAGGGGCTTGTGCTGTTGGCGACCCTTGGGGGGGCCAACGTGCTCCAATGGGTGCTTGGGGCCGGGGGCGAGCGCTGGGGCCGCCTGCGGCAGCTGGCATTGTCGTGGGCCCTCACGCTGGCGGTGGCGCTGCCAATGATCGTCGTCGGCCGGTCGCTCCCGTTGATGTACGACGAGGATTACTTCGATGCGATGGAACCGGAACGGCTCGCCGAATCCTACAGACGGCTCCCGACGATCTGGGCGATCTTCGAAAATGACGTGACCGAGGTGGAAAAGTGGAGCTACGGGTGGTTCGTGTACCCGGTGGTGCTGCTGGCGGCGGCGCCGCTGTTGGTGGCGAGGCGCCGGGTGTTTCTCGTGGCGGTGGTGGCGCTGTGGCTGACGGCCTATACATTTGTGTACATGGTCTCGCCGCTCAATCTGATCTTTCACCTGAACACTTCGCTGAGGCGGCTGTTGGCACACGTGTATCCGGTGGTCCTGCTTTCCATCATCCTCTACGGGACGCTGTTGTGGGACTGGGCGAAGGCGGGGAGAAAATCAGATACAAATTAGGCGAGTTGGAGAAGCGTTTATTTAGTGAATGGCAAAGTCCTGTGACACGTTACGCGGATGACTTTGGCGGTCTTGAGGTCTCCTCCCGATTTCAGTTGTGATTCATTTCACAACCCTTGCAGCCTCCGGCCCGTGAATTCGTTAGGAATCAAACCTTGACAGGAAAAGCGAATCAAACATGACCCACCGTTTTCAGG
Source organism: uncultured Candidatus Sumerlaeota bacterium (assembly GCA_964420455.1). Lineage (GTDB taxonomy): Bacteria > Sumerlaeota > Sumerlaeia > SLMS01 > SLMS01 > CAYQTO01. The sequence goes on along the minus strand of CAYQTO010000115.1, from coordinate 2,569 downwards.
CTTCGGAGCGGGGTCTCCTCCGTTCCCTGATGGCGCTGGCGGCGTTGGCGCTGCTCGGCTCCACCATCGGCATTTCCAGAGTGCAGGCGGCGAACAGCGGCAAGCTGCTGGACCCCGCAGCGCCAATGGTCGATTTGAACGAGGACGGAAAACTCGACGCGGCGGACGTCTTCGCCGAGCGCCGGGGGCCGACCGTCTACCGCCTGAACGTGGGCGGCCCTGAATTCACCGATGGGGCGGGCAACGTCTGGAGCCCGGATACCGGGTTCTTCAACGTGGGCGACCCCCTTTCGGTGCCCGTGGAAACCCAAATCGGGAACACGGACCTCGACTTCCTCTACCAGTCGCGGCGCGCATGGGGAAACAACAACAATCCGATGGCCTTCGAGCTCGCAGCGGAGCCGGGGCGTTACCTCGTGCGATTGCACTTCGCCGAGCTGGAGTTCGGCGGTGTGGGCGAGCGCGAGCAGCTGGTGCTCCTGGAGGACCGGCTCGCTTTGGGGACCTTTGATCTGAACGCGGTTACCGGTGGGCCATTCACGGCGTTGGTTCGCGAAGTCCCCGTCGACGTGCCGGACGGCTCGATCTCGATCAAGATGGTCACCAACACCGGTGCCTCGATGCTGAACGGCATTGAGGTGGTCCAACTGCAGCGCGACGGGACGGTGCTGACGCCGATCGCCCGGGTAAACGCCGGCGGGGGCGATTATGTGGACCCGTGGGGGCGGACGTGGGTCAGCGACGCGCCGTTCGCGGCCGGCAACACTGCCGGTTTCGTGACGTCGCCGATCGCGGGCACGGCCATGGACCCCCTTTACCAGACGGAGCGCTACTTCCAGGACGGCGAGCCGCAGATGCGCTACGCCTTTGGTGGACTTGAACCGGGGACCTACGTCACACGGTTGCACTTCGCCGAAACCTTCCACACGGCACCGGGTTCGCGCCAATTCCATGTGGCCATCGAGAGCGAGGCGGTCCTCGTCGATTTCGACATCCTCACCCGGACGATCCCCAACAACTCCTACGTGATTGAATTCCAGAGTGCCGTGGGCGATGGGGAACTGACGATCGAGTTTTTCCGCAAGGCGGAGTTGCCAGACTCGGATCCGACGATCTCGGGCATCGAAGTGTTCCGCAAGAACCAGACAGCGGTGTTCCTGGATCCGGCGGTGGCCCAATGGCCGATCGAGGCGCTGGGAACCAAGGGGGGGCCGAAGCCGCTGCGGCTGATCAACTTCCGCGACTACCCCGTGAAGGTCGAAAGCATGATCTTCCGCCCGCTGGTGGGTGAGGGATCCGAGTTCGAGATCCTTATCGACGGGAAGACCTACCGGGGTGCGGGGGGGACCTTCGGCTATAACCTGAACCGGATGCTCGGGCCGGGTGAATCGATGACGATGATGGCGAGCTTCTTCCCGCAGGCGGCCCGCAACAATATCGTGGCTCTGGACTTCACCGGTGATTTTCCCATCGTAGGCGCCCGTCTGGCTGGTGGTGGCGGCGAGAGCTCGCACCCCTTCCTTCGGGCAGTGGCCAGCGTGCCGGCGTCCATTGGCGATCCGGATGGCGACGGGATCGCGGCGGTGCCGTTCGTTGGCAGCGGATCAAGCACGGTCGAAATCGGCCGCTCCATCGCACGCTACGAATGGCGCAACGCGCAGGGCCAGATCTTCTCGGAGCAGGCCAACCCGACGGTGAACTATCCGTTGGGCGAGCACACGGCAACACTGACGGTCTTCGATGATAACGTACCTCCGGCGAGCGCGACGGCGACGGTGAATTTCCGGGTGGTGGGGGCGAACGAGACGCCCGGCTCGGTGGCGCTGTACTACATCTATCCGCCGGATGGGAAGCCCTACGACACGATCCAGAATCTGCAGCTGCGGGCGAGCTACGGCCACCAGAACCCCACGGCGAAGGTGGGGACGGACGGGAGCACGATCGGCGAATCGGGGCTGTCGAGGGCGGTAGTGCGGATGTTGGCGCGTGTGCGGATCGACGCGCCGGAGACGATTGATTTTCAGGGGGCCGGCGGGGCGCCGGACAACCTCGACGGCCAGCCCGGCAGCGTGGTCTTCGCCAACGGGGAACCGATGAATGGCCCGCGGGAGTTCCAACCCGGCGTCATCGAACTGGACGCGCGCTGGGTGGTGCGGGGGCCGGCGGATGCACCGATCGAAATCCTGTGGGCACGGGGGGCCGGCGGCTTCGAGCCGATCCCCGAGGCGGAGTTGTTCCACGACGCGACCAAAGTGCCGCCGGTGATCAACAGGCTGAGCCCGTTGGAGGGCGACGCCCGCGGCGGCGACCGGATCACCCTGTCGGGAATCGGGTTCCTTCCGACCAACCAGGTCGTCGTCCAGATGGGCAGCATCAATCTGGCGAACGACCTGCTGGACGTGACACCGACCTCGGTCAGCTTTAACTCGCCCCCCGGCTTCGGAAACGCCGTGGTGGCTGTCAGGACGCCGAACGGGGAATCGAACCTCCAGTTCTTCACCTATCGCGATTCAACGGCGATCACGCCGCAGTTCACCTCCGGGGACTTGATCAATAACTTTGTCACCTC
>CAYQTO010000114.1:10627-11955 GCA_964420455.1 uncultured Candidatus Sumerlaeota bacterium | reverse complement strand
GAGCCCATGACTGTCCTCAAGAAGATGGGCTTCACCGAGCATTCCATGTATATCGAGGGAGACATCGTCCGCGTCCACTGCCCCATCCACAAGGACCTCGTTCGCAAGTCCCTCATCGTCGACGTCGCCGAACGCACCTTCAAGTGCCAGTACGCCAACTGCGACGCCCACGAGGGGGGTCTCCTCCTCGAACTCGTCGCCCTTTACTACGACTGTGAAATCGACGAGGTCACCGGCAAGCTCTTCGGCGAGGAAGACAAGTCCGCCGACCTCCTCTTCCGCGGCGAGATGTTCATCAACACCGGCCGCCACATGGAGGCCCTCCCCTATCTCGAGCAGGCCTGCGACCTCAATCCCCGCGACGAGGTCACCCGCTGCAAGCTCGCCGCGCTTTACCTGGAACTTGGCCGCAAGGACGACGCCTACCGCGAGTACCTCCAGGCCGCCGAGTCCTACGCCGTCCGCGGCGAGCTCGAGAAGACCCTCGCCATCTACAACATCCTCATCATGCTCCAGCCCGGCGCCGTGAAGGCCCGCAAGGAGCTGTCCTACCTCTTCTCCCGCCTCGGCCGACCCGACGCCGCCGCAGAACAGCTCAAATGGGTTGTCGACTTCTACCTCAAATACAACCAGACCAAGGGCGCCCAGGAAACCTGCGAACAGATTATTGAAATGGATCCCGAGAACGGCATGGCCCACTTCCTCCTCGGGAACCTGATGAAGCAGATCGGCAAGCGCATCCAGGCGGTGCAGAACTTCGAGCATTCCGCCCGGCTTCTCATCAAGAGCAACGACCTCAACCGGGCCCGGGCCGCCCTGGACGAGGGGCTGGTCCTCGCCCCCACCAACGGCCGCCTCAAGGAAGTGCAAGCGGAACTCGAGGAGGCCCTCGCCAATCTTCCCCCCGACGAAATCGCCGAGGTCCGCCGCCAGGCTGACGCCTCCGCCACCGACGAGGAAAACTTCATCGCCTGGCTGGAGGAGGTCGACAGCAAGCTCGCCGCAGGCGAGGAAATCGCCTCCGGCGGCGTCCGCCTCTCCGCCGAGGGCATCCCCGTCTTTGGAGTCGAGGACGACGACCCCTCCGACCAACCCCTCAAGCCCGTCGACACCACGGAGATCAGCCCCGAGGACCGACGCGTCGCCATGTGCCTCAACGACATGCGCGACCTCGACACCGACCGCCTCGAGGCCATGCGCCAGCAACTTATTTCCATGTTCACCGACGTGCGCAAAAGCTACGAGGAGGGCCACCTCTCCGACTGGGAAATGCGCACCATCAAGGAATTCTACAAGTCCTTCTGCGTCGCCGTGGACGTCCATCGCCA
>CAYQTO010000114.1:0-10527 GCA_964420455.1 uncultured Candidatus Sumerlaeota bacterium | reverse complement strand
GAGATCGTCGGCGACCTCTCCTTTGCCCTCAACCGCATCGACGAGACCCGCGAGTTCGCGGAGGCTCGAGAACGCTACCGCCAGATCTACCAAAGCAGCCGCGACGGCGTGGTTATCGTCGATACCAACGCCCATGTGCTCGACGCCAACCAGGCCTACTGCGACATGCTCGGCTATACGGTCGAGGAACTCCGTCAGTTCGAAAGCTTCTTTGACTACACCACGGAGGAGTACCGCGACTGGCAGCGGAAGGAAATCTGGGAGGATCAGCTCCTGGAGCGGGGATTTTCGGAACTCTACGAGAAGGCGTATAGACGGAAAGATGGCACCGAGGTACCCATAAGGGCGCGCTCCTACGCCGCCCGCGACGAGAACGGAAACGTCAAATACATCTGGGGTGTCGTCCGGGACATCAGCGAGGAAAAGAAGGCTTTCGCCGCCCTGGAAGATCGCGAGCAGCGCCTCGAACTCGCCCTGCAGAGTGCCGACCTTGGCACCTGGGACTGGAACGTCGTCACGGGCGAGGTCCTCTTCGACGACCGCTGGCTCAAGATGCTGGGCCTCGATCCCCTGCAGACCCGCGGCCATGTTGATGTGTGGAGAAACCTCCTCCATCCCGAGGAGGTCGACGAGGTCCTGGAAGCTGTCCGCGCCCACCTCGAGGACCGGACCCCCTTCTACGAGACGGAACACCGCCTCCGCCATGCGGACGGCCATTGGGTATGGACGCTGGATCGTGGGCGCGTGGTCCAGCGCGACGGCAACGGTGCGCCGCTGCGCATGCTGGGCACCCACGCCGACATCTCACGGCGCAAGGAACAGAGCATTGCCCTGCGCGAGAGTGAACTGCGGCACCGGGAGATGTTCGAGCGCCATTCCGCCGTGATGCTGCTGATCGACCCGGAGGATGGCCACATCCTCAAGGCAAACGGCTCCGCCTGCGACTTCTACGGGTACGAGCGCGAGACCCTCCAGTCGATGTCCGTCGGCGACCTCAACACCTTGCCGCCGGACAAGCTCCGTGAATTGATGGACCGCGTCGCCCACCGCCAGGAAAGTCGTTTTCGGCTCCAGCACCGGCTCGCCGATGGCACCACCCGCGACATCGAGGTCCATAGCAGCCCGATTACCTCCGGCGGCCGCATGCTCCTTTACTCCATCATTCATGACGTGACGGCACAGAGCGAGGCCGAGGCGGAGCGCGAACGACTCCTTCACGCCATCGAACAAGCCGCCGAGGCCATCGTCATCACCGACACCAACGGCCACATCCTCTACGTCAATCGGGCCTTCGAGGAAATCAGCGGCTATACACGGGGGGAGGTTCTCGGCGAGTCGCCCCGCATCCTCAAGAGCGGCGAGCACCCGCCGGAGTTCTATCGCGCCATGTGGAACACCCTCGAATCGGGGCACACATGGACCGGCCGCATGATCAATCGCGCCAAGGACGGCCACTGCTTTACCGAGGATGCCACCATCTCGCCGGTGAAGGACAAGGACGGCAAGGTCATTAACTTCGTCGCCGTGAAGCGCGACATCACCGAAGAGATCAAGCTCGAGGAGAAGTTCCACCAGGCGCAGAAGATGGACGCGGTTGGCCAGCTGACCGGCGGGATCGCCCACGACTTCAACAACCTGCTCCAGGCGATCAACGGATTCACGGCGATGGCGCGCGAGGACCTCGACTCCACCCATCCGTCCCAGGCATGGCTCAAGGAGGTCTCCGATGCGGGAGACCGCGCGGCCCGGCTCGTCTCCCAGCTGCTCCTCTTCAGTCGTCGCCAGGTGTTCCGCCCCCGCGCCCTAGACCTCAACGAGGTCGTCGGCAACCTCCTCAAAATGGTCAGCCGCGTCATTGGCGAACACATCCAGCTCCGCTGGCACCCGGGCACCCATGTCGGCGACATTTATGGCGACCGCAGCATGATGGAGCAGGTGGTCCTCAACCTGTGTGTGAACGCCCGCGACGCCATGCCCAGCGGCGGTACACTTACCATCGAGACCACTGTCGCCCGCATTGATGGATGCAGGCCCCGCCCTGACGGCAGTCTTCCTCCCCCCGGCTCCTACGCGCTCCTTACCGTGTCCGACACCGGCCACGGCATGAGCGATGACGTCCTCGCCCACATTTTCGAGCCCTTCTTCACCACTAAAGATCCCGGCAAGGGCACCGGCCTTGGCCTCGCCACCGTTCACGGCATCGTCCAGCAGCACAAGGGACTCATCGATGTCCACAGCACGCCCGGCGCCGGGACCACCTTCGAACTGTACTTTCCCCTCCTCCCCCCCGAGGCCCCGGTCCCCAAGGCCGAGGATACCCAGTATCGCCACATCCCCCACGGCACCGAGACGATCCTCCTCGCCGAGGACGACGCCATCGTCCGCAAGCTCGCCACCACCATCCTGGAAGGAGTTGGCTATACGGTCGTCTCCTGCGCCAACGGCCGCGAGGCCCTCGATCACATCCTCGAACATCCGAGCCGCTACGACCTCGTGATCATGGACCTGGTGATGCCGGTGATGGGAGGCCAGGAGGCCTTCGAGCGCATGAGCGTCGTTCGCCCGGGGCTCCGCGTCCTCTTCTCGAGCGGATACAGCGAGGCCGCCGTCTCGAGCAGCTTCTTTACGAACCGGCGCCACACGATCATCCAGAAGCCGTTCTCGCGCCGCGACTTCCTCGTCGCCGTCCGCGACACCCTGGACGCCACGCCCGACCCCTGACACCTCCGGACCGAAATGAAGAAACCCCGCCCGGGGGAGGACCGGGCGGGGTTGCTGGTACGGCTCGCGCCGTCCCTGCTGCAGGAGGACTCTACTCGAACAGGCTCCGGCGGCGGCGAAGGAACGCGGGCGTCTCGTAGTCCGCATCGTCTTCCTCGCCCTTCTCCTCCTGGCCGGGCTGGAACACCTTGACCGACGGGGTGTCCTTCTCTGCGGCGGCCGGGGCGGAAGGGCCGGCGGCGCGCACGTTGGGGTGCCCTCCGCCGTTGGTTCCTCCGTTGGTGGCTTCTCCATTGGTCCGCCCGGCGCCGGCCACACGGATCGCCGGCTGATCACCATGGCCCTGATCGCGCATCATCGCCTCGAGCGTATCACGGAGCGACGACGGCTGGGGCCCGGCGGCCTGCTCCTCGCCGGCGCCATGGCCATTTCCGTTTCCATTGCCGTTGGGAGCGGTGCCGCCCACGGGGGCGGGTGCTTCCGGTGCCTGGGTGGAGGGGCGCCGGGTTACGTGGAGCGTCTCCTCGAGCTCGCGGCGCGAGGGAGGAAGGGGCTGGGTGCCGCGGAGCGACGGGCGCGTGGCCGTGAGTGGCGAGCGGGCCCCCGACGACGCCGAGGACGATCCGATCATCTGCTGCTGCTGGATGTCCTCCGCGAAACCGGTCGCGATGATCGTCACCCGCAGCTGGTCCTCCAGCGACTCGTCGATCACCGCGCCAAAGATGATCTCCGCGTCCGGATCCGCCGCCTCGTGCACCATCTCGGTGGCCTCGCTGACCTCCTGCAGGGTCATGTCCGCCCCGCCGGTGATGCAGATGAGCACGCCGGTGGCGCCGTCGATCACGACCTTGTCGAGGAGCGGCGAGCTTGTGGCCTTCTTCACCGCCTCGCCCGCGCGGTTCTCTCCCTTGCCCACGCCGACGCCCATCACCGCGCCGCCGCGGCCCCCCATGATCGTCCGGATGTCGTTGTAGTCCACATTGATGAGGCCCGGCGTGCCGATCAGGTCGCTGATCGACGTCACCGCCTGCGCCAGCACGTTGTCCGCGATGCGGAACGCCTCGCGCATGGCGACCTTCGGGCCGACGTGCTCGAGGAGTCGCTCGTTGTTGATCACGATCATCGTGTCGCAGTTGTCCTTCAGCCGGGCGAGGCCCCACTCCGCCGACTTCATTCGGCGGGGTCCTTCGAACTTGAAGGGCTTGGTGACAACACAGACCGTGAGGATGCCGAGTTCCTTGGCGATTTGGGCAAGCACCGGTGCGGAGCCGGTACCCGTCCCGCCACCAAGGCCCGCGGTGATGAACACGATGTCGGCGCCCTGGAGCAGGTCCAGCACCTCGTCCTTGGCGTCGAGCATGCACCGCTCGCCAAGCTCCGGCGAGGCGCCACAGCCGCGGCCCTTCGTCTGCTCCGAGCCAATCTGGAGCCGGTTCGGGCACTTGCTGCGCTTCAGCGCCTGCAAGTCCGAGTTGATGACGTAGAATTCGACGTTCTGAAGTCCGAGATCGAACATGGAATCGACGGCATTGCAGCCGCCACCCCCCACGCCGATCACCTTGATCCGGGCAAACCCGGCCGGTTCGTGGTCGAGCACGAAGTCAGGCATTGCAGTTTCCTCCTGCGAGAGCGGTCAGCGAATTGAACAACAACAGGAACGGGAACGGGTTGCGGCCTGCAGCAGTACCGCGGGTGCCAGCGCACCTCTTTTCCTGCCAAGCATTTCCGAAACCCCCACAGACCAGCGAACACCGTCAAATACTTTCCGGATCAAGGGGAGGAAAAATCTGGAGCGATGCGGTGGGGAGACGGGCGCGAGGATGATCCCCGTGTCGGCGGCTACTCCTCGCGGCGGTAGACCGGCATTTCCTCCAGCGGCACGAACTCCTCCATCACGCAGGGGCCGGTGATGCGGCGCTCCCGCAGCAGGTGCCGCCACCGCCCCGGGGGAACCCAATAGGTCGTGCGGCCATCGGGCCGCGTGACCGGCGCTACCAGCACCTCCTCCCCCAGTGTATAGACAAGGGGCCAGCACCAGGCCTCCGCCTCGTTGGGAAACGTGTAATAGAGGGGTCGCGCGAGGGACACCCCCGTTCCATGGGCCTCGCGGGCGAGGCGCCGCAGCAGCGGCTGCAGATCGCGCCGCAGGTGCAGGAACCGCCGAATGATCGCCAGTGCCCGCCCGCCAAAGCGCCACGGCTCGCGGATGCCGTGGTCGCTGTGAAACCGCAGGATGGGCGACAGCGCGCCGTACTGCGCCCAGCGCACCATCAGGTCCACCGGAGGCTTGTTGCCCTTTGCATACAGAGGACCCGGATAGAATCCACCGATGTCGTGGGAGCTGTAGGCGAGGAGCACGTTGGCGGCGAGGGGCGTCAGGCGGACCTCAAGTTCGAGGATTTTCCAGGATCCGACGGTGTCGCCGGTGAAGTGGAGGGTCGAGCGGTGGGCGCCGAGGCCGGCGGTCCGGGACAGGACCAGGTTGGTGCGGCCGGTTGTGCGGGGCCTCGCGCCCGGGCGGCCACGGGTGCTGTACAACTCGTTGAGGTAGGCGCTTTCGTCGCGCCGGGTGGCCGGATCGGGCAGACCCCCGTCCACCCACCACATGTCGCACCCCTGACGCTCGATCGGCCGGTGAAAGATGTCGAAGTACAGCCGCGCCTGGTGCCGGTCGAACAAGTCCACCGGGTGGCAGTTTTCCTGGAAGAAGGTGGGCGCCCGGTCGATATCGTGGGGGTCGGGATCGACGCCGGCGCGGCGAAGGAACTCGGGAAGGCGCGAGTCGCGCGTGGGAATCCAGGCGGGGTGGACGTTGAAGGCGGCCCGGAGCCCGGCCTCGCGAAGCCAGGCGGCGAAGCGGTCCGGATCCGGAAACAGCCGCGTGTTCCAGTCGAACCCATGCCAGAATTCCCGGTGCCAGTCCGTGTCGACCACGACGACGTCGAGCGGGAGGTCGCGCGACCGGAAGTCCTCGTGGACGCGGCGGAAGTCCTTCTCTCCCATCTTGCGGTAGCAGGAAAACCAGGTCCCCAACACCCAGTCCGGCGGGCGGGGGATGGGCCCGAGAAGGCGGGTAAGGGCGCGCAAGCCGGCGGCAAAGTCATGCCCGTATTTCAAGATATACAAGACGACCGGTGCCGTGGCCGGACGCGGGAGCGGCCATCCGGCCTCCGCATCCCACGGCAGCGAGTCATCGCGGATGATGCTGAGGCCGCGGGCGGAAAGAAACCCGGGCGGGATGGATCGGACCGCCGCGCCGAGCTCCGCCAGGTCCTCCGGCAGGCCGCCCCGAAAGGCCCGCGGGCGCTTTCCCTCCGCAAAACGGCCATACTCCTCGTGGGCCTTTTTTTCCGCCTTTTCCCGAGGCAACCGCTCCGCAAGGCGTCGCTTGATCCCGTCGAGCAGATGGACCGGGCTGACCATGTGCGCATCGAACCCGCGCATCGGATCGTAGGGGCGGACGGTGTCGCCCACCAGCCCCTCGCGCATGAGGTCCAGCGCCAGATACACCCCCCCGAGGTTGTCCGGATCAATGTCGCCCGGGCGCCATCGGTAGGCTGTCGCCCCCTGGGTCCAGGAGATCTCGAGATTCCGCCGACTCGGCGGACGCCCGTCCTCCACAACCGAGACCGACACCCCACCGGATTCAAAGGAAAGCCTGCCATCGCGCCGCCGCGGGCGCACCGGATCGAACGCCCCCGGGTCGCGCACCGCGAACGACGGTTCCACTCCCTCCACCCCGGGCGGGAGGAACGCCACCCGGAGCATCGACGCCCCGAGTTTCGCGAAATCAACCGTCCAGCCGCGTACCTGGGTCATGTGCAGGGGGCACCCTCCGCTGGAATTCCGGTGGGTTCACCCAGCATTGGAAGACGGACAACGAAAAATCCGTCTCCCCACTTGCAGTTGTGTTTCTCTTCCTTTTCCCGTAAGACGTGACAGAGCCATCGGGGGGGATCGCCCTGCGCTTCCGGAAACGCCGGAAGTCTCCGTCCTCCCCATCTCCGGGGACAACCGCCGCCTCCCATGACCGGACCGATCCGCCGAACGCCGCTTCCTTTCGTGATCATGCTCATGATCGCCGCGGTGATCCTGCTGGTCGGCCTCTTCCAAATGGGACGGTTCCAATCGCCGATGATCGAAGTCGCCGAGTTCGAGGACGCTTTCGCGGAAGGGGAGAAGAACGACGTGCCGGACCGCATTCAGTTCGGCGCCCAGAGCATCTCCGTCGGCATCGCCCGCCAGCGCGACCTTTCCGCCAACGCCCTCGCCCTCGCCCCCACCCCAACCCCGACTCCCGTCCCCGAGGACCCCTTTCCGGAAACCGGCGACCTGCCCACGTCCGAGCCGATCGAGCTCGCCCTCCGGCAAAGCCCCGGCGTTCTCCGGGGATGGGTATCCGACCGCGCCGGGCTGGCCATCAGCGGCGCCAAGGTCCGGCTCGAGTACGAGGAGGAAATCGAGGGCGGCGTGGAAGCCCCCAAGCCTTCGCGCACCACCGACGCCCTTGGCGTCTTTGTCTTCAGCGAGGTTCCCCCGGGCCGGTGGACACTCGTGGCGGAGGCAAAAGGGTTCGGGACGGAATCGCGGGCCGGGACCGAGATCCGCGCCGGACAGACGACCCAGGAACGGCCGATGGTCCTCGCTCCCGAACAGCAGCTTGCCGGCCGCGTGCGGGTTGGCGAGGACCCCCTCCCCGGGGCACGGGTCGAGGCCATTCGCGAGCATACCCTCGTCTCCGCCGGTGGCGGGATCGCCGCCCGCACCGTCGTCTATACAGAGGCGACGACGGGCAAAGACGGCAGGTTCACCCTCGGCGCGTTGCCCCCCAAGCCAATGATCGTTCGGGTGCAGGCTGCCGGCTTCGCCCCGGCGGAGGCGAGCGCCACCCCGCCGAGCAAGAATCTGGAGCTCGCCCTCCAGCCCGAGTCGTCGATCCTCGGCCTCGTGCGCGGCGCCCTTGGTGCACCCGTGGAGGGAGCAAAGCTCCTCCTCCGCACGCCTCCCACCTCCGAAGGCAGCACCCGCGAGGTCGCCAAGGCGACCACCGACGCCGACGGCCGCTTTCGAATCGGCCAACTGCCCGCCGGCGCCAGCTACGAGCTCCTCGCCAAGGCCCCCGGATACGCGGAAACGGGACCCCTCTCCGTGAGCAGCGGAAGCACCGCGGTTGTGGTGGATCTGGTGAGCGGTGGCCGCATCGAGGGCACGGTGACCTCCCACCTGGACGGCGCCCCCGCCCCCGGCGTGCCTGTCGCCGCCATCGGCACAGTTGCCGCGCGCGACGTGCGGCTCCGCACCCGCTCCGGCTCCGATGGTCGCTACCGCCTCGAGTCCCTTCCCCCCGGTGTCTATACGGTTGCCATCGCCAGCGATTCCCTCGTCGCCGACCCCCGGGAAAACGTCGAGGTGAAGGCGGAACCGGTCGCCGGCATCGACCTGCAGGTCTATCCCGGCCTCGACGTCCTCGGCACCGTGGTCGATGGCGACAGCGGCGAGCGCCTCGCCTCCGCAACGGTCCGTATCGCGAGCCTCCTCGGCGGTGGCCTCCTCGACGGCAAGACCACCGACATGCGAACCGATGACGCCGGGGCCTTCCGTTTCGAGAACCTTCCCCAGGGCATCTATACACTTTCCGCCGACCTCGGCGGGTACCACCGGGGCCGCGGCGAGGAAGGCCAGGCACGCGTCGAGGCCCTCATCGGCATCACCCCCGAGCCGGTTGAGATCACCCTCTATCGCGGCGGCACCATCGAGGGCGAAGTCCACGCCATGCGCGGTCCAACCGTCGGCGACGCGGTCGTCCAGTTTCTCTTCGGGCCCCGCTCCCCCGGCCGCACGAACCTTCGCAAGCTCTCTACAACCACCGACGACCGCGGGCGCTTTCGCGTCGAGGGCGTTCCCCTCTTCGAGGAGCTCCACCTGCAGGCGACCGCCTGGGCCCCGGGCTACGCGAAGGGCAAGGGCAGCGTCTTCATCCTCAGCCGCGAGCGCCCCTTCGCCCAGACCCAGGTGGTCCTCGGCGCGGGTGGTCGGGTTACCGTCGAAGTCCGCGACCTGCTCGGGGCTCGTCTCGCGGACGCCAACGTCGGCCTGTCGCACCGCGACTTTCCGGATCCCACACCACCCGGCTGGTCCGCCAAGACCGCCTCGGACGGCCTCACCGTCTTCGACAATGTTCCTCCGGGCCGCATCAGCGTCGGCGTTTCCAAGGACGGGTACATCTCCTCCGGCTCCGGCGGCACGGTGGACGAGGACGCGGTCGACACCCTCGTCGAGGTCGAACTCGAGCAGGCGGTGTCCCTCGCCGGACGCGTCGTCGACGACCGCGGCAGTCCCGTGACCAAGGGACGCATCCTCGCCCGCGGCCTTTCCGGCACCCGCGGAGGCGGCCGGGTCAACCTCGGCAACAACGGCGACTTCTACTTCGGCACCCTTGGCGAGGGGCTCTTTCGTCTCGAGGTTGAGGCGGATGTCCCCGGCACCAGCGGCACCCACCGTGTGAACTGGTGGTTCGCCGAGATCCCCCCCAACATGGGCGAGTCGGAAATCGTCCTGGAGATCGCCACCAACGGACGCATCGAGGGCACGGTGAGCGCCCAGGGCGGGCCGGACGAGTTGCCCCGCTATACGGTGACCGCCGATGGGCGATATACGGACGGAACCGGCCGCAGCCACGGCGTCCGCGCCAATGCCTCCTTCGACGGCCCGAACTGGTCCCTTCGGAATCTGCCCCCGGGGACCTACAGGGTACGCGTCAACGCAGGCGGGTACCTGCCCGTGGAGACGGAAGACATCCTGGTCGAGTCACCCGGGGCGGTTTCCGTCGGCGACCTCCGCCTCGTCGCAGGCGGCGCCGTCGAGGCCACCGTCGCCAGCGCCACCGGCGAACCCATCCGCGATGTCGAGGTCCGCGTCGGCGAGAACGGACCCCGCCGCAAGACCGGCGGCGATGGCCGCACCCGCATCGACCCCATCGATCCCGGTGTCTATACCGTCTTCTTCGCCCATCCGGAGTTTCTCCCCACAAAGGTCGAGCTGGTCCAGGTGAGCCCCGGCAACACCGCCGTCGTCGACGACGTGTTGATGGACCGCGGTGCCAGCGTCTTTGGCGAGGTCCGCGACGGCCGCGGCAACGCCCTGTCGGGAATCGAGGTCGAGGCCCGCCTCGGCCGTACCCAGCAGTCCCGCCGCACCCGCACCGACCGCAGCGGCCGCTACTCCCTCCCGGGCCTCCCGCCGGGCGGGGTCACCCTCGTCTATACAGGGACCGTCAACGGCAGGGACGTCTCCCGCTCCCTCGACCTTCTGGTCTCCCTCGATCGCGAGACCGAACAGAACGTCGAACTCTGGGCCGACTCCACCCTCATCGGCCACCTCCAGGCCCCCCTCGGCGTCGACGTCGGCCGCAGCACCGTCGTTCTCTATCCCATGGACATGACCAACACGCCGGCCATTGGCCTCGCCGTCCGCGACGCCGAGGTCAGCGGTGCCCGCTTTCGCGCCGTCAACCTCCTCGAGGGCGACTACTTCATCACCGTCGAGGCGCCCGGTCCGGGTGCCGACCAGACTTCCCACTGGACCGGCATGGCCGGCGTTCGCGGGCCCAGCACCACCGTCGGCGTCGCCGCCGGCCGCGCGTCCATCTCCGGCCGCCTCCTCGACCTCGCCGGCAGCCCCGCCGCAGACCAGCCCCTCCGCCTCGAACTCCTCTCCTCAGCCGCCAGCGGCATCCCTGCACTCGAACCCTGGTGGCGATTCACCACACGCTCCGACGACCAGGGCCTTTTTCGCCTGCCCAACCTC
>CAYQTO010000113.1:9786-12068 GCA_964420455.1 uncultured Candidatus Sumerlaeota bacterium | reverse complement strand
CCTGCGGTCGAGGGGGCGGCGGGGGCGGTTCCCCCGACGTAGCCGGGGCGGCCGGGGCATCCGGTTCCTCGACACCGCCGAAAAGGTCCGGCTCCTTTCCGAAGAGATCATCCTCTTCGCCAAAGAGGTCGCCTTCTCCCTCGTCTGCGGGGGGATCAACGCGCCGGCGGGAGGGCGAAACGGGCATTTCCAACGTGCCCCCAACAGGCGGGCGGCCCGCGGAAAGGATCGCCTTGGCCATGGCCAGCGCCAGCGAGCGCTTGCCGATGGACGCCGGACCCGTCAGCAGCAGGGCATGGGGCAGGCGCCCGGCGGCCAGCAGTCTGGGAACGAGCTGCCGGACCCCGGCGTGTCCCCAGATCGTGTCGAGGGTGTGTTGCTGGCGGGGCAGCACGATGCGTCAAGTCATCCGACTTTGCGGACTTGTCGCGTCCGCGCCGCCGCGCGCCGCGGCCGACTCCGCACCGTGATGTCGATCACGTTCGGATCTTCAAGGTCCAGATAGTCGGCCAGACCCATCTCGACCAACTCGTGGGCAGGCACGTAGCGCTCCTCGCGGATCCACTTTCGAAGGGTGCGTTTATGCATTGGCAGGCGCTGCGCAAGCCATTCCTCCGACTCGGCGGTGACCCGCTCGAACTCCGACGACCAGGACTTGGCGCCGGACAAACGGGACTGGTCCTCGCTCGACCAGCGCATGGGGTGAAACAGGAAGGAGGCGTGGGGCGCCACATAGCGTTGCGAGCACGATGCAAACACCAGCAGCGCGCTCGAACTGCAGTCTGCCAGCACGATCGCCGTCGCCTGCAGGGCCTTCATTCGAATCGTCGTCGCGATGCCAAAGCTCGCATAGACAGACCCGCCCCCGCTATTGATCACCAGGTTCACCGGCTTGCGGTCAGGAAGGGCGAGCAACGACTCGATCACCTCCTTCTCGCACTTCTCCACATCGTCGAGAAGGGTGACCGTGGGAACGGTGCTCTGGCGGGCCATGGGGAATCCTTTCCGTTTCGTCCACCGGCGGCTGAAGTGCCCCGGGGGAACGGGAGATTCCGCCGCCAGCGCCGACGAAGCAAGCCCATTCTCTTTTCATCAGAAGTGCCGACCGTAAGCTTCCGGAAATGAGGCTTCCACACGGAGCCCCTGTTTCCCTCCGACCCAAGGTGGCATTTGTGAGGCACTTTCTTTAAGGCCAATGAATTCAAACAGATACGAGTCGAAACCTCCCGGATCGTGTCTATGCGTTCCGCATGTGAAATCGGACCCCCCCTGGACCTCGAAGGGCTTAAAGCCGTCAACGTATTAAGCATGACGAGACTGCGAGTATTCCCGCAAATACTAGTCATGCTTTATTGCTTGACAAAAAGGATCTTCCAAATTCCCTACCGCCCTCCTCGAGAATGCCACAGGACTGTTGCTTGCCCCCTCTCGGACTTCAGCTCCAATTGGTCAACAAGTTGACTTCCGAGGAGATTTCCCCATGATCACGCCGTGCCGTCGCCTGTGGCCGAGCCTTGCCGCCTTCGCGTCTCTCGCCCTCCCTCTCCGCGCCGCCAGCTTCCCCGAAAAGCCCGAGGACGCCGCCCGCATCGCCGTCCTTGGCTGCCACCGCCAGTTCGCCCCCGCCCCCGCCCTCGACCGCTATCCCGAAACCAACCCGGACTACGCCATCTGGGTCGGCGACAACGTCTATATTGATACACAGAGCGACCTGTCCCTCTTTCACCGTTGCTACGACGCCCTCGCCGCCCGGGAGGGCTACCAGTGGCTCAAGGCCAATGTCCCCTTCGCCGTCACCTGGGACGACCACGACTACGGCGACAACAACGACGGCATCGACTACCCGCTGAAGGAAGACGCCATGCGCATCTTTCGCGAGTTCTGGGAGGTCGAGGACGTCATCCCCGCCGACCAGCCGGGCATTTATCACACCCGGACGTGGGAGATCGACGGCCACACGTTGCAGGTGATCCTGCTCGATGTTCGCTACAACCGCGAGGACCCCGCTCCCGACGCGGACATGCTCGGCGAGGCCCAATGGGCATGGCTCGCGGGCGAGCTCGAAAAGCCCGCGGACCTGCGGCTGCTCGTTTCCGGCACCCAACTTCTCGTGCCGAAGGAGTCCGGCTCGGAAACCTGGGACCAATACCCCCGATCCCGCACGCGCCTGTACGACATGATCCGGCGCGCCGGGGCGGAACGGGTGCTCTTCCTCACCGGCGACCAGCACTACTCGGAGGTGGCCCGCGCCCGCGGCGTCCTCGACTTCGACCTGGTCGAAC
>CAYQTO010000113.1:0-9776 GCA_964420455.1 uncultured Candidatus Sumerlaeota bacterium | reverse complement strand
CGCCTCGAGTTTAATCCCTACCGCGTCACCCCTCCCACGCGCTCGCGCCACTCGGTCTGCTTCATGGACATCCAGTGGGAGCCCAATCGCGAGGATGTCCCCCACGTGACCTTTCAGGTGTTTGACGCGGAGACGACCCAGGCGGAGTACCGCTATCGGGTGAACTTCAGCGAGTTGGAACTGCCAATGGAGTTTGGCGGCGACCGTGAATTCGTCGAGGGCGAGGCCTTCGCGATCGAGGCGCCGGTGCCCGGGCTCGAAGTGCGCTATGCCACTGGCGGCGGCGCCCCCACGGCCGCCTCGCCGCTCTACACCGGCCCCGTCATCCTCGACGACACGACCACCGTTCGCGCGGCATACTTCCATCCCGACGGCTGGCGTCGCGGCCAGGTTCGCGAGGCCACCTACACCCGTGTCGAACCCATCAGGCCGGTCACCGCACCGGAAAATCTCATGGACGGCCTGCGCTACCGCTACACCGAGGGCGAGTACAAGGTCCTGCCGGACTTCGAGTCCGAAACCATCCTCGCCTCGGGCATCGCCAACGACTTCGACGTCGAGGCTCTAGCCCGGCGCGAGGACCATTACGCCATCGTCTACGAAGGCTACCTCCTCGCTCCCGCAACCGGGATGTACCGCTTCCTGACGCGGTCCGACGACGGGTCGAAGCTCTACCTCCACGGCCGCGAGGTCGTCGACAACGATGGCTCCCACAGTGCGCGCATCCGCGAGGGCCTCCTGGCCCTCGAGGCCGGCCTCCATCCCCTCCGCATCGAGTACTTCGAGGACTACATGGGCCAGAGCCTCGGGGTCTACTGGGTGACCCCGGGGGCCGAAATGGCGGAGCGCATCCCCTTCACCCACTTCCGCACGGAAAGGACGGACAAATGAGGCTCGAGCTGATGGTTTTCGACATGGCCGGGACGACGGTCTGCGACGACGACAACGCGGTGGCGGGGCGGCTGTGTGATGCCCTCCGTGCGGCGGGGGCGGACGTGACCGAGCCCGACGTGAATCCGCTGATGGGCACGCCCAAGCCGGCGGCGGTGCGCACGCTGCTGACGCAGGCGCGGGGCGAGGCCCCTTCCGAGGACGAGGTCGAACGCGTCCACGCGGATTACCAGCGCCGCATCATCGAGCACTATCGCTCGGCCCCGACGGTGCGCGAGATGCCCGGCGTGCGCGAGCTGTTCGCCGGCCTGCGCGAGCGCGGCATCCGCATCGGCCTCGACACTGGCTTCGACCGCGCCACGACCGATGCCATCCTCGATCGCCTCGGCTGGACTGATGGCGTTGTCGACGACACCGTCAGCAGCGACGAAGTCCCCAACGGCCGCCCCCACCCGGATATGATCCACGCACTGATGGAACGCGCGGGTGTGAGCGATCCAAAGCTTGTCGGCAAGGCCGGCGACAGCATCAGCGACATCGAGCAGGGCCGCAACGCCGGCTGCGGCCTCGTCGTTGCCGTGCTGAGTGAACGGACACGGACGGTGACGGAGGACTACCCGGGCGTGCACGCGATCAAGGACCTGGCGGAACTGCTGCCGATTGTGGACGCGCTCGGCGATCAAGGATAGCGCGGGCATTTCCATGTGAGGAAAGGCGCCGTCTCGGGCCTTGACCCGCGACGGTCCGGGCGCGGCGCTTCTTGGGCCCAAGGCCCGCACTCTCCTCACACGGATCCCGAGTCCATCCTCATGTTCTCCCCTGTCCTGCTGGACTGCCTGAAGACATATAGCCGCCGCGATCTTCTCGCGGACCTCCTGGCGGGCGTAACGGTGGGTGTGGTGGCGCTGCCGCTGGCGATGGCCTTCGCGATCGCCAGCGGGCTGCCGCCGGAACGGGGCCTCTTTACGGCGATCGTGGCGGGCTTCCTGATTTCGCTGCTCGGCGGGAGCCGCGTCCAGATCGGAGGCCCCACGGGGGCTTTCGTGGTCATCGTGTCGGGGATCGCCGCGGAGTACGGATACGAGGGCCTCGTGTGGTGCACGCTCCTTGCCGGCGGTTTGCTGGTCGCGATGGGCCTGGCCCGCATGGGTGCGCTCATCCGCTACATCCCCTACCCGGTCACAACCGGATTCACTACGGGCATCGCCGTGGTGATTTTCACGACCCAGGTGCCGGACCTTATCGGCCTGCGGTTGGAGGATTCGCCGTCCGGGTTTGCGGAGAGATGGTGGGCCTATTTCCAGGCCGCCGGGACGATCCATTGGGGGGAGGCGGCGATTGGATTGGGGACGATCGGGGGGATCATCGCGGTGCGACGGCTGGATCCGCGTGTGCCCGCGATGCTGGTGGGGATGGTCGGGGCGACGGTCGTGGCCTGGGCGGGGGGTCTGGATGTTGCCACGATCGGATCGCGCTTTGGCGACCTGCCCCGGACGCTCCCCCAACCGGGCCTGCCCTCCATCGATCTGGCGACACTGAGGGAGCTCGTCTCGCCGGCCTTCACGGTCGGCCTCCTCGCCGCGATCGAATCCCTCCTGTCGGCCACCGTCGCGGACGGCATGACCGGAAAGAAGCACCGGCCAAACGTGGAACTGGTCGCCCAAGGACTCGCCAACATGGGATCGGTGGTGTTCGGGGGCATCCCGGCCACAGGGGCGATTGCGCGGACCGCAACCAACGTGCGCAGCGGCGCTCGCACCCCCGTCGCCGGGATCATTCACGCCGCCACGCTTTTCCTGCTCCTGCTGCTGCTGGCACCCCTGGCCCGGGAAATCCCCCTCGCCGCGCTGGCCGGCATCCTGGTCGTCGTCAGCTACAACATGGCGGAACTCGACCGCTTCCGCAGCCTCCTCAACGCCCCCCGTAGCGACGTCATGGTTCTCCTGAGCACTTTCGCGCTGACCGTGCTGGTCGACCTGACGGTCGCGGTGGAGGTCGGCGTGGTGATGGCCTCGCTGTTGTTTATCCGCCGCATGGCCGAGGTCAGCACCGTCGACCCCATCACCCAAAGCCTCAAGGACGGCTCCAGCACCGAGGAGGATCCCCTGTCGCTCGCCTCGCGCGACGTGCCCCACGGCGTGGAGGTATTCGAAGTGCAGGGGGCATTCTTCTTCGGCGCGGCGGAGAAGTTCAAGGAGACGATGGGATCGCTGGAGCGGCCTCCGCGGCTGCTTGTGCTGCGGATGCGGTTTGTCTGGGCTCTGGACGCGACGGGGATGCACGTGCTGGAGGACCTGCTCCGGACTTGTCGCCGGGATGGGACCGGGCTGATTTTGTCCGGGGTGCAGGACCAGCCCCGGCAGGCTCTGGCGAGGCAGGGGCTCCTCGATCGAATCGGGGCGGAAAATGTCCTGCCGGATATCGATCGCGCGCTCGACCGAGCACGCGAACTTCTCGCCACGAAGCTCTGATCGCCTCCCCCGCCGACGTGGTCAGGACGGGGATTTGGATTGAACTTTGGCGGTCCGCACCCCGATCTGGGGTCACTGCGCGGGGCGTGGCAAGCCCCCCCGCCCCTTTTTCCCCACCAGCGAGGTCCAATGGCATGTCCACCAGTGTGACTGTGACGAACGCGGAATTGCTCAAGCGGCGCGAGAAGGCGGTCCCCCGCGGGCCCTTCCATGTGGCCCCCATCTTTGCCGAGCGCGCCCACGGCGCCCACCTCTGGGACGTGGAGGGTAACGAGTACCTCGACTTCTGCGGGGGCATCGGCGTCCTCAATGTCGGCCACAACCATCCCCGTGTGGTGGAAGCCATCGAAGCCCAGACCGAACGTTTCCTCCACACGTGCTTCCACGTGGTGATGTACGAGGAATACATCCGGCTGGCGGAGCGGCTGAACGATCTGGTGCCGATCTCCGGCGAGTGCAAGACGACGTTCTTCAACAGCGGCGCCGAGGCGGGCGAGAACGCGGTCAAGATCTGCCGGGCCTACACGAAGCGGACCGGGGTCGTTGGCTTCGAGCGCGGGTTCCACGGCCGCACGCTGCTCGGCATGACGCTCACCGGCAAGGTGAAGCCCTACAGCGCGGGGATGGGCCCCTTCGCCCCCGAGGTTTACCGCCTGCCCTACATGCCGTTCTTCGCGACCCATCGCGAGCTCGACGATGCCGACGTCGAAAAGCAGGCCCACAAGGCGATCGACAACCTGTTCAACTACCACATCGAGCCGGAAAACGTGGCGTGCCTGATGGTCGAGCCGGTGCTGGGCGAGGGCGGCTTCCGGCCGCTGCACTGCGTCGCCGCGCGGGTTCTCTACGACCGGATGAAGGAACACGGCATTGTGTTCATCGCCGACGAGGTGCAGTCGGGCTTTGGCCGCTGCGGTGCCCTGTTCGCGATCGAGCGCTATGGCCTCGAGCCCGACATGGTCGCCATGGCAAAGTCCATCGCCGGGGGCATGGTGCTGAGCGGTGTCACCGCGCGGGCGGAGATCATGGACGCCCCCCAGGTTGGGGGGATCGGCGGGACCTACGGCGGGAATCCGCTGGCCGTCGCGGCCGGCAATGCGGTGCTCGACATCATGGAGGACGAGCGCCTGCTGGAGCGGGCGCTGAAAATCGGCGAGAAGGTCATGGCGCTGT
Organism: uncultured Candidatus Sumerlaeota bacterium; assembly: GCA_964420455.1. Taxonomy (GTDB): domain Bacteria; phylum Sumerlaeota; class Sumerlaeia; order SLMS01; family SLMS01; genus CAYQTO01. The sequence continues at coordinate 5,241 of CAYQTO010000113.1, read as the reverse complement.
TTGGTGACCTGCGGGAGTCGTCGCCGATCGTGGGCGACGCGCGGGGCCTCGGGGCCATGTGCTGCATCGAGATTGTGGACCCGGCGACAGGCAAGCCGGACGCTGCCCGCGCGGGCAAGGTCTGCGTCGCCGCCCGCGAAAGGGGCCTTCTCATCATGACCGCCAGCGGCAACGTCATTCGCACACTCATGCCGCTTGTGATTTCCGACGAGGATCTCGACCGCGGCCTGGGCATCCTCCGCGAGTCGGTCGAGGCGGTCGCCGCCGGCTAGACTCCCAGTCCCAGCATCATCCGGGTCATGCGCACGGCGTCGCGGGTTTCCGCGACGTCGTGCACCCGGAGCCACTCGACACCGCGCGCCGCACAGAAGCCCGCCACCGCCAGCGACCCCGCCAGCCGGTCCTCCGTCCGCTCGCGTCCCAGGAGCCCCTTGAACAGCGACTTGCGCGACGCCCCCACCATCACCGGGTAACCGAGCGACTTGAACACTTTCAGGTTCTGGAGCAGCGCCAGGTCCCATTCGTACCAGGGGACCGAGCGATTGCGAAAGAACCCGACGCCCGGATCAAGGATCAGGCACTCCGCGGGAACCCCGGCATCGGTGGCGCGGGCTGCCATCTGGTAAAGGATGCGGCGGACCACCTGGGCGGGCGCCTCGCCGTTTTCGACGAAGGTTGCCGCTTCGCTCGCCATCAGGATGAGCCCGGCGTCCGACCGTGCGACCACCTCGAGCAGTCGCGGGTCGTTTTCCAGCCCGCTGACGTCGTTGACGATGCGGGCCCCCGCGCGCAGGGCGACCTCCGCCACGGCCGCGCGCTGGGTATCGGCGCTGATGGGCAGACTCGAGGCAGCACGGGCGGCCCGCACTGCCCGCTCCATGCGCTCCGCCTCCTCGTCCTCGCCAATCTCCGTTTCCTTGTAGGGCGCGGTGGACATGGCGCCAATGTCCAGGAGGTCCGCCCCGGCGGCCTCGGCCTCGCGGGCGACGCGCGCCACCGCCTCTTCCCCCTCCGCCACCGATGCCGCATGGAACGATTCGGGACTGACGTTGATCACCGCCGCGATGCGCGTGCCTTCGTCACGGCGAAACAGGTGGGCCAAGTCGGCGGGCATGGCGAACGCCTTTCCTTGTATTCTGCCAAGGGAATAGAAAGCCCCTGCTTTCGGCTTGGATCAATCAAACAATCGGTGGATTCAGGAAAGGGCCCGGCGGGCCACCACGAAGCGGTCGCGGCCAGCCATGTCCTTCTCGACGAGGATGTGGTCATAGAGGCGGGTTGACTCGAGGAGCGCGGCCACCCGGGGGGGCTGGTCTTCGCCGAGTTCGAGGGCGAGCCACCCGCCGTGGGCGAGTCGTGCGGGCAGGCGGTGCAGGAGTTCGCGGACCATGTCGAGACCGTCGTCGCCGCCGTCGAGCGCCCGTCGGGGGTCGTGACGGGAGACCTCCGGCTGGAGGCCCTCGATTTCGTCGCGACGGATGTAGGGCGGGTTCGACAGGACAAGGGCGATGGTGCCCTCGTAGCCTGCGAAATGGGCTCCCTCGCGAAAGGTCACCCGCTGGTCGAGGCGGTGCCGGCGGGCGTTGGCGCGGGCGGTTTCCAGCGCCGCTGCGGAGACGTCGGAGCCGAGGCACCGGGCAGAAGGAAACTCCGCCGCGACCGTCAGAAGCAGGCACCCGGTGCCGACGCCGACCTCGAAAACGACGGGTTGCCCGAGAGAGGAAAGGTAGGGATCGGCATCGAGGAGGCCGAGGGCGCGCTCGGCGAGTTGCTCCGTCTCCGGCCGGGGCACGAAGGCGTCTGTGACGGAGAAGGCCCGGCCGTAGAATTCCTTCTCGCCGGTGATGCGGGCGACGGGGGCGCGGTCCTGGCCGCGGCGGCGGATCGATTCCCGGTAGGCCGCCACCTCCAGTTCCGTCAGCGGTTTCTGCCAGTCCATGTAAAGGCGAAGGCGGTCGCACCCGAGGAGATGGGCAAGGAGCAGTTCCGCATCGAGGCGTGGGGTTTCGACGCCCCTCTCGCGCAGGTAGACCGCACTGCGCTCGATAACGTCGCCGATGGTGAGGGCGGGGGCCTCGCGGGGCATCAGCGACGGCCGGTCGCCTCGGCCCATGCGTGGAGACTTGCCAGCCCCGATCCGGTAATCCGCCAACCGGTCCTGTCCGGCTCGCTATGGCCGAGGACCAGCAACTCCTCCACGCTGATCCAGACCAACTCGTCGATCTCGTTCACGTCGGGCATCGGCTCGGTCGGGGTCACGAATTCGTAGACGCGGACGAATTCCCAGCCGGAGCTTTCGGTGGCGGGGCGGCGGGCCACCTCCCTGGGTTCGCCCTCCAGGCCCAGTTCCTCCTTCAACTCCCGGACCGCCGCGGCATCGTATTCCTCCCCCGCGTCGACATGCCCCCCCACGCTGATGTCCCACCATCCCGGATGGCTGTCCTTCATCATCGACCGCTTCTGGAGGACCACCTGGCCCGCCTGGTTCAACACCACGATGTGGACCGCGCGGTGGAGCAGCTTCTTCAGATGAATCTCGCGCCGCGTCGCCTCCCCAACGACCTCGTCTCGCTGGTTCACCACCGGCAACAGGTCGCCGTCGGTCGAGCTTTCGTGGTATTCGTAGGGATCCATGGGGTTCACATCGCTCCGAAGCGGCACCTGAGGAGGGTCCAGACGGCCTCGAAGAAATCCTTCAATCCGATCTTCTTCCCTTCCTCGAAGGTGCGGGCAAAAAAGGTGACGGGGACCTCGTGAATGCGCTCGCCGCGGAGGAGGACTTTGGCGGTGACCTCGGGGCAGAACTCGAAGCGGCGGCACTGGAGCTTGAGCGACTTGAGCACCTCCGCATCGAAGGCCTTGTAGGCCGTGGCCTCGTCGGTAATCACCTGACCAAAAAGCAGGATCACCATCCATGCAAGCAGCTTGTTGGCGACGAAGTTGGGCAGGCGCATGCCGGTGGGCACGCGGCCGAGGAAGCGCGAGCCGTAGGACACCCGGCAGCGGTGCTCGATGATGGGGCGGATGATGGCCGGGATCTCGTTGGGGTCGTACTCGAGGTCGGCGTCCTGGACGATGATGATGTCACCGGTGGCTGCGGCGATGCCGGTGCGCAAGGCACCGCCCTTGCCCACGTTGCGGCGGTGGAACCGCACGAGGGTGTCCGCCCGTTCCATTTCGTTTTCCCGGAGCCACTCGCGGGTGCCGTCGGTGGACCCGTCGTCCACAAGGACAAACTCGGGCTCGAGGGGATATTCAACCGCCCGGAGCTTCTCGAGCACGAGCGGCAGCAGGTTGCGCTCGTTGTAGATCGGGACGACGATCGAAAGCTTGCTCAAGCGGGGGACCTCGTGGGGCTGGGGGGGCGCTGGCCACGCCCGACGGGACCTTGAACGCCTCCCCGCGGACCGAGCCAAGGGAAAGGTGCCCTTGCGTACCGGGAACCCGGAAGCAGCCACGGGAACCCCGTTGACAGTTGCTTCCCCCCGGCACCACCTTCACCACAACTGAACACGGCACTTCCGCCACCATCCACCACGACAAACGGGGTACGTCCGCCATGGCGATGGACATCAATGAAATGCTGAAGCTGATCGTGGAGCGCGACGCTTCCGATCTGCACATCTCCGTCGGCAAGCCGGCCGTGATGCGGCTCGGCGGCACCCTCGACGTGGTGGATCCGGACGTCCTCACCCCCGAGGACTCCGAGCGGCTGATGCGCGAGATCACGCCCCCCCGCTACCAGCAGATGCTCCAGGAGCACGGCTCCTGCGACTTCGCCTACTCCTACTCGGACCAGGCCCGCTTCCGCGTGGCCATCATGCGCGCCCGCGGCAACATCTCCATCGTCATGCGCCTGATCCCCTCGAGGCTCCTCCCCTTCGAGGTCCTTGGACTCCCCAAGGAATCCATCATCCAGATCCTCCACGCCCACCGTGGCCTGTGTATCATCACAGGCCCCACGGGCTCCGGCAAGACCACCACCCTTGCCACCATGATCGATTACATCAACGCCAACCGATACGTGCACATTATCACCATCGAGGACCCGATCGAATACGTCCATCCGCACAAGAAGGCGATCGTGACGCACCGGGAGTTGCACGTCGACACGCCGAGCTTTGCCTACGCCCTGCGCGGCGCCCTCCGCCAGGACCCGGACGTCATTCTGGTCGGCGAGATGCGCGACCTCGAAACCATGGAAGCGGGCCTTCACGCCGCCGAGACAGGCCACCTTGTCTTCGGCACTCTCCACACCATCGACGCCTCTTCCACCGTCGACCGCTTCATCGACGCCTTCCCCACCAACCAGCAGGAGCAGGTCCGCTCCGTCCTCTCCGTGGCCCTCAAGACGATCATCGCCCAGACCCTGATCCCCCACGCCTCCGGCAAGGGTCGCCGCGCCGCCTACGAAATCCTCCACAACGTTCCCGCCGTTGCCTCCCTCATCCGCGAGCACAAGACCAACCGCCTCTACTCCCAGATCCAGATCTCCGCCAAAATGGGCATGATGACCATGGACGACTTCCTCTTCAACCTGTACAAGCACGGGCAGGTTACCGGCGAGGTCGCTCTCGAGCGCGCCCACTACCCCGACGAACTTCGCGTGAAGATGATGGCTCACACCAGCGAGATGGAAGAACCGGTGGTGTGAAGCGCCGCGGGCGGCTCACTCCTCCGGCTTGAATCCGGCCGCCTCCACCGCGGAAAACAGGGCGTGTTCGGGAAGCATCGACGCGTCGTAGGTGATCACCACCTGCCGGGTCTCGACGGAGGCACTGGCGTCAAACACGCCCGGCGTCCCCCTGAGGCCCGATTCGAGTCGCGCGCGATCCTCCTCCGACCTCAGGCTGGGTACGCTGATGGTTGTCTGGCCGGGTATCATGGCGGGCCTCCGGCGGGGAATGCCGCGAGGCTCGCTCGGGCCGCCCTGCGCGACAATCGCATTCCCGCGGGGCGAAAGGAAACCGATGAACGAAGGTTACGTGTTGGTGACGGGGGCGAGCGGCTATGTGGGGCGGTTCGTGGCGCCGATGTTGGCGGCGGAAGGGTTGCGGGTTGCGGGCACCTATCTTTCATCGCCGGTGACTTTCGACCAGGTGGACCTGGCGCCGGTGGACCTGACAGATGAGCGAGCCGTCGACCGTTTGTTCCGCGATATGCGACCCGTGGCGGTGGTGCACCTGGCGGCGGTGATCTCGACCTGGGTTCCGACCAGGAACTCGGGCCGCCCATCCTGCC
>CAYQTO010000112.1:0-12204 GCA_964420455.1 uncultured Candidatus Sumerlaeota bacterium | reverse complement strand
GAGGACGTTGCGGGTCTCGCCCTCGGCAACGGCCCCCTTCCCGTGATTGAAGACGTGGGCCTGGGGGATGTTGGGCGCGAGGCACACAACCTCGTATCCGCGCCGAGCGAGGGCGAGCAACGACAGCACCGCTTCGTGGATTTCCGAACCATCAAACACACCACATCCAGAAAGAACGACGCCGATCTTTTTTGCCATTGGGGGAACTTCCCTGGGAGGAGTTTACCGGGCGAAAGAATGCCCCGCCCGGTATGGGCGGGGCAAGGAAAGGAGGCCGGGGAAGCCGCTGGCGCGGCACGGGATCAGTTACGGCGGGTGGTGGGTGCGGCACGCCGTGTGGTGGGTGCGGCACGGCGGGTGGAGGGGGCTGCTTCGCGGATGGAAGGACCCGTAGGCCGGGCACGTTCGGTTGCGGCACTGCCTGCCGCCATCATGGCTTCCTGCGCCTCGAGGCTCTCCGGCACGACGGTCTCAAAGGTTACCTCGACGTTGGCGATGGGAATGCGCGGATTTTCAGGATCGAGGTCCGGGCCCACGCCAAACTTGGTACGATTCACCGTGGCCTTGCCCTTGATCATGAGGGGATCTTGGCCAACGACGGCATACATGACATCAAGGGGCTGGCTGGTCTCGCGGATCGTGATGGTGCCGTCGGCCTCGTAGTGCTGGTTGCCGTCCTCGTCCTTTTCCGTGGGTGTGGCGTTTTCGATGGCAATCTTGGCGGTGGGGAATTGCGCCGCATCGAAGTAGTCCCAGGCCTTGAGGTGGTCGGTGAGGCGGGCCTCGACTTCGCCCGTCTCGGCGTTATGGGCAACGACCGAATCAATCATGACCTCGAGTTCGATGCTGCCCTTTGTGATATCGCCACCGGCATGGTCGATCTTGGTGAAGTGCCATTTTTCGAAGGAGCCGAGGGCGCGGTAGCCCGCGTTGTGGGCGCGGAACATGATTTTGCCGGGGGCAGTCATGGCCATGGGCTCTTCGGCGGCGGGCTGGGTGGCGGGGGGGGCGGGACGGTTGGCCTGGGTGGTGGGACGGGCGCGCCGGGTGGTCTGGGCTTCCAGGCTTGGGGCGGTCAGCGCAACCAGGGCAAAGCCAGCAAGTGCGGCCGCAAACGTGCGGTGAAGGCGAAGGGCCATCGGGAGTTCCTCCTGTGGTCGTGGGACGGATTGTTTCCATCCCTGAAGTTTAGACATAACGCCAATTCAGAAAGCAAGCCCATGGCCGATGGCAAGGAGTGCCCGGGGAAGGAGGCGGATTTGGTGGAACTCGACGGGTAAAATCAAACGCCCCGGGAAGGGAAGACCCTGCCCGGGGCGCTGTTGATGACTGTGGTTGGTTGCCTTAGCGGGAGGAGGTTGCCATCCGCTCGCCAATGATCTTTTCCTCGATGGCCTTGGGCACCGGTTCGTAATGGCTGAACTGCATCGAGAAGGCGCCGCGGCCGGAGGAGATATTGCGCAGGGTTGTCGCATAACCGAACATTTCGGCGAGGGGAACCTTGGCGGAGACGATCTTCGCACCCGAGCGGTCATTGATCTCGTTGATGTGACCGCGCCGCTGGTTGAGGTTGCCGATAACGTCGCCGAGATATTCCTCGGGAGTGACGACCTCGAGTTCGAAGATGGGCTCCAGGAGGATGGGGCCGGCCTTGCGGGCGCCTTCCTTGAAGCCCATCGAGGCGGCGATCTTGAACGCCATTTCGTTCGAGTCGACCTCGTGGTAGCTGCCGTCGTAGACGGAGACGCGGATATCGACGACGGGAAAGCCGGCCACAACGCCCCCGTTCATCGCCTCGGCGACGCCCTGCTCGATGGCGGGGATATACTCCTTGGGGATGACACCGCCAACGATTTCGTTCTTGAAGGTAAGGCCGTGGCCGGGATCGTTCGGTTCGATGCGAAGCCAGCAGTGGCCGTACTGGCCACGGCCGCCGGACTGCCGCTGGAACTTGCCTTCCGACTGGACCTGCTTGGTGATCGTTTCGCGGTACGCTACCTGGGGGCGGCCCACCGTGCACTCGACCTTGTCTTCCCGCTTCATGCGGTCGACGATGACTTCAAGGTGAAGCTCGCCCATGCCGTAGATGACGGTCTGGTTGGTTTCCTCGTCGGACTTGACGCGGAAGGTGGGATCTTCCTCCGCAAGACGGGCGAGGGCCCGGGAGAGCTTGTCCTGATCCTGCTTGGTCTTGGGCTCGACGGCGACGCTGATCACCGGTTCGGGGAAGGACATTGATTCGAGCCGCACCGGGTGGTCCGGGTCACAGAGGGTGTCGCCCGTACCGGTGGACTTCATGCCCACAAGGGCCACGATGTCGCCGGTGCGCGCCTCGTCCACCGGCTCGCGGTCCACTGCGTTCATGACATAGATGCGGCCGATCCGCTCGTTGGTGTCCTTGCCCGCATTATACACGTAGGACCCGGCGGTCAGGACCCCGGAGTAGATGCGGATATAGGTCAGCTTGTCGACACCCTTGGGGTCGCGCATGACCTTGAAGGCGAGGGCGCTGAAGGGCTCGTCGTCGCTCGACTTGCGGACAACCTGGTCCCCGGTCTCGATATCCTCGCCGTGGATCGCCTCGACGTCCTGTGGCGCCGGCAGGTAGGCGATGACGGCATCGAGGAGCATCTGGACGCCCTTGTTCTTGAAGGCCGAGCCGCAAAGCACCGGCGTGATCTTGCAGGCCAGGGTCGCCTTGCGAATCGCCTTCTTGAGCTCGTCGTTGCCAAACTCGTGACCCTCGAGGTACTTCTCGGCGAACTCGTCGTCATACTCGGACAGGGACTCGAGCATGAGCTCGCGGTAGCGGGCGACCTCGTCCTTCAGGTCGTCGGGGACGGGGATGTCCTTCCACTTGCGTCCCTGATCGCTGTCGTCATCCCAGACGCGGGCGCTCATTTCGACCAGGTCGACCATGCCCTTGAACTGGTCCTCGGCACCGATGGGGTACTGGATGGGGACCGGGTGACAGCCGAGGCGATCCTTCATCATTTTGATCGCACCGAGGTAGTCGGCACCGATGCGGTCCATCTTGTTGACGAAGGCAAGGCGTGGGACGCCGTACTTGTCGGCCTGACGCCAGACGGTCTCGGACTGGGGTTCAACGCCGCCGACCGAACAAAAGAGCGCCACCGCGCCGTCGAGGACGCGGATCGAGCGCTCGACCTCGACGGTGAAGTCGACGTGGCCGGGCGTGTCGATGATGTTGATCTCGTATTCCTTTTCCACCTGGTCCTGGAAGGGCTTTGCCTTCCAGTAGCAGCGGGTGGCTGCCGAAGTGATGGTGATGCCGCGCTCCTGCTCCTGCTCCATCCAGTCCATGTGCGCCGCGCCTTCGTGCACTTCGCCGATGCGGTGCGCCTTGCCAGTGTAGTAGAGGATGCGCTCGGTGGTCGTCGTCTTTCCGGCATCGATGTGAGCCATGATACCGATGTTCCGGATGAGCGAGAGGGGCTTCTTCCTGGGCATGAGTTTCCTCGGGGGACGTGAGTCGTGGTTGTGGAAAGGGGCCGGTATGCAGGGGCGGTTGAATGCCGCCCGCCGTACGAGGCTTTCCCGGGAGCCCCCAACGCGGGGTCCCGCAAACCGCGAGACGCTGGGAAAACGGCGATGGCTCGTCAAGAGTTATGCCGGGTTTGTCAACGAGATGCCGCGGACCTTCCACTAAGGCCTTTCACATCGCGAAGGCGCCAAGCCACGGCACGGGGTAGCGAAAGGACGAGGGCGGCGAGCGCAGCCAGCCCGATTTCGAGCAGGCCCGACGTCTCGTAGGCCATCCGATAGCCTCCCGGTTGGAGCGTGCTCAACCAACCGCTGGTCATCATCCCCAACAACATTCCCACTGTCACCACCACCTGGTACAGGCCCATGACCGCGCCCCGCTCGCCCTCCGGCGCCTCCCTGGCCAGCAGGGTCATCGAGGCCACGTACATCAGCGCCGCCGTCAATCCACAGACCCCCATGAGCACGACGAACCCACCGAGCGAGCTGCTCCCGAGGAGGAAGAACGCCCCACCGTAGAGAACGGAACTGACCAGCATGAGCGGGATGACTCCCCGGCGGGAGGCCAATAGCCCGGCGGGCACGGCGCCGGCCACAAAGAGCACCCAGAAGACAAGGCTGATGCGGGCGACCGCGGGGGGGTCGTTTACGCCGTGGAGGTCCCGAAGGGAGGCGGCGAGGAGAACAGCAAAGGCACCGAAGCTGAAGCGGTCGATAAAGCCGAAGGCGTAGGGGAGCCACAGGCTCGGAGCGCGACGGAGGGCTGCAGCACCCTCGCGCAGGCCGCCAAGGACCGAAGGGGAGCGCAACCGCACGGGCGCCGCAGCGACGAGCATCAGCGGCGAGGCGAGGCCCCCCGCGATGAGTGCCCCCCCGAGCCAGGTAAAGACCGGCTCGATCGATTCCCGGCCCAGCGCCTGGACCAGAAGCGGTGCCCCGATGTAGGCCGCTGGAAATGCCATGGTCATGATGGCCATGACCGCACCGCGGTTGCGGTCCGTCGTGAGATCGAAAGCCCGGGCGAAGAGAACAACGGTGGCAGCGGTCTCGCCGACTCCCTGGAGGAAGCGCAGGCCAAGGAGCGCCTCGTAGCTGGGGGCGAAGGGGATTGCCATCTTGATGGCCCCGGCCAGAAGGAGTCCCCCCGCGATGAGCAGGCGCCGCTGGCCGGTCCAGTCGGAAAGGAACCCGAAGGGAAGAGAGAGGAGAAGAGTCGCAAGGATGTTGACCTCCATGACGCGGCTGGCGGCGGCGGTGTCCACGCCGTGGCCGACGCGGACCAACTCGTCGAGGACGGGGATATACACGGCGCCCGCGGTGAGAAGGAGGACGGTGAGAAGGAAGAGGGCCCCGACTTCGCGGGGGATGGGAGGAAGAGGAGGCAAGCGGTGGGGGTCCGGAGGGTTGGCGCACCCGCGACGGCAGCGAGTCTGGTGGCGAGGGGTAAAGCACGAATCGTGCGACAAACCCCTTGCCAGTCTTGACCCTCCCAAAAGGATGGGAGGGAAGTGTGACGTGTCCGGGTAACGGAAGCGTGGCAAGCATGAAGAGCAGCCCCGAGGGGGACGAAACGCCGAAGGCAGCCCTGCGGCGCACCGTGGCGGTGTATGTCGGCGCGGGCTTTTTCCTTGGTGCCTTTTTGGCGGTGCTGGCCTGGGCGGCGGAAATCCAGTTTCGCGGACTTCCGTGGAGCCTCCGGTCCGTCGCCGAGATTCACGACTACAGCGTCGTCCTCTGGTTGGTGGACCTGGCACCATTCGTCGGTGCGGTGGTCTTTTACTTCCTTGGACGGATCCAGGCGGAACTGCTGGAAGTGAATGCCCGCCTGGAGGAGCGGGTCGCCCGGCGCACCCTGCAGATCTCTCTGGAGAAGGCACGGACCACCGCGGTTCTCGACACGGCGGCGGACGGAATCGTGGTCGTCGACGCGAAGGGGCACATTACCGCCTTCAATCAGGCGGCCCAGCGCATTTTCGGCTACGACGCGAAGGAAGTCGTCGGCCGCAGCCTGATCACCGTCCTGCCGGACCTTAACGCGGAGGGCAGCCGGCCCGACCTGACGGTAGGAGCAGAGACCGCCGGCGAGGTGGTCATCCAATCCTGCAGCACCCTTGGCCTGCGCAAGGACGGCACCCGGGTGCCCATCGAGGTGGACATCAGCCAGTTTGAGCTGCAGGACGAGGTCGTCTATACAGCGATCGTGCGCGACGTCACCCGACGCATCCGCCGTGAGAAGCTCGAAGAGTCGCTCACCCGGGTCACCGAGGCCATCAACCAGGTGTCGGGCCTGGCGGAACTGTTTCGCGCGGTCCACGACTCGCTGGCGGGCCTTCTCGACCTGACGAACTTTGCCGTCTTCCTCCTGGAGGAGAACGGGACGCAATATCGCCAGGTGTTTGTGGCGAACAACCTCGGGGAAAAGGACGAGACCCTGCACCCGGTGGGGGGAAGCCTGGTGGGGTTGGTAATACAGACCCGGCGGCCCCAACGGCTCGGGCGGGCGGAGTTGGAAACGTTGCGCCTCGAAGGCCGCCTCGGGCACCTGCCAGACGATCTGCAGGCTTGGATGGGGGTTCCGATGGCGGACCTTGGGAGGATTGTCGGCGTCCTCACCGTCCACAGCCTGATCGACGAACGCGCCTACAGCGAGCGCGACGAATGGATGCTTTCCTCCGTCGCGGGCCACATCGCCAACGCCATCGACAGGGAGCTTGCCCGCGAACAGCTCCGCGCAAGCGAGCAACGATACCGCCGCATGATCGAGGAGGCGGGTGAGATTGTCTATACGACCGATCTGGGCGGCCGCTTCACCTATGTGAATCCTCCCGGGGAAAGCCTCACGGGCTACCCCTCCGAGAAGTTGCTGGGAATGCGGTTCACCGACCTCGTGGAGGAGACCCACCGCGAGCGGCTCCGGAAGTTCTATCGGGAGCAGCTCGTGGAGCGCGTCCGGGAGACGGTCAACGAATTCCCCGTCCGCACGAGTCATGGCGACACCCGCTGGGTCGAACAGAAGACCACCCTGATTCTGGAGGACGGCGAGCCGACCGGTTTCGAGTCAATCGTCCACGACGTGACGGACCGGAAGAAGGCGGAGGAGGCGTTGCGCGAACGGGAGGAACGGTTCCGCTCCTTGAGTGCCTCCTCGCCGGTGGGAATCTTCCAGCTGGATGCGAGGGGCGGTTGCGTCTATGCCAACCGGCGGTTCGAGGAAATCGGCGGCCGGAGCGGCGAGGAGTGCCTCGGGACCGGGTGGATGGAAATCCTCCATCCGGAGGACCGGGAGACGTTCCGGACCGAGTGGATCTTCGCGCGGGACGAGGCGGCAGCAGGAGGGGCCATGCGGGAAATCCGCGTGCTGCATCCCTCGGGCGATACGCGCTGGGTCAACGTGCGCTGGGCGGCGACTTTCAACAGCGCCGGCACCGTTGACGGCTTCGTCGGATCGGTCGAGGACATCACCGGGCGCAAGCGGTCCGAGCGCGTGACGCAGGTGCTCTACGAGATTTCCCGGGCGGGCCAGACCTCTCGCGATCTCCTCGACTTCTTCTCGCAACTCCACCAGGCCCTCAGCACCATCATCGACACGACGAACTTCTACATCGCGCTGTACGAGGCGGAGACGAACCTGATCCGGTTTCCCTACGCGTACGAGATGGGCGAGCCGATCGCGCTCCCGGACCGCCGCATGGGCAAGGGCCTGACCGGGTTGGTGATCCGGACCGGCCGCGCGCAGTTGCTCGACGAGGAATCGATCGAGGAACTGTACCGCAAGGGGCACGCGAAGCTGATTGGCAAGCCGGCAAAGAACTGGCTCGGAGTGCCCCTGATCGTGGAGGAGCAGGTGATCGGGGCGGTCATCATCCAGAGCTATACAACGAGGCAGGCCTACACGGAGGCGGACGCCCAAGCGCTCGGGGTGGTGTCGACACAGATCGCGGCCTCGATCCGGCGCAAGCAGGCGGAGGACGAGGCGCAGGAGTACTTCCACCAGCTTGAGGAAGCGCACCGGCGCATCAAGGAGGACCTGGCGGTGGCGGCGCGCATCCAGCGTTCGCGCCTGCCGAAGGAGGCCCCGCGTATAGACGGTATTCGTTTCGGCTGGCTCTTCGACTCGTGCGAGGAAGTGGCGGGCGACATGTTCAACTTTGCCCGGCTGGATCCCGCCACGGTGGGCGTCTATATCCTCGACGTGAGCGGTCACGGCATCCCCGCGGCGCTGCTGAGCATGGCCCTGAGCCGTGCCCTCGTTGCCACGCCGGATGGCTCCGGCGTCCTCGTCCTCGAGGACAACGGGGCGACCCGCGGGCGCCCCCCTGCGGACGTCGCCTCCGCCATGAACGAGCGCTTCCCCATGAACCTCGAGACGAACCAATACTTCACCCTTCTCTACGGGGTGATCGAGAACGCCCCCCTGCGGTTCCGCTTCATCCGTGCGGGGCATCCGGCGCCGATCCTTATTCGCGACGGCAAGGCCGCCGCTGTGGAATCGCTCTGCGGGCCCGCCATCGGCATCATTCCCGGCATGAGCTACGAGGAGACCCTCCTCGTGCTCCAGCCTGGCGACCGGGTCCTTCTCTATACCGATGGGATCGAGGAAACCACCAACCCGGCAGACGAGGAGTACGGGCTTGCTCGCATGCTGCGGACGCTCGAGGAGACCCGCGGCCTTGCCATCGAGGACAGCATCCGTGCCTTGCGCGAACGGGTGCGCGCCTTCCGCGGGACGGACATGCAGTTCGATGACATCACGATGGTGGGCTTCGACGTGGAGGGCGCGAACCATGAGGCCGCCGCGCAAAACGTCCCCAGCAGGTCGGTGGATGCCTGAGGCCAGCCCGACAACAGCAACCAGCGAAGGGCAACCGGTCACGGCTCGAGGGCTTTTCTCCGCCCACGTCCTCGCCGGCGTCTATACGGGGTGGCTCCTCCTTCTTCTGCTGACCAGCACCAGCGGCCTGTTTGTCGACGAGTACACCGCTTGGGCCAACACGGAGCTCCCCCTCCGCGAGAGCGTGGAGGACCGCCTTCGCAATGGCCACCTGCCGACGTACTTTCTTCTGCTCCAGGGATGGGTTGGCGTGACCGGCGCGGAGAACTGGACACTGCGGCTGCCGTCGCTGATGGCGGTCGCCGCGGCGTTCTGGTTCTTTCGCTCAATGGCACGGGACCTTGCCGGATCCTGGGTGGGGGACCTGGCCTGCTATGTCTATCTCGCCCATCAGCTTGTCATCTGGGCGGCGCAGACGGCACGGCCCTATGCGCTCGCGTTCTTCTTTCTTTCCGTGGCGGCGTGGGCGCTTTGGCGGCTCCTGTCCCGGGGCGGGTGGGGTTATGCGCTCGTGGTGGCGCTTGCGGGCGCGCTCTCGATGGCCTTTCACGCGCTTTTCGCGGTGGCTCTGGGGAGCTTCCTCCTTTCCGCGGCTGCAGTGGTGCGTTCACATCGCCGCCGGGGTATCATGGCCATCGTGGCGCTTGTTGCGCCCCTGGTCGCCATGTCGCTCCCCTTCGCCATCCTCCGGGAGGAGCAGACGAACATGCGCGGCGAATTCGCCATCGGCTTCCCCCTGGACCGCGGCCTGAGCGGTATCGCCCGTGTTTTCTTTGGCGACTACTCGTTCTATTTCGACCGCGGCATCATGAAGTACCTGACGCTGGCCGTGATCGCTGCGGCCGGCTGGCTTGCCTGGCCGGGTCTCCGGCCATCCAAGGAACCGGCGGCGCCGCCCCTGCTGCTGTTTCTCGGCGCCTGGCTGCTTCTCCCCATGACCATCCTCATCGTCGCCCAGGGCTTCGAGGTGTACTCGGTGCTCGCCCACGAGCGATACTACACCCCCTTCCTGGCGCCCATGCTGATCATGGGGGGCGCGGCGCTCGCCGGCGCTCTTCGCCAGCCACGCCCGGAGGTCCGCTTCCCCGCGTTGGGTGTCCTCGCACTTGTCTATACACTGCCGACAGTCGGTTGGATGACGAGGGACGGTGACGGCCCGCACCTCCTCGCGGACGACCTCCGGATGGAGCCAACTGCCACAGCCTTCTACGGCAACGAACTCCACACGCTCGAATATGAGCTCGGCCGTGAGGGAAGGACCTTTGTGCACCTTGGCCAGGAACCCCTCGAACCGTCCCGTGGGATGCTTGTGGAGGCGGCGGCCAACCATGAGCGCATCTGGTTCTATATTTACAACAACAAGACCGACGATCTGGAGCCCTTGTACGAGGACCCGCCGGCGCCCTGGGTGGTTGTGCGGCGTGTGGAGCGGTTGCACGCGCGGGCGGTGCTCCTCGAGCGCGGGGCGGCCCCATGAGCCCTTGGGCAGTCCTCGCGATTCTGGCCTTCGTCCAGGCATTGGTCGTTAGCGCGGTGGCCGTGCGGTGGGCACGCAACGCGGCGCCACGGCTGGGGCTGATCGACCGCCCGAACCTCGACCGCAAGCACCACCGCCAACCGGTCCCCCGCAGTGGCGGCATCGGCATCTTCGTGGCCTTCTGGGGATGCCTGCTGGCGAACGTGCTGCTGGCCGGGTTGGTGGTGCCGGCGCTGGAGTTCCTCCCGGAGGATGTCCGCCAACTGGGGCGCAATGTGGCACTACGGACGGGGGAACTGGAGGGGCTCTTTGTCGGGTCCGCGATGATCTTCGCCCTGGGGGTGCTCGACGACCGGTTCGACCTGCCGCCGTTGCTCCGCCTGGCGCTTCAGGTCGCCGCCTGCGTCCCGCTGATCGCCTCGGGCATCGTCCTCAAACTCTTCCTTCCGCCGATTGTTTCCGTCCCGCTGACGATTCTCTGGCTGGTCTTTCTCACCAACAGCTTCAACTTCCTTGATAACATGAACGGGCTAACCAGTGGCATCTCGGTGATCGTGTGCGGGGTAATGGCACTAATCGCGGCCCTTGCCGGCGAGTGGTACATGCTTCTGTGCTTCGCCCTGTTGGGTGGGGCGGTCCTGGGGTTTTGGTTCTACAACTTTCCGCGGGCTTCGGTCTTTCTGGGCGACAGCGGCAGCACGCACATCGGCTTTCTCCTCGGCGCCTTGTGCATTCTGGTCACCTATTACGAGGAGGGGGTGCCCACGCGGTTGCCGATCCTGATTCCGCTCATCGTGCTGGGGATGCCGTTGTTCGACACGCTGACGGTGATGTGGATTCGGTGGCAGTCCGGGCGGCCCTTGATGGTGGGGGACACGAACCATGTCTCGCATCGGCTGGTGGCCCTTGGGATGAACCGCACCGAGGCGGTGGTGTTCCTGTACGGGGCGACGCTGGCGCTGGGGCTGGCGGGGATCGCGCTTCGCCAGCTCGATTGGGCCCACGGACTCGTCCAGGCCATCGTTATTATCTTGATCTTGTGCCTTCTCCACTGGCTGGAACGGGTGAGTTACCGCTCGAAGACTCCATCCCCGTGAGGAAGCCCGCCCATGTTCCCCCGTTCGCTCCGGCTGCTCCTGCTCGTCGCCGCTCCGCTTCTCCTGTCCGGCTGCTTCACCGTCAAGCTGCGGGAACTGCGCACGGAAGTGCAGATGAAGGAAGCGCGGATCATGCAGTTGCATCAGGACCTGCAGGCGTGCCGTGAGGAGCGCACGGTTGTGGCGGAGGAGATCGAGCGGGTGCGGGCACGGCTTGGGGAGCGGGAGGCGTTGCTGGCAAAGCTCCAGGAGCGGCTCCATGAAAGCGAGTCCCAGCTCGCCGCCTCGCGGGTTGCCCTCCAGTCGAGCCTTGAATCGACGAAGAGCGAGCTGAGCGAGCGGCTGGCGCGGGCCCTCGAGGTGGAACGGGAGTACAAAGAGGAAGCGGAGGGACTGCGCAACCGCATCGCGGCGCTGGAGGGGGAGGTTCTGGAAAGGGAGCAGGAGATGCTCGACCTGGAGGAGCAGGCCGCGGAACAGGACCGGATCCTGGAAGCGAGGCGCGAGGTGGTGGCTTCGCTGGAGGGCCAGGTGGCGGCACAGCGCGGGGAACTGGAGGAACTGCGCGCGGCCCGCGAGCGGGAAGTGGCGAATCACCAGCGCGAGGTGACGGAGCTCGAGACGGAACTTTCCGCGGCGAACGAGAAGATCGCCAGCCTGACAACGGACGTGCGGCTGCTGAACGACCTGGTGGAGCGGAAGGATACGACGATTGCGACGCTCGAGCGCAACGTGCCAGCGGCGGAGACCGTGGCGATGAGCCAGAAGCAGGTGGAGGCCGAGGACACGGGTCCGACTCCGGAGCAGCTCGAGACGGCCGCGCAAGCTGCGCGCGCGGCCATGGCGCCTTCGATCAGCGAGGACTTCGCGAGCGTGGAGGTCCGTGAGGAAGCGGTGGCGATTGTGCTGCTTTGTGACGAGATCTTCCAGCCGGCGACGACGCTGCTGTCGGATCGTGGGCTTCGTGCGCTCCAGCAGGCGGAGGCGGCGCTCGAGTCCATCGCCCACAACGGAATCGTGGTCGCTGGACACACGGACAACATGCCGGTGCGGAACATGCCATACCCGGACAACTGGGAACTGGCCGCGGCGCGGGCCAGCGAGGTGGTGCGGTGGCTGGCGGCGCAGCCTTCACTCCTTTCGGAAAAAATCGTTGCCCAGTCGCACTCCTACCACGAGCCGATTGCGGAGAACAGCACGGCCTCGGGTCGCCGCCTGAACCGCCGCGTGGAAATCCTCGTTTCGCCGCAGCCTTGAGGACCCGGGGCGGCGCTGTCTCCCTTCCCTTCGTGGAC
>CAYQTO010000111.1:0-12403 GCA_964420455.1 uncultured Candidatus Sumerlaeota bacterium | reverse complement strand
GAACTTGATTCTTGCTTATCTTTATTCTTGTAGTTTCTGTAAGCCGCAACACGCCCGACGACTACATCCACCGCGTGGGCCGCACCGCCCGCGTCGACCGCGAAGGCACCGCTCTCACCCTCGTCGAACCCCACGACCTCAACCTCGCCGCCGCCATCGAGGAGGTCCACCGCCGCCGCATCCCCCACCGCCGCCTCGAGGGGTTCCCCTACGCCCCTCCCGAGGACGACGACCCCCTCCTGCAGCCCCGCCGCAAGCCCACGTCCGCCCGTCCCTTCCTCGAACGCGACCCGGCCACCCGCAAGCACAAGGAAAGCCCCTTCACCAAGTCCGGCAAGCTCAAGCGCCGCTACCAGACCGAGGACGACACGGCCAAGAAGCCCCGCCGCCGCGGCCGCAAGCGCGCCGAAAAGCACTTCCTCAACAAGAAGCTCCCCCACCAGCGCCGCCGCCGCGGCCAGGGCCCCGCCAATCCCCCCGACCCAACGGGCGAAACGTGAATATCCCGCCCCCCGCCGGGTAGTTCCAACGAGCATACCCGGCCATGAACGACGACCCCAAACCCCGCAAGCGTCGCCCCACCGACCCCGAGGATTTCGAACTCGAAGCGGTCGACCTCGATCCCGACGCGACGCGCCTCCCCGACGACGAGGAACCAGCAGACCATTTGCCGGAAAAGCCCTCCCGGGGCGAACCGCAACCGGTCGAAGCGCACCCCGTCGACGAAGACGACGACGACTTCGCCCCCCCATGGGAGGAAGTCTTCCCTGTCCGCGAAAAGCCCCCGCCCAACACCCCGCCCCTCACCGAGGGCCCCTCGCGCTACTTCCTCCTCCTCGGCATCGCCGGCGGCTGGACCACCCTCTGGGGCCTGGTCGGGACGATCTTCGCGGGCGTCTGCTGGTTCCTCTTCCCGGCTCAGTTCATGGCAGGCATCGCCCTGATGGTGGTGGCCTGGCGCGGGTACATGCTCCAGCAGGGCGCCCCCACCCCCGTCCACGGCGCCCTCCTCTGCGCCATGATTCTCTCCTGCGACATCGTCTCGCTCGCCTTCGGCGTCACCCTGATGGTGATGGCGGGCCGGGCCCGCCAGGGGTGACAGAAGGCAACGGCAGGCCCGCCACGCTGCGGCGTCGCAACTTCCTATCGCCGTCGGCCAAAGGCCCCGCCCTAGCCCGCAGTTCATAAATCAGTTCCGCATCTGACGGCATCGGAGCCCATGGCAGATCCTCTTCCGCAACTCGAATAATGCACGACACGGAATCGTCGCAAACCTGCCCGCAAAGAGCCATTCCAAGACCAAACCACGACATGTGGCTCGAGATCGATTCTCTCTATTTAAGGGAAAAAACCGGACAATCTCGTCAAAGACCGCACGGCCTTGAATGACTCTTTCGGACTCAACATGTTGAATAAACAAGGGGACAGGCAAAGCGTGCTGCGATCACCCGGAACCGTTAAACTTCGTCCAAGTGCCCCCGTTCCTAGCGCTTCGCAAATTCCTCCGCCAGCCGCGCCTCCAAACGCCCGAGCAGGCTCGCCGCCGCCGTATTCCATCCCGCCACGAGCGCCTCCGGCGTCACCCGATCCACCGCGACCCGCTCGCTCTCCTGCCACTGCGCTCGCAGCTCCATCTCCCTGCCTTCATTCCTCGCGAACAGGCTGAAGGACATTCTCGCCACCACCGCCGGCTCCCCACGCACATCCGCATGCCAATCGGACAGGTGTCCGTAAAGGACGTACGGAATCCCGGGGGAGGTTGTCGCCCCGATTTCCCCGACCACCGGCGACGCCATGAGCCAGCCGGCCATCTCCTCCAACAGCGCATCCGCCGGCTCCGACACCCACCGGTTGTAGTAGTCCTCCTTCACCTCGGCGTCGGACACGCGGAAGACGAACCCGCGGACCTGGACCTCGGGGACGGCGGAGAACCGACCGAGCGCCAGGGCCGGGGCGCCTGCCGGGGGCGTCTCCATGCCCCCGGGCCGTTCCACCTCGAGTTTGAACTGACGGACCTCCGGCGCTGGCCGCTCCAGGGATACACAACCCGCCAGAATCGTCATCCCCAGCAGCAAGACCATTGCGGAAAAAAGGCGCAGATGGTTCATTCATAGACCTCCAGTCGTTGCGGGGCTTCGCCGAAGAGGGCGAGCGAGGGATAGCGGCTGAGATTCTCGGTGAGGTTCCGCATTTGCGCCACGAGATCTCGCAACTCTGTTGTGCTCTGCCGGACATCGTTCTCGTTGGCGGTGATGAAGTCCTCGATGCTCAGAGCCAAGGTATCGAGGCGACGGGCGAGGACGCCGAGGTCGCCGGTCAACCGCCGGATGCTGGCCCCGAGGCCGTCCGGCGATTCGCCTGCCAGCTCGGCTCGGAAGGTCGTGACCGCTTCCCGGGTCTCCACCAGCAGTTGACCGAGGTCCTCGCTGGCCTCCGCTGTCCGGACATCGAGTTGGTCGAGTGCGCGCTTGAGGCGCTCGGAGGTCTCCGGCAGATCCGCCCGGAACGACTCGAGGTCCGGGTGGGTCAGGAACGCGTCGATGCGCTCGAGGGTGGCGCTGCCGCGGTCGAGGGCGGCGATCGTATCAGACTGGAGGCGCTCCACGTCGAGGTCCTCGAGTCGGTCCTTCGCCAGCAAGGTCAGGTCGTCGAGGTTACGCGCAATCTGGCTGATGCGCGCCTCCTGGAGGTCCCGCGCGATCGACTCGATTGATCCCGCGATTGCCCGGAACTGATTTGGCGCCGATGGGATATACACCACCTCCGGCTCCCAATCGACCTCGATCGCTGTTGGCGCGTCCGGGCCCATGTACTCCGCTTCAAGGAAGGAAAGCCCGGTGATTCCCTGCGACGCCAGCCGCAGACGCAGTCCCTCCTGCACATACGCACGGATGCGCTCCGCCACCAGTTCCCGCGGCGGATTGGTGTCCCCCGTCCGCATGATCTCCATCCGGATCAGCACAAACTGCCCCTCCGGATCCGCCACATCGGGGTAATGATCCTCGATGAAGCAGATCTCCGTCACCTCCCCAATGGTCACTCCTCGGAGCTTCACCGGTGATCCTTCGCTCAAGCCTTGGACGGACGTGTCGAAGTAGGTCTCGAACTCAAGGCGCCGTTCGAAGAATGATCCGGCCCCCAGCACGACGAGGGTCACCACGAACAGCGTCGCCCCCGTAAGGATGAACAGTCCGAGCTTGGTGTTGTTGGCCTTCTGGCTCATCAGGCGCTCTCGCCCTCCGTTTCCCGGTTAAAGAACTGGCGAACCCACGGGTCCTCGGCGCTCTCGCGCAGCACCCTCGGATCCCCTTCGGCCACGATCTTCTTTGTCCGCTTGTCCAGCATGATCACCCGGTCGGCGATCTTGTAGATGCTCGCCAGTTCGTGGGTCACCACCACGAAGGTGATCCCGAGCGAGCGCGCCAGGTACAGAATCAGGTCATCGAGTTCCGCCGAGGTAATCGGGTCGAGCCCCGCCGACGGCTCGTCGAGAAACAGGATCGACGGGTCCAGGGCCATGGCCCGCGCGATCGCCGCCCGCTTCTGCATGCCCCCGCTGATCTCCGACGGCATGTGCTGGGCGAACTCTTGCAGCCCGACCAGGTCCAGCTTCATCAGCGCGACCAGCTCCCGCGCCTCCGCCGGAAGGTCCGTGTATTCTTCGAGAGGCAACAGCACATTCTCGAGCAATGTCATCGACCCGAAGAGCGCCCCCAGTTGGTACATCACCCCAAAGCGTTTGAGGATCGCCAGCCGCGCCTCCCCCTCCGCCGTCACGATGTCGTCCCCCTCGATCCGGATCGATCCCGCCGCCGGCTCGTACAGCCCGATCATGTGCTTCAGCATGGTGCTTTTGCCGCTGCCGGAACCGCCGAGGATCACGAACACCTCGCCCCGGTGGACGTCGAAGGAGATGTCGTCGATCACCGTCCGCCCGCCATAGGCCGCCGTGAAGTCCCGTACCTCGATGATCACGTCCTTGCGCGCGGCATTCATCGTCTCAAATCCCCAGCGCGTAGTAAACGATCGCAAAGATGCCGTCGCCGATCGCCACCAGCACAATGCAGCTCACGACCGCGCTCGTTGTCGACTCGCCCACGGCGCTCGCCCCCGTTCGCGTCTGCAGTCCCCGCAGGCACCCCACTCCCGCCACGATCACTCCAAACACGAAGCCCTTCGCCATGCCTCCGAGGAAATCTGTCAGCCCAACGAACTGCGTGACCTGTTGAAAGAACGTCTGGCTGGGATAGCCGAGGAGCACGAACACGAGCCAGCCGCCCGCAAGCCCCGCCAGGCTGCCGAAAACGGTCAGCACCGGCGTCATCAGCACCGCCGCCAGAACCCGCGGCACCACCAGAAACCGCACCGGCTGGAGCCCCATCGTTGTCAGCGCGGCAATCTCGTCGTTCACCTTCATCGTCCCCAGTTCCGCCGCGAAGGCCGAACTCGACCGCCCCGCAAGCGCCAGAGCCGTCATGATCGGCCCCAGCTCGCGAAACATCGCCAATGCCACCAGCGACGGGATGAACACGTCGGCCCCGAACTGGCGCATGGGGATCGCCGCCTGAAAGGCCATCACAAACCCGATTAGAAATCCCACCAGGAGGACCACCGGGAGCGCGTTGGCCCCCGCCGTCTCCGCCGTCCGTAAGGCATCCCCCCACCGCACGGTCTTCGGATGTCGCAACGCGAACACCAGCGCGACCGAGAACTCGCCGATGAACTCCGCCACCCCGAGGAAGTCTTTCCAGACTTGTCGCGCGCCGGCGCCCACCTCCTCCAGCAGCCCGGGTTGCTCCGCCGCCGCCCCGCTCCCCGACCGGTACTTCTCGACATCAAACTTGTCCAGAAGGCTCCGGAAGTCCTCCCGGAGGCCCTCCAGCTCGAGGGTGATCCCCGACTCCTCCGCCATCCGCCGCATCTGAAACAGCAGCGCCGCCCCCGCCCCATCCACGTACTCGACCCCGGTGGCGTCCACCACCATGCGGCCCCGGGCCTCGGACCCGACGTGCTTCTCGACCTGACCCCACAACGCGGCCACGCCGGGCGCGTCCAGCCGCCCCGAGACCGCCAGCCGTGGCGCCGACGGCCCGCCCTCCAGCCGCAGCATCGCTCCGGCGGAGGAAGGTCCGGGGCCTTCCCCCTTCGCAAAATTTCTGGCCCCACCGGTCATGAGGAAAGGTGCCCGACGTGTTGAAGTGAGCTACCTTTCCCGGAATTCCCTTTTCGCCGGCAAGCCAAACTCCCCCGTCCCTGAGCCCTTGCCTGTCTTGCCAGAGATTCCTATGGCTAGCGGACAAACATCACATCGTCCAGAGCGAGGCGAAACTCGTCGCCCGCCGTGGGGGCCGGCTCGGACCAGACGATGGTCGTCGCCGCCTGCGCCGCCCCACCGAACTGCGCCACCGGAATGGTGATGCGTGTGGGCTGGGCGGTTGCCTGGAATCGGATGGCGATGGAACGCACGCCGCGGCTGTCCTCCAGGTGCACCTGGAACACACGCGGCCGATCGGTCCGGCATACGAAGGCCAGCCAACGGAACTGGGTCAGGTCGCGGGGCTGGCGCCGTGCCGGCGACAGGTCGCAATACACCCCGCCGAAGGTCGCCCCCACATTCACATAGGGATACATGCCGACCGCCTCGATCGCCACGTTTCCCCCGCCAAGGTCGATGAACCGGCACGAGATGTCCCCCCGGTCGCCCGCCGAGAATGCCGCCCATCGTCCCCCCACCTCGTTCAACTGGTTGCGGTCTTCAAACGCGTCGATCGTGACACTCGTGAACTGCTGGGTGGGTGCCGCCCTGGCCACCGTCCCTTCCACGTCACGCTCGGCGAGATACGTCTCCATCGCGTCCTGGAGGGCGCCCGGATCCTCCCCCACATAGAGCACCGTATGTTCACCCGTGGCTGGCTCGAACACCAGGAACGACGGCACCCGCAACACGTTGTAGCGCTGGGTCGCCGCCTGGTGCTCGTTCACGTTCAGCTTGGCCATGACAAACTGCGACGCGAGGCCGGGAAGCCGCTTCTCCGCGAACAACTCCGCTTCGAAACGAAGACACGGGCTGGCGTACTGGCTCCAAAAATAGACCAGCATCGGCTTGTTTGCGAAGCGTGCGTCCTGCCACCCGAGCGACAACGACGACGCCCAGGTCACCACGTCCTTCCATTCCATCTGCTGCCATTCAGGCGGTGGGGTCCCGTGGATCTCCACGTCGTCCAGTCGCAGGTAGAAGGGCTCGCCGGGGACGTCTTCGATTCGGGTGAAGGTGATCGCGTAGGTCCGGGCCACCCCGGTCTCGAACCGGTCGAAGGGAATGACGATCTGCTCCATTTGCTCGGTGACGGGAAAGATCACATTAGACGAATTGTGCCCGAGGCCGTCCTGCTCGAGCCGGACGTAGAAATACCCCGGCTCCTTCGCCGCAGCGCGGAAGGAAATCCCCCAGCTTCGCCGCAGGTCCTCCGAGCGGCCCCGCTGCGCCTTCGCACATGTCAGCCCCCCGTATGTCAGCCCCGTGCCGTCGTCGGGATAGATCCCCTCCGCAACCAGCGATCGGCCCTCGGGGGAATCGACAACCTCGGCGGTGAACGCGTAAGGATCCTCCTTCGCAAACACACGCCACTCCCATCCACCGAATGCCTCCAGGTCACCGTCCTCGAAATCGTCCAGCACGGCCGCAGGGACCGCGAAAACGACGAAGAGCATTCCAGCAATCAGGCCGGCGAGGAAACCTCGTGCCGGGCGCCCTCGTTGCAAACCTGCCTCGCGGGAACAGGGGCCGGCTTCATCCTCCCTGCCGAAGGCCCAAATCGAATTCCACTTTGTCATGGATGGTTTCCTGATCCTTGTACATTCGATCCAGTAACCCTCGCTCCAAAAGATGCTGTCAACGCACCTTCCCTGTCCGGCATTTTTGCATGATCTCAATTAGGCTCCAGCCATTCGAACTCCGCGACCACAGCCATGTGGTCCGAGGCCCATCGCTCGCCGTCCTGGCGCGTGGCGGACTCGGCCCGGAGCACGCGCAACGGCCCCCGCCACAGAATCCAGTCGATCCGCGCCCCGGAGTCCGGGTCCGGTGCCTTGAAAGCCGTCCAGGTGGCCGCCGGGCCGGTTGTCTCCGGCGCTTCGGTCCACGCGTCCCGCAAGCCCCCCTCCCCAACCAACGCCTTCCAGGGATCGCTCGTCCCGCCCCACGCATTAAAGTCGCCCCTCAGCACACACGGCACCCCGTCGGGCACGTTGTCATCGATCCATCGGGCGAGGAGGCGCGCGCTCTCGAGCCGTGCCACTTCCCCCCGATGATCGAAGTGGACGTTGACAACCCACAGCTCGCGACCCGCCGCCTCGTCGCGAAACCGCCCCCAGGTCGCCGTCCGCGGCATCGACGCGTCCCACCCGGTGGTCGCCCAGGCGTCCGGCGTTTCCGAGAGCCAGGTGGTCCCGAGGGCGAGCGGTCGGAAGGCCCCCTGCCGGTAGAAGAGCGGCGCGATCTCGTCCATGCCTGCGGTCCCCTCGCTCCCCGAGGTCCGCGGCACCCCATACCAGTCGTGCCCGGGCAGCTTCCCGTCGAGCCAGTCCGCCTGAAACCGATGGACCTCCTGCATCCCGGCGATGTCCGGCTCGTGCGCCCTGATGACGTCGAGCAGCAGATGCTTGCGAAGCTCCCAACGGTTCGGGCCGTCATTCGCCAGCCCGTGGCGGATGTTGAATGTCATCAAGGTAAGCGCGGGGTTGGCGACGGAGAACGCAGGAAGCATGAGCGCGAGGGCCAGCGCGGCGGCGAGACGCATGGCATGAGTCCCCTTTTTTTGAGATTGATCGTCTATACAGGAATCCGCCCACGGGGCAACCACGAACACGGCGCCGGCGCGTGGAAGAACAAGAGAACCGCCCATTGCAGGCAAGTACTCCGCCCCCCTTGCCTCCTTATCTGCCGGTCAAGTCCTCGTCCTCGACGCCCTTGTTCTTGAGAGCCCACTTCATGTGTTCGAGACCAAAGGGCGTGGGCGGCTTTCCGGGCCGGGGGAGGAGGCGCCGCTTGAGGCCCTTCCAGAGGCGCTCGACCGGATCGAGCTTTGGCGGCGGGAGCGGCTTCGGCTGTGAATACGCCTCCAGCAAGAACCCGAGGTGACGCGCCTCGAAGTCCGGTTCTGTCTCAATCCACTTTGTATAGTCCTGCTGCTCGTGACAGGGGCGGGTCTTGTAGACCCCCTTGCGGGTGGCCGCGGGGAACTTCACGCAGACCAGCCGGTGGCACGGTGCGAAGGGGCCGTAGCGTTCCACAAGGCCACGCCAAAGCATCATCATCGGCACGTTGTTGCTGATCCGCAGGGGAATCCACCCGCCAACCTCGAGCGCCGCCTCGCGACGATGAAACATGCACGAGGGCGTCGCCCAGTCCGCTGGTCGCGCCCGGTATCCTCCCGCGCAGGTGGAAGTCAGCCTGTACGTGCCATCCACCATGATCATCACACCAATGCCCGAGACGCCCGGCGCGTCGTCGCGCACCGATGCGAGGTAAGCCTCGAGCGCGTGAGGCATATACAGGTCGTCATGGTTGAGATAGCAGACGTACTCGCTGTCCGAATGCTCGAGCCCCCATTGATTCGGAACCGCCTGATCCCGGGCGTTTTCCGGCAGATTGTGGAACTTCACCCGGGGGTCATCGAATCGGGCCATCACCTCCGCCGTGTCGTCCGTACATCCGTCGCCGACCACCCACAGGTCCCAGTCGGTAAAGGTCTGACGCAGGACGCTCCCCACCGAGTACGGCAGAACCGTGCTCCAGTTGTAGGTGGCAATAATGACCGTGACGCGGGGCATTGATCCTAGCGGAAACGGTAGGGTATGATTTCGTTCTTGAGAGGAAGCAGTTCCTTGTCGGGAGCCTCGTGCGTATAGACACGGGTCGGCTGGTTCACGAAAAAGGAATCGGTTTCCGCCACGTTCCGCACGGCGTGCCACACGCCCGGCGGGACCAGGATCAAGGCCCGGTCCGCCGTCCCGTAGGTCAGGTCGTTCACCATTCCATGGGTGGGGGAATCGGGCCGGCCGTCGTACAGCACCCACTGGAGCGACCCCAGGATGATCGCCACCCGGTCGCACTGGTGCGTGTGGCGGATCCATCCCTTCACCTGGCCCGGCCGGATGCTGACAAAGTACGTATAGACCATCGGATCCGTGGCGATGTCCCACCGCGAATCGAGTAGCTCGGTGACCGACCCACGGGGATCGAGATGGGTCACCAGTTTGCGAATCTGCACCCCTTCGATCAGGCGCCGTTTCAGGGTCCCATCCGGCTTCACGGTGGACTCTCGCTGGGTGGGCTTCGAGGCATCGAGCGGTTGGTCGTTACGGTCGGCCACAATTTGCATGAGCGGTTTCCTCATCCTGCGATGGAATAAGTCGGCCCCGTCGCCCAAGATTCGCGGACCACGTCAGTTAATTGCCTTTATGCACCTTTTCGGGAGTTGCAGTAAACGGCCAATGGGGGTTGGGCGTCAACATAAGCCGTCCGCCGGGGTGAGGTACCTCCGGACTCCGCGCCCCCAGTTCCGACCACACGGCCGCTCCTTTGCTTGCCCCCGCTCCGCTCGCCGCCGCTGTTGGCTGCCAGCCACCAACAAAGGAACCCGCACGCCATGGACGTCCTCGACGCGATTTACCAGCGCCGCGCCATCAAGCACTTCGACCCGGACCACCGCATGACCCCCGAGGAGGAGAAGAAACTCCTCGAAGCCGCCATCCAGTCCCCCACCAGCTTCAACATCCAGCACTGGCGCTTTGTCATCGTTCGCGATCCCGACCTCCGCATGAAGATCCGCAAGGACTTCGGCAACGACCAGGCCCAAATGACCGACGCGTCCCTCCTGATCATCATGACCGCCGACGCGAAGGCATGGACGAAGGATCCCCAGCGCTACTGGCGCAATGCCCCCCAGCAGGTTGCCGACCTGCTTGTTGGATGGATGGGTCCCTTCCACGAGGGGCGCGACTGGCTCCAGCGTGACGAGGCCCAGCGCAGCATCGGCATGGCCATGCAGACCCTGATGCTCGCCGCCAAGGCCATGGGCTACGACTCCTGCCCGATGATCGGTTTCGAAATCGACGAGGTCGCCAAGCTGATCAACCTCCCGGAGGATCACGTCATGGGCCCCATGGTCGCCATCGGCAGGAAGACCAAGGACTCCTGGCCCAAGCCCGGCCAGCTCGCCCTCGAGGAAGTCGTCGTCGAGAACCGCTTCTGACCCTTGCACCCCCGTCCGTTGGAACGTTGCCCCCCGGCCACCGAGCGCCGGGGGGCAACGACATGATGGCATGTCCACGGATTCCAATCTTCTTGACCCGTTTCGCAATATAATCCAGACAAAGTTCGAGTGTTTTGTCTGGGTTTGCTATCCGGATTAAAGATAACCTGATCGTTTTACGGACGTGAACGGCTTCATGACCAGCAACTGGCAGGGCAACTTCCTCACCTCCATCGTCGTCCTCGTTTTCTTCGCCCTGGTGCTGATCCTCCCCGGCATCGACCGCGATATCGCCACGGACCACGAGGGCCAACGAGGGTACCCGCCTCAGGAAATGTTCCTCACCGGCGACTGGATCGTTCCCCGCCTCAACCATGAGCCCTATCTCAAGAAGCCCCCCCTCATCTACTGGCACACGGCCGCCTCCTACAGCCTCTTCGGCATCAACGAGGCGGCGGCCCGCCTCCCGAGCGCCCTCGCGGGCATCGCCGTCCTCCTTGTTGTCTCTACCTGGGCCTGGCAGGCCTTCGCGGACCGGCGCATCGCCTTCCTCGCCGGCCTCGTCGCCGCAACCAACCTCCTGATCCTCGACCGCGCCCGCCAGAGCCAGATCGACATCCATCTGTGCCTCTGGGTGCTCGTCACCCTGTGGGCCTGGTGGCACGCCTTCCGTCGTCTGGACCAGGCGCGCGCCGCCACCGCCCCCATCCTCCTTGGCGGCGCCGCCCTCGCCCTCGCCAACATGTACAAGTTCCCCGTTCCCTACGCCTTCGTCCTTCCGGCGATGCTCCTCCCCCCACTGTTTCGCGGCCGCTGGCGTCACCTGCTCCGGTGGGAATGGCCCGCCGCCCACCTCCTCGGTCTTCTCCCCTTCGCCCTCTGGTGTCTTGCCGTCGTCGATGCTGTCGGGTGGCACGAAGCCTCCTCCACCCTCCGCGAGGAAGCCCGCCTCCGCATCCAGCCGACGCCCATCCAGACCGAGCCCCTCTGGTTCTATGGCATGGTGACTCTTGGCGCCTTCGCCCCCTTTTCCCTACTGTTCCTCCGCTTCCTCGAAAAGCCCGTCCGCCATCGCCTGGGCCGGCACTCTCTCACGCCCGCCTACCTCCTTGCGAGCGGTGTCGCCCCCGTCCTGATCCTCTCGGTCGTCCCGGCCAAGGAATCGATCTATATGGTCAGCGCGGTCCCTGCCCTCGCCTTGCTTCTCGCCTTTGCCGGGGTCGACTGGGCCCTCCGCGACAACGCCCCGCGCTGGCGCTGGCGTCTCCTCCTCTCCCCGCTGCTCTTCTTTCCCCTTGTCTATGTCCCCCTTGCCTTGCGCGACGGTCATCTCCGCACCATCGACCGCTCCCTCCGCCACTACGCCACCGTCATGAACGACGAGGCCGCCAGCGGCCGCCCTGTTGCCATCTTTGGCGAGCCCCGCCCCTTTCTCCTTTTCTATCTCGGCCACCCGGTCGCCGACGTCGACCACCACGACATCGGCGCCTATCTCGCCCACCACCCCGGTGCCCTCCTCTTCATGTCACGCAAGCGCTTCGGCGACATGGGCCACATTTCCCGCTACCACCGCCAGGGCATCGTCTTCGACGAGGTCGCCCGCGAGAAGTATGTCCTCGTCCCTGCCCTCACACCGGGCATCGAGCCCCCCGTCCCCTGGTCGTGGGTGCATTGGGAGGGCGGCCCCCTGGACTCCGATTCGGACGACATCCCCATCGCCGATCCCGAGTTGGACGACACCCCCGCCAAGGAACCGACCTGAACCCTAGCCGGGTGGCAGGCTGCTGAAGGGCTTCTCGGTCGGCGCGAAGGCTACTTGGGCCCGGGCGATTCGCGGCACCGCCCGGAGCGGACGCGGCGCCAGCGAGGGCATCGCGAACGCAGCCAACGCGGCCAACCGCTCCCCCCGGGCGAGGTCCGGCACGCCGGCCTGTGGGCGCACTGCTCGCCCTTCTTTTCCCGTCGCGAGTCCCCCACCGACCAACTGTCGGACAAGTCCCCCGATCGCCGCCAAAGGACGGTCGTCCTGCGCCCTTCGCGCAAGATGGAGCACTGCCGGCGACACCTGGAGCACCGACACGGCCTTTAGCAGCTCCCACCGACGACGCACCGCCGCGCGCGCAGGCGGCGAATCGCCCCCTCGGACG
>CAYQTO010000110.1:0-12411 GCA_964420455.1 uncultured Candidatus Sumerlaeota bacterium | reverse complement strand
CGTCGAGCGCCGCGTCATCCTGCCCCTCAAGTGGCTCGTCCTCCTCTTCGCCATAGCCCATTGGGTGTGGGCCCGCGACGGCGCCGCCCCCACGCCCCCGGCCTTTGGCCTCTTTGTCTTCTTTGCCGCCATCACCGCCGCCGAGCACTACTTCTTCGCCCGCGACCGCGTCACTCCCCGCCAGGTCCGCCCCTTCGTCTTCGCCTCCTTCCTCCTCGATGCCTTCTTCGTCTTTGGCGCCGTCTGCCTCGACATCCTAGATCCGCCCCTCGCCCGCGAGCCCGCCGCCACCAGCACCTACTTCCCCCTCTTCATCGTCCTGGTGCTCCGCGGCGTCGCGCTCTTTCGCACCCGCGGCGAAAACGTGGTCGCCTTCGCCCTCGCCACCTCCCTCTTCCTTTTTGCCGTGCTGCTGCAACTGGGAGAGACGGGCCCCGTCGAGCAGCCCCAAGCCCTCCGCACCCTCGGCGTCGTCTGGGCCATCATGCTCCTCGGCCAGGCCTTCGTCAGCCTCCTCAACACCCAGAAGGAGGACGAACTCCGCACCCACGAGCGCCTGGTCCGCTCCGCCGGCCTCGCCTCCCTCGGCGAACTCTCCGCCGGCGTTGCCCACGAGATCAACAACCCCATCGGCGTCATCAAGGCCTACGCCGACTATCTCGAGAAGGCGGTCCCCCCCACCGACCCCATGCGCGAGGATTTTCACATCATCCGGAGCGAGGCGGAGCGCTGCGAGGAAATCGTCCGTCGCATGCTGGACTTCGCAAGCCCCCGGGTGGAGGGCTTTGCCAGCGTGCGGCTCGACGCCTTGCTGGGCGAGTTGGTGCCCTTCGTCTTTCACGAGCGGGAGGAGGGGCGGGCGGTGCCCGCGGCCGAGTTCATCGTGGCCGAGCCGCCCCCCCCGGTCGCCGGCGACGTGGTCCAGCTCAAGCAGGCGTTCCTGAACATCCTCGTCAACGCGCGCCAGGTACTCGTCGACAGCGATACGCCCGCCGGCCGGGTGGTGGTGACCATCGGCCGGGGAACGGGTCCGCGCCCCCCCGTCCGGGTCGCCGTCCGCGACAACGGCCCGGGCATCGACGAGGAGGCGATCGAGCGCGCCTTCGAGCCGTTCTTTACCCGCCGCCGCGAGGGCACCGGCCTGGGCCTCGCCATCACCCGCCGCATCATCGAGGCCCACAGCGGCACCATCACCCTCGCGCGCCACCAAGGCGGCGGCACCGTTGTCACCGTGGAAATCCCCATCGAGGGCGAGGAGGGGCCATGAGCGGGCGCGTGCGGCTCGACGTGTTGCTGGTCGAGCGCGGGCTGGCGGAGTCCCGCGAGCGGGCCCAGCGCCTCATCCGCGCGGGACTTGTCTATACAACGTCGGAACGGCTCGAGAAGCCCGGCCGCCTGGTCCCCGGGGACATCCCCCTCCACCTCAAGGGATCCGACTGCCCCTATGTGTCGCGGGGCGGGCTCAAGCTGGCCGGGGCCCTCGACACCTTTGGCGTCGATCCCGCCGGCCGCGTCGCGATCGACCTCGGCGCCTCCACCGGCGGGTTTACCGACTGCCTGCTCCAGCGCGGGGCCACCCGCGTCTATGCGATCGATGTCGGCCGCGGCCAGCTCCACGAGCGCCTCGCCCGCGACCCCCGGGTCCACTCCCGCGAGCGCA
Source organism: uncultured Candidatus Sumerlaeota bacterium (assembly GCA_964420455.1). Classification (GTDB taxonomy): domain Bacteria; phylum Sumerlaeota; class Sumerlaeia; order SLMS01; family SLMS01; genus CAYQTO01. The sequence continues at coordinate 10,751 of CAYQTO010000110.1, read as the reverse complement.
CCCATATCGACCGCATCCCCGCCGACGTCCCCCTCGATCCCCCGCCGGACCTCGCCGTCGCAGACCTGAGCTTCATCTCCCTGCGGCGCGCGCTCCCGATCGTCGCCGGCGTGCTGGCGCCCGGCGGCGAGGCGATCCTGCTCGTCAAGCCCCAGTTCGAAGTGGGCCTCGAGCGGCTGCCGCGCGGCGGTGTGGTCACCGACCCCGCCCTCCAGCGCGAGGCTGTCGACACGATCGCCGCCGCCGCCGTCGAGAACGGCTTCGCGGTTCGCGGCCGGTGCGAGTCGCCCCTGCGCGGCGCCGACGGCAACCGCGAGTTCTTCCTTCACCTGGTGCGCTGAGCGCCCCCCTCCCCTCCCGCAGGGGCTACTAGTTTTCCGGCTCCTCGCCGCCGCCCACGGTGTGCTGGACGCGCTCGCGCATGTCCGGGCTCCCGTGGCAGTCCTTGTACTTCTTGCCGCTGCCGCAGGGGCAGGGCTCGTTGCGGCCCACCTTGGGAATCTCCCGTCGATACGGCTGGAGGCCCGTCTTCGGTCTGCGGCGCGCCTCGGCCTCGTCGCCTTCCGCGGCGGCCTGCTGCTGCTGGGCCTCGGCGAGGGACGCGGCCGAGGCCTTCTGCTCCATCACCCGCCGGACCCGTTCCCGCTCGCGCCGCTTCGCCTCCTCCTCGCTCATCGGCTGGGCGCGGAAGAACGTCCCAAAGATGTTCCGGTTCACCTCCAGCATGAACTCGTCGAACAACATGGTGGCGTCCTTGGTGAACTCCACGAGGGGATCCTTCTGGCCGTAGGAGCGGAGATTGACGCCTTCGCGGAGGTCGTCGATCGCCAGCAGGTGATCCTGCCACATGCTGTCGATGGTGCTGAGGCCGATGAAGCGACAGAAGCGATCGGGCATGCGGGCGTCGACCTGCGCGAGCGACTCCATCTTGTCGTCGAAGGCCCTCGCGATGCGCTCCATCACGGCTTCGTGCAGCGGCTCGTAGTCGGCCCAGCTCTGTTCCTTCAGGTCGTCCAGGCTCTCCGTGAGGATCGTCGTGTGGATTTTTTCGAGCCAGCCGGTGATGTCCGCGTCGCCCATGTTGCTCTTGCTGCCGAAGTTGAGCCGGAACTCCGCGTCGATGGCGTCCTCGAACACGCTGAGGATCACCGGCCGGACGTCGTCGCGCACAAGGATGTCGCGCCGGAGCGTATAGATTTCTTTACGCTGGCCGTTCATCACGTCGTCGAACTTGAGGGTGCGCTGGCGCCGCTCGTGGTTCACCATCTCGACCTTCTTCTGCGCCTTTTCGATCGAGCTGGTCACGAGCTTGTTCTCGATCACCTCATCCTCCTTCATGCCGAGGCGCTCGAGCCAGACGGCAATGCGCTCGGACCCGAACCAGAGCATGAGGTTGTCCTCGAGGGAGACGAAGAAGCGTGAGGTTCCAGGGTCGCCCTGGCGGCCAGCGCGCCCGCGCAACTGCCGGTCGATGCGCCTCGATTCGTGGCGCTCGGTGCCAATGATCTGGAGCCCGCCGGGCCACGGGTGCCCATCCGCGTCCTCCCGCGGCTCCTTCACCCCGGCGCCCAGCTTGATGTCCGTCCCGCGGCCGGCCATGTTGGTCGCAATGGTGATCGCCCCCGGCCGTCCCGCGTCCGCAACGATGTGCGCCTCCTGGGCGTGGTTCTTCGCGTTCAGCACGTTGTGCTTCAGCTTCTTCGAATCGAACATGCGGGACAACTTCTCCGAGTCCTGCACGTTCGTCGTCCCCACCAGCACCGGGAGCTCCATCTTGTGGAGGCGCTCCACCTCCTCCAGGACGGCGGCATACTTCGCCCGCTTTGTCCGGTAGACGAGGTCGTTGAGGTCCACCCGTTCCGTCGACCGGTTCGACGGGATCACGATCACGTCCATCTTGTAGGTCGAATGGAACTCACTGGCCTCCGTCTCGGCGGTGCCCGTCATGCCCGACAACCGGTCGTAGAGGCGGAAGTAGTTCTGGATCGTGATCGTCGCGAGGGTTTGCGTCTCCGCCTCGATCTTCACGTTCTCCTTCGCCTCCACCGCCTGGTGCAGGCCGTCGCTCCACCGCCGGCCCGGCATCTTGCGGCCCGTGTTCTCGTCGACGATGACGACCTTGTTGTCCTCCACCACGTATTCGATGTCGCGCACCTTGAGGATGAACGCGTGCAGCAGCTGGTTGATCGCGTGGAGTTCCTCGCCCTTCTTCTCGTGCCGGCGCCGTGATTCCCGCTTTGCCTCCTCCTTCTCCTCCTCGTTCATCTCCTCGTTCTGCTCGATCATCGCGAACTCGTCCACGATGTCGCTCACCACGAAGTACTCGGGGTTCTCCGGCGAGAGCTCCGTGCGGCCCTTCTCTGTCAACTCGATCTGGCGGTGCTTCTCGTCGACGAGGAAGTACAGCTCATCCTCCAGCTCGCGCAGGCGCTTGCCGCCGTCCGCCCCCGGCATTTTCTTCTCCGCCAGGAATTGCAGCTCGAGCTTCTCCTGGAGCCGCTGGTTCCCCGGCTCCTGCCGCAGCTTCATGTACCGTTTGTGCTTCGGCGAGCCCTTGTAGCACTGGAGCAGCCGGTAGCCCGCCATCCATCGCGACTCGTCGTCGTCCTTCTCCAGCAGTTCCTCCGCCTCCTTGGCCAGCCGGGCGACCAGCATGTTCTGCTTCTGAACAAGGTCTCGGATCGGCGGCAGGATCTTGTCGTACTCCGCCGTCGCCCGCTGGACCGGGCCCGAGATGATCAGCGGCGTCCGCGCCTCGTCGATCAGCACCGAGTCCACCTCGTCGATGATCGCGAAGTAGTGGTCCCGCTGCACCAGCTCGCCGCGGTGCCTCGCCATGTTGTCACGCAGGTAGTCGAACCCGAACTCGTTTACCGTGCCGTAGGTGATGTCCGCCCCGTAGGCCGACCGGCGCTCGAAGGTGTTCGGCCGCGACTTGTCCAGGCAGTCCACCGTCATGCCGAGGAACTCGAAGATCGGCCCGTTCCATTCCGCGTCGCGCTTCGCCAGGTAGTCGTTCACCGTGATCAGCTGCGACCCGCGGCACGTCAGCCCGTGCAGGTACAACGGCATCGTCGCCGTCAGCGTCTTGCCCTCGCCGGTGGCCATTTCGGCGATGTTGCCCTTGGCCAGCGCCGCCGCGCCCATGATCTGCACGTCGAACGGCACCATCTCCCAGGTGACCTCCGCACCGCCGGCCATCCACTTCTTCCCGTGGTGCCGGCGGCAGGTCTCCTTGATCGCGGCGAAGGCTTCCGGAAGCAGCTCGTCCACCGTATAGACCTCCTCGCGCTTGAGCGACGCTTCCACCTCGCTCCACTTCACGCTCAGCCAGTCGTCGATGTCGGTTTGCTCGGTCGCGAGATAGAGGCTGGGGAAATCGATTTTTTCCTCGCCGTCGATCTCCCGGCGGGGCAACTCGTCGACGAAGTAGACGTACTTGGGCTGGTAGGCGTCGGCGTAGCGCTCGTCGGGCTGGCCGCCCCCGGCGGACTGCACGGCGCGCAGCGCCAGGTTCGACCCCAGTCGCGCCATGCCCCCCCGCACCTGTGTGGCCAGGTCGTCACCAACCCGGTCCGGTTCCCTGACAACGACCCACGCCACCAGATCCCCCTCGAGGGCGTCGCGCCGCGTCCCCACGAACGCCACTTCCTTCACGTCGGGGTGAGTGCGGAGGAACTCCTCCGCGGGCTCGTGATGGACCAGAAGGCCGTTCTTCCGGGAAAAGCGGGGGCCCACGTTCAGCAGGCGCCGGAATTCGTTGGTCTTGTTGCGAAGCTCCTCGTCGCTGATCGACGCGAGCTCCTCGTAAATGGCGTTTACTTCCTCCAGCGTGGGCCGGAGCCGCTTGAGATCGCGTGATTGCTTGCTGCCAAAGACGGCGGAAACGAGTTTGGGGAACATGCCGGGGATGGCTCCTCTCGGGGGGCGGGCGGGGGGAGTCCGACTGGCCTTCGCCCGTGGGGGGCGCTGGGGCTCAGTGGGAACGCTTCGGGACGGTTGCTCCTTCGATCTCCAGAAGGCGGCGCTTCATCCTCTCGCCCCCGCCGTAGTTCCCGAGCCCACCATCGGTGCGGATCACGCGGTGGCAGGGAACCAGCAGGGGAAGAGGATTGCGCGCCATGGAGGTGCCGGCGGCTCGCGAGGCCAGAACGTTGCCCGCCCTCTCCGCCAGGTCGCGATAGGTGATCACCTGGCCGTAGGGGATGGCGTGGCAGGCCTCGAGCACGCGCCGGTTAAAGGTGCTTCCCTCGGGGGGATGGAGGGGGATGTCGGACAGGTCGCCGCCCACGGTGAGGTAGGCCTCGATGCGGCGCGCGACGCTTTCCGCCGCTCCGCCGGGCTTCCGGTCCGCGCCCATCCTCGTAAAGAAGTCCGCCATTTCCTTCATCATCTTTAGCGAGTCCGCCCGCTTGGCCGGAAGCCAGATGCGGGCGGCCGCCTCGCCGCGGCAGACCACCATCCCGAGCCCGAAGGATCCCCCGCTGTAGGGGGACCACGTCCAGGGCACGTGACTCATGTGAGGTCTCCGGGGGGGCCTCGGTTTCCCGGTCGGGCATGGGGGATTCCACATCCCGGGCGGGTCTCGATCCGGTTGCGGGGGGGGCCGGCGGGTAGGAGGACAAGGCCGTCGGGGCCACCGGCGGGGGCAGCGCCCTCGTGGGGCATCATTCCCCCGTGGAGGGTCTCGTCGTCGTCCCAGGAGGCGGGCGAGATGATCCCCGCGACGCCATCCTCGCGGCGGTCGCGCTCGCCGTGCAGCACCGCCCGGACAATCTCCGTGCTGTGGGGCGCCGGGCCCGATTGCGCCGCCATCCGTGCGGCATAGGCTCCCGAACCGAGGATGCCCGTCGCCGCAAGCGGGATCATCACAATCCCGATCAGCAGCGCGGGCCGGTCGACAGAACAGGAGCGGGGGGCGGGCAAAACAGCCATAAGCCGAGGATTCACGGGGCCCCGCAAACCGATGTCAAGACAAGCGGTGCGAATCGCATTGACCGTGTGGAATCCTTCGGCGCGCGCTGTCGTGACATCCCACCCTGCCAAGGACTCGGCCATGTCGATCGCCCTGTCGCCCGCCCAGCCCGCCTTCCAGGCCAACCCCAACCGTGCCCTTGCCATCCGCCTCCGCAATCGCGACTACCTGCGGATTCCCCTGCGCACCCCCGTGCTCACCAGCGAATCGAACCTCGCCCATGTGGTCGAGCGCTACGCGGTGCCCCATGCCCGCCCGGGCGACATTCTTTTCATCAGCGAAAAGGCCGTGGCCGTGACCCAGGGACGCGCCATCCCCGAGAACGAAATCCGGATCGGCTTCACCGCGCGCGTGTTGTGGCGCTACGTCGCCAAGGTCCCCTACGGAATCGGGCTTCGCCGTCCCTCCAGCATGCAGTGCGCGGTGAACGAATGCGGGGCCTGGCGCATCTGGCTGGCGGCCGGTGCCGGCGCCATCGGCAAGCTCGCCGGTCGCAAGGGCGACTTCTATCGCGTGGCCGGGCCCCAGGCCGCCACCATCGACGCCGCCACCACGTCGCCCCTCCAGCCCGACTGCGTCATCCTCGGCCCCAAGGACCCGGACGGCGTTGCCACCGCCCTCTATCGCCTCTGCGGACTGCCCACCGCCATCGTCGACGTCAACGACGTCGGCGGCAGCTGGGTTCTCGGTGCCAGCCGTGGCGTCCGGCGCCCCCTCGTCGAGGCTGCCCTCAAGGACAACCCCCTTGGTCAAGGTGCCGAGTGCACCCCCATGGGACTCCTGCGCCGCAAGTAACTAGCCCCCCGTCCCCCGGGCGAGGTCGTCCAGCCGCCGCACCGCCTCCCGCAGCCGCCTCCGATCCACGTGCGTATAGATCTGCGTCGTGGAAATCGACGCATGCCCCAGCAGCGCCTGAATCTCCACCAGGTCCACGTCGTTGTGATGCAGCATGGTCGCGAACGTGTGCCGCAGCTTGTGCGGTGACAGGCCCGGCCGCCATACCCCCGCCGCCCTCGCGTGCTTCTCCACGATCTTCTCCACCATCCGCCCGGAAATCCGCGTCCCCCGGCGGTTAAGGAACAGCGCCTTTTCCCCCGCCGCCGGCGCCCGCACCGCCATCCATTCCGCCAGCATCCGCGCCGCATCCTCGTTAAGGGGCACCAGCCGTTCCTTGCTCCCCTTGCCCAGCACCCGGATCGCCCGTGCCTCCAGACTCACGTGCCGCTCGTCCAACCCCACCGTCTCCTGCAGCCGCAACCCCGCGAACGCCATCAGCAGCAGCATTGCCCGGTCCCGCTTGCCCCCGGTCGTCTCCCCATCCGGCGCCTCCACCAGCCGCCGGAGCTCCTCCACCCCAAGATATACCGGCAACTTGCGCCGGGGACGCGGCCGCTCCAGCCCCGTGCACGGCGACACCTCGAGCCATTCACGCTCCAACGCATAATCGAAAAACGCCCGCAACGACGACAAGGTGCGGGCCATGGTTGCGGGCTTGTGACCCCGGTCCTCGCGCAGGTGCGCCAGAAACGACCGCACATCGGCGATCGAGACATCCTCCAGCAACCCATCTCCCGGGACCTCCGGCCAGCGGAACGCCGCGAATTGCCCAAGGTCGTGGGCATAAGCCGCCCGCGTCCGCGGACTGAGGTTTTTCTCTGCCCGCAGAAACCGATCGAACTCCGCCAAGCCCTCGGAAAAGTTCATACCCGCCATGGGCGAATGCAGCCTTGGAAACCATCCACCACGGCAAGGGAAACGGCTCCCTCACGCCCGCCTCGACGGCATGGACAAAGACCAAAGGCACTCCCCTCTGAGGCACAGACAGGTACCCGCACGCCCGCGTTGGCACTCTTCCTCAAGTCGACCCGTTTGGCCCACCGTTGTCGCGGGCCACACCCCGAGGCACCGGGCTCGGTTACAGTGCCCGCCGCAGCCGCCGCGCCGTCGCCGACGTCACCACAAGCACCGTTAAAATCAGGAACACCCGGTTCGCCACCAATGGCAGGTCGCCACGGAAATTCTCCGGCTTCACCGGATTCAGAAAGGGATTCAACATCGTCGTTGATCCGAGGTAATACGCGTAGGTCCCCCCGAGAAGCGCCGCTCCCAATAACCCCGCCGCCCAGCTCTGCGTCAGGTACGTCCCGATATACGCCATCACCACCAACACGAACCAGGATGTCGTGATCGCGAAGAAGAGGAACGTCGGCAGCCGGTCCCACTCGCCATCGACCGACACGGCCCCCGATGTCGTCGCCCCCGCCAAGACCAGAAGACCGATGAGAAGCGACAGGAACTTCAGCCGCAGCAGTTGGCGCTCGGACCCGGTCGCCAGCCACTGCAACTCGAAGGTGCCCGCCTCGCGCTCGCGGCTGAACAACGTCGCCCCTGCCGCGAGCGCCGCCCCCAGAACCAGGGCCTGGACGAGGTCGAAGAGGCTCCGCGCGGAAAGCTCGAACTCGTACACCAGCCCGGCCGCTGCCACCGGAAACATCACAAGCAGCACCGCCGCCCGCCAGGTCACCATACGGCGTACCGCCAAAGCCACAAGCACCAGCCCATCGCGCCGGTAATGATCGTTCGCCAGCAGCCCCAGCCCGATCCCCGTCCGCCGGAACCACTCCCCGACCTCCGACGGCTCACCCGCGCTCACAGCGTGAAGTTCCGCTTCTTCGCCAGGATCTTCTTCCCCTCCAGAAGCATCTTCTGGAAGTCCGCGTTCTGCTCGTAGATCTTCTGCCCGTGGGACCGGAGCATCTCGAACGCCTCGCGCTCCAACTCAAACTCCTCCCGAAGGTTCTCAATCAGCGTTGCCTTCACCACCGCCCGGACGCCGTCCGCGTCGAGGACCTCGACGTCCCCTGCCTTCTCCAAGGCCTCCACGACCCGATCGGCCAGCTGTTCCAAACGCTCCCTGGGGGGTCGAAAATCCATGGCCATCGGTGTTTGCTCCGCTCTCCGGACGGCCAAAAAGCATTCCGCCATCGGAATTCACTGTTTATTCACGGCATGATCACTTGCTTTTTGCCGAAGGCTGCCGGTTCTGCTAACCTCTTGTTCTATTTCAGGAGAACCCCTATGCGGACCGTCCTTTTCCTGCTTTCCATCTTTCTCTTCGCCGCCGCCGTCCCAGTGGTCGCCCAGCAGCCCGGCAACGTTGTCGAGGCGACCTCGATTACGAACAACGACCTCGGCCGGACCCTCATCGTCGATGGGGCGATTCGCAAGGTCGAAGTCCCGGACGAGGACCAGCGCCCCTTCCGCCTGATCTTCAAGGAGCAGCCCGAAGTCTTCGAAGTCATCTTCTGGTCGGACATCGCCGAGGAACTCTTCCAGGACCGTGGTCTGCCCCCCGTGGGCACGAAGGTCCGCGCCCGCGGCGAAGTCATCGATTACCGCGGCCGCCTCCAGGTCAAGGTCCAGTCCGACACCCAGATCTGGATCGAGGGGTATCCCAACACCGGCTCCCCCTCCAAGCTCCTCCTCCCCGGTGGACGCCTTCCCCAAACCGCCGACGGAAAGGTCACCAACCCCCGCGCGCTCAACCGCTATTTCGAGATTTCCGACTTCGAGACCCTCTTCCGGCTCCAGGGCAACCTCGTCTCGGTCCGCGGCACGGTTGCCGACTTTCGTGCGTCCTGGTCCTCCGGCGCTCCCAACATCATCTACCTCCGCGAAGGCGACCGCCAGCTCGAGATCGTCTACTGGAACCGCAGCAACCTGCCGGTGGAAAACCTCACCCAGCCCGGCACTTCCGTCTTCGCCACCGGCGAATCCCAGCTCTACAACGGCCGCCTCCAGATCAACGTCCAGGACCCGGTCAACAATCTCTCGTCGCAGGAACTCCCGCGCGAGCGCCTTGCCGGCAACCTCATCATGAACCCCAACGCCCCGGCCAACGAGGCCGCCGCCGTCGCCCGCCAGCAGGCCGCCCCCGCCCCCCGGGTCGACTGGCAGCGCTACAGCCCCCTCGCCGCCCAGCAGACCCTCGCCGCCGATGGCGAAGTCCTTATCTACGCCCGCTCTGAACGCGTTGAACTCTGCCGCCTCTTCGAGCGCAACTACCTCCTCCACCCCGACGCCATCCAGCTCCTCGCTCCCCGCACCATTTACTTCCTCGACGTCAGCGACTCCTCCGCCCTCCAGTTCGCCCGCAGCCTCCGCATTGCCCGCGTCCCCACCCTCGTCGTCCTGCGCAACGACTCCCAGAACCAGTACTTTACCTTCCAGAACGACACCCAGCCCCAGCAGGTCTATCAGTTCATGAAGGGCCTCTGATCGCGCTCCCTTTCGCGCAAGACTCCCTCTCGGCTCCTCCTGCTTTTTACTCCTTGCCGGAACGGGCCCGATCCAGAATCGCCTGCAACTCCTCCGCATCCTCCTCCATTCCCGCCTCGCGGGTACGGGCGATCACCTTCTCGAAGATCTCCTCCCCGCGCCACGGCTCCGACTCGAGGATGCGTCCCCCCGCCTCGCGGTACACCCGCGCCGCCATGCGGTAGGCCGGGTCCCGGTCCAGCGCCTGCTCCGCCAGATCGAACGCCCCATGCGGGTCCTCCAGCTTGTACAGGTGCAAGGTCGCCAGGTACCGATAGGGAATTGACGCCTCCGGGATCAGCCGGCGTGCGATCTCATACGCCAGCACCGCCTCCTCCACCCGATCGGTCACCATCGCATAAAAGCCGTACTCCGTGTAGCCGCTGTAGAGCGAGATGTTGCGGTCCGGCGTGCGGGGGTCGAGGCTCGCGGGATCCGGCGCAGTGGTCCGCCAGGCCGCCAGCCCCGTCAGGGCCGGCGCCAGCAGAAGCGTATAGACAAGGATCGCCACACCCGTTCCCCGAAGAACGCCCATTGGAACCCGCCGCGACCATTTCTGATAAAGGAGGACGACGGCCGCGCTCGCGCCCATCACAAGCACAAGGCGCGTCCCCCATCCAAACCCCGCAAGATCACCGAACGACGCCGTTGCCAGCTCCCACGGCCAGAGCGTCGCCCCCACCCGTTCGAAGAACGAGCCCGACCACGGCTCGAACGGCCCCAGCGTGATGCGCCCCGCACGTTCCGTCATCCACAATGCGAAGCTCCACCCGGCCAGCGGGACCGCCACCAACCCCGCCAGCCACGGCCGCAGCATTCCCCAGAAACCCGCGAGGCCGATCAGGAACGGCACCCCGCAGTTCACGAAGCGCCGGTTTGAAAAACTCCCCCCCGCCCACCAGATCTCGTTCGCCGCGTTCAGGTAATACTGCAGCAGGATCGCCAGCCCCATCGCGTAGGCCAGCACACGGTCGCGCCGTCCCACGGCCACCAACCCCGGCACCACCAACGCCAGCACCGGCGACCACGCCAAGAGACCATGGTAGCTGCTGAACAGCACCCGCCACCCCTCCGGCTCCAGCCAGTGCATCTCCTCGACCTTGGGAAGCTGGAGCGGATTTCCATACAGACGTTCCCACACGATCATCTGGGGGATGAAGGCCGCCACGGCCCCCGCCGCCGCCACGAGAATCCCAAGACCAAGCCGCTTCACCTCCTCGCGCCCACGCGGGGGAACGAATGCCAGTTCCACCAGAAAGATCACCAGAAACGCCGCGTTCTGTGGCCGCACCATCACCATCACACCGGCCACCACGCCCAGCAGCGCCCACTCCCGCCAGGTGCGCCCACCCCGCGTCCGGTGCCACCCCCAGATCAACGCCCCCACCGTGGCAAAGGACGTTGCGTGGGACATCAGCGGCGCCGTATAGACATAGAACCCCACCGGCGTCCCCAGCAG
>CAYQTO010000109.1:0-12451 GCA_964420455.1 uncultured Candidatus Sumerlaeota bacterium | reverse complement strand
AAACGCCTTTAGCCCGGCTGCCCCCCCACGGGCTGGCGTCAGCCTTGCATTTCCCGCATTTGGACGCCACACTGAGGGCCGTTCATGCAAGGAGCAGCCACCGCGATCATGACCCAGTCCGTGACTACCATTCTTGACGACGTTCTCGCCGGCAAACGCCTCGGAGACGAGGAGGCCCTCGCGCTCTTTCACGAGGCCGATCTGCCCGAGCTTTCCATGGCAGCCCACGCCATGCGCCGAAAGCTCAACCCCTCGCGTGTCGTCAGCTACATCATCGATCGCAACGTCAACTACACAAACGTCTGCCTCGCAACCTGCGACTTCTGCGCCTTCTATCGTAAGATCGGCGACCCGGAGTCCTACGTGCTCAGTCGCGAGGAGCTCCGCCAGAAAATCGAGGAAACCCAGGCCCTTGGCGGCAACCAGCTCCTCCTCCAGGGAGGCATGCACCCCAAGCTCAAGCTCGATTGGTATGTCGACATGCTCCAGTGGATGAAGGCCGAATTCGGCATCCACATCCACGGCTTCAGCGCCCCTGAAATTCACGCCTTCTCCCGCATCAACCGCCTTTCCTACGACGAGGTGCTGACAGCGCTCAAGGAAGCCGGCCTCGATTCCATTCCCGGTGGCGGCGCCGAGATCCTCGTCGACCGCGTCCGCGAAGAACTCACCCGCGGCAAGTGCAACACGGAGGAATGGCTCGACGTCCATCGCACCTGGCACAAGCTCGGCGGACGCAGCACCGCCACCATGATGTTCGGTCACGTCGAGACCCTGGCGGAACGCGTCGAGACCTTCCGCCGCTATCGCGAACTCCAGGACGAGACCGGCGGCTTTACCGCCTTCATCGACTGGACCTTCCAGCCCGAGCACACCGCCCTCGCCGACCGCCTCGACCTCAAGGAGGTCGGCTCCTGGGACTACCTCCGCACGACCGCCATTGCCCGCCTCTACATCGACAACATCCAGCACATCCAGTCGTCCTGGGTGACGCAGGGCGGCCGCATCGGCCAAGTGTCGCTCTTCTATGGGTGCGACGACATGGGCTCGATCATGATCGAGGAAAATGTCGTCCGCGCAGCCGGGGCCAATTTCCGCATGAACGAGGACATGCTCCGGCGGCTTGTCGCCGAGGCAGGTTTCACCCCGCGACGGCGCAACTTCTTCTACGAGTTGTTGCCGGAACCGGGTGAAGAGGCGCTCGTTGCGGCGCCCTGAACGCCCACCAGAGCCGCGTCGATGTAGAGCACAAACTCCTGGTCGCGTCCCTGCGGGAAACGCCTTACCAGCATCCAGGTCTTCCCATAGAGGGGAAACGAGGGAGGCTGGGCAAACCGCGCAGTAGCCACGAGCAGGATTGCATCGGGGTCGCGGGCAAGCACCGCATCGCGTATAGACGGAACGTCCGCCCCGAATCGTTGGGATGGATGGTAGCCCTCCGCGTTGCCGACGGCGCGGCCAATGTCGCGATGGATCAACCCGAACAGGTCGATGATCTCCCGGTCGCCAAAGTACCCAACCGCCCCGATCCGGTAGGCAGCGATCGTTGCCTCCGGCGGCAGGTTTTCCCTGATCCAGATCCCCGTCTCGCGGCCGTCCCGGCTGTTCATCACATGGTACGGGTAGTAGGGGCGCTGGGTGATGAATTCGGCGAGGACCGTCGTTGATCCGGTAAGGACCGTCGTGGCGAGTCCCGTTGCCAGGAGCGCGCCGCCGGACCCCTCCCGCCACCGTACAGGCAGCCGCGCCGCCCCCGCTCCCGCCAGCACGAGTATCACAGGCGCCACCGGTACCAAATAGCGGGCGGCCGGAAACCAGTCGCCCCCCGTATAGACGCCGAAGAAAAGCCCCGCGCCGAGCGGTGCCGCAAACGCCGCCACTTTCCAGTCGCGAATCCCCCCAACGACTCCCCACGCCGCCAGCAGCGGTGCCGCACCACCCAGAATCCAAACGAACAGGCCGACATACTGCATCGATGCCCAGGCCGCCGAAGTGTTCGGGTCCAGGTCCGCCGACCCGGGGGGCTTGGCGTGAAAGGTATTCGGTACCACCTCGCCATAATACCACCACCGCAGGCCAAGAAATGCTGTATAGACAAGACCGACCGCCACGAGCCAGCCGAAGGAAACCGCGCGGTCGCGCCCCCGCAGCACCGCCAGCACGGCCACCCCCATCGCGAGCGGATACAGGGGCGCCTCGGGCCGCGACAGCGCCACCCCCAGCCACAGCAGTGCCCCCACGGCGTCTATACCGCCCACGCCCGCCGCCCTCCACGCAGCGGCGACGATCAACGCCGCGAACAGCCCTGTCTCCAGGCCCGTCACGCCATAGTACAGGAGCGGAAACCATCCCAGCGCCGCGGCCGCCAGCGACCACGCCATCACCGGGGACTCCGTCAGCAGCCATGCCGCCCGCCCCACCACGATCACCGTTGCGGCGTGGGCCAGCAGCCCGAGCACGAAGGTAAATGCCTCGGGAGGGATCCCCATCCCCATCGAGGGGATCAACAGCAGCACAAGCAACGGGTTGGAGAAGCACTCGACCGGCTCGCCCGGGTTAAAGCCGAGGCCTTCGCCGTCGAGGAAGTTCGCCACGGCCCGGAAGGTGATATACGCATCGTCGACCGTGTCCGGCGCCGCGCGCCAGAGCCCTGCCACCAGCGACACGGCCGCCAGCGCACCGACGAGACCAACGGCCCATCTCTCTGCACGCGTCATGGAGCTTCCTCCGCCAGCAGGATCACCGTCGGCCCGATGGTGAGTTCCGCGCCGCGAGGGTGAAAGGAAACCTGGGGGCGAAGTTCCAACCGCAGGGTGGCTTCCCCTGAAGACGGAGGCAGGAGCCGACCCATCGTTCTGGGCATGGCCAGCCAGTTGACCCGCCCGAGGCGCGACGTGCGCCCGCCCTCCTCCAGCATCACCTCGAGCAGGCGATCACCCAGACCGTCTGTATAGACGGTCTGGAGGAGCACCACGGTCCGCCCCGGGGGAAAGGTCAACGACCTCGTGAGGGGCATGGGTCCGGGCGCCAGGTCGCCGTCGGCCCCAATTGCGAACGACGTTTCCTCGCCGATCAGAAGGGGCTCGAGTCGGTGGAGCGGACGCGCCCCTCCATTGGCAGGGCCGATCGTGAGGATATGGACGCCCTCGTCGCCGCCAAGAGCCACGACCTCGAGCCGATGGGCGGTGGTGGCGCTCGCCCCGCGGAGGGAGACCGTCTCCCGGAGGAAGCTGGTCGACGGGTTGGACCACGCGAAAAAGTGGGGCGTGCCATCGGCTTGCGAAAGCACCAGCACGGCCAGCCCGAGGGGAGGAAGCACCCCCTGGATGCCCACCGCTCCTTCGCCATCCGGTGGGATCGTATAGACGCCACTGGCGCCGGGCTCCAGCCGGAGTGCCGGCTGCCCTTCCCACCGCGCGGAAGGGTCGATGCGCGTCTCGGGCCCGGCGTCGGACACGACATTTCCCGGCCGGGGCCAGGCCGGGGGCTCCATGCGGACCACCCGCCGGACGTCGATCCCCCAGTCGATCGGGACAAACGCGTCGGCTGCGCTCGAGGGAAACGACGCAATCACCTCCGTGTGCCCGTCCAGCCACTGGGAAAAGGCGAACGCCGTTCGCTCCTGGTCCTCCAGAAGGGACACGAACCAGACTTCATGGTCCTGGGCGAGCTCACGGATCTGCTGGACGATGGGGACCGAGCTGCCGGTTCGGTGGGTCCCCGCGACGAGGGCGTCGGGAGGCAGGCCTTCGCGAGTCCACAGGAACCGCGTCGCCAGGGAAGAGTAGCGGTGCCGGGTCACAACCACGCCGCCCTGCGGAAGGTTCTCGCCAATCCATGCGATTGCCTCGTGCGAGGGCTGGAAGTCGCCCGACAGCCGCGTGGCGTGCCACACGCCCGCCCGCCAGAGAAACAGGGCTCCGGCGACCACCACCACGATTCTACCGGCGGTTGTCCTCCAGGCCCAAATTGCCCCGATCGTGACCGCGAGCACGAGCGGCCCCGTGATGCCGATTGTATATCTTGGGGAGAAGTACTGCTTTACTGAAATGACGAGAAACGTTCCGCCGCAGAGCGCGACCGTCCCCATGATTCCGACCGCCCACCAGCGGGTATGTTCCCCGCGCCACAGCCCTGCCACTCCGGCGAGGGCGAGCGCACTGCCTGCGATTCCGAGGAGGATGTCGGCCCAGCTATAAAGATAGACGGCTCCGAAGTAGCTGGCAAGAAAGAGCGCCCAGAATTCCGGATCGGCGCCGGGATCGCGCCCCCCCGCGGCCGGGGCATTCCAAAGCGCCGCAAGCCTGTCGCCGCCGGCCATCAGCGCCGCGAGCAACAGCGCAAGTCCCACGAGCGTATAGACAAGCCGTGCCGTGCGCGGTTCAAGCGCCGACGGACGCACAATATCGGAGTGCGCCAACAGCCACCCCCAAGCTACCAGTGCCAGCGCCGCCGCCGCCAGCAGCCCGATCGGGTGAAACAGCCAGGTTCCCCCGAGCAGACCCAGCAACACCAACAACCACGGCCATCGCCCGGGGGAGGAGCCCACCGTGAGGGGAACACCGATGGCGGCCAGGGTTCCGCCGACCAGCAGCGGTGCGTAGTGATTCGCGTCCTGGCCGTAGTAGTGGGCAATCGGCAGCAGGGTATAGACAAGTCCGGCGGTCAGCGCGCCTGTGGCGCCAGCGAGCCGCCCCGCCGCGGCCACCACCGCGAATCCCGCCGCCGTGGCGAATACCGCCGCATACGCCCGCAGCCCCCATGGGGTGTCTCCGAAAAGGGCGATGCCCATCGCCTGGCTGATATACGTGGCCTGGTGGGCGCTGCCGGTCCGTGGCGCGAGGCCGTGTTCGCTGGCGATCTGCCAGTTGGTGATTTCGTCGAGCCAGG
Source organism: uncultured Candidatus Sumerlaeota bacterium (assembly GCA_964420455.1). GTDB lineage: Bacteria > Sumerlaeota > Sumerlaeia > SLMS01 > SLMS01 > CAYQTO01. The sequence continues at coordinate 7,561 of CAYQTO010000109.1, read as the reverse complement.
GCGACTCCTCGCCGAGGGTCGCGAAGCGCGCCGTTGCCACAAGGGCGGTCATGCCCAGCACCGCTTTCCAGGGGAACGGGCCGGCTCCTTCCGCCGATTGGTCCTTCATGGGGCCGGCTTCGCCGCCGCTTTCCCGAGGCACTCGCGGAGGTACGCCGCGCTGCTTCGCTTCAGGCGCCGCTCGGTCTCCGGGTCCACGGCGTCGGCATCCCGCTCCGCCTCCATGACGATGGGGCCCGTATAGCCGATTTCGCCAAGCCTGCGGAACACCCCAACGAAGTCGATGGACCCCCGCCCCGGATAGCGATCCCGCGAGCAACGCACATCGAAGCATCCATGGATTTGCTCCATCTCCGGCAATCGCTCGTGGTCCTTCGCGTGAAAGCTCAGCAGGCGGCCGCGGAATTCGTCCAGAAAGGCGGAGATGCCGATGCGCTGCTTCACACAGTGGCTGGGATCGAACTCGATGCCGAGGGCGGGGTGGGGGAGCGCCTCGAACATGAGCCGGTAGGCATGCGGACTGTGGCTCATATTGATGCCGCGCAGGGGGTAGCCGCGGAACATGGTGCAGTTTTCGAAGGCGAGGCGGACGCCGGCGGCGCCGGCCTCGTCGGCGAGGGGCTCCCAGGCGTCGCGAAAGAGGGGGATGTTCTCCTCGATGGTGAGGTCCGGGTGGCGGCCCGCGAAGACGCTGACGACCGGCGCTTGGAAGACTTCCGCGGCCATGCGGATGGTGGTGCGGACGCGGGCGCGGTCGGCCTCGCGGACTTGCGGGTCGGGATCCAGCACATTGCGGTAGCAGCCAAGCCCCACGACCGCGAGGCCGCGGTGCTTGAGATCCCGCGCCACCTCGTGCGCCTTGTCCAGGCTACCCGTCACCGGATCGATCGGGTACTCGGGCCCCACGCGCAGCTGGATCGCATCGAAGCCAAACTCCTGCGCCTCGTTCAGCCGCCCCGCATCCGACGAACACAGGATCGCCAACCGCATCGGCCACCCCCCGACTAGTAGTTCGTGCTCACATCCCAGATCATCCAGCCCACCGTGTACAGGATGAGGAACGGGACAATCGAGATTCCAACGAAGACGACCAGCAGGACGAGGTAAAGCGGCGAGAGGAGCTTCTGGACGAGGGAGGTCTCGAGCGTGCGCCCCGCCTCGTCATCAAAGTCGTCCTCGTCATCAAGGTCGTCAGGGTCGCGTCCGTCGAGCGGATCGGGATCTCTGTGGGCGGGCGGGCTTTCTTTCATGGGTGTCAGGATCCGGCGGCGGCCGGCTGGCCTGCCTGGATGCGGTCGCGCGCTACCTCGAGCACCGCCAGCGCGCTTTCCACCCGATTGAACGGCGGCATGATATACGTCCCTTGGATATGCGGGAGCGCTTCCCGGAGTGCCTCGCGGGCGATCTCGATCCCCGTCTCGCGCGCGCTGTCCTTGTCCTCGCAGTTTCGCAGCCGCTCACGGATGGGCTCCGGTACGTGCATCCCGGGTACCTCCTTGGTCAGGAACTCGGCGTTGCGGTAACTGGCCAGCGGCAGGATCCCGAGGAGCAGCGGCGCCTTGATGTGCTTGATCCGGTCGTGAAAACGGAAAAACAGCTCGGAGTCATAGACCGGCTGCGTGAGGATATAGCAGGCGCCCGCCTCAACCTTCTGCTCGAGTCGGGCGACCTCGAGGTCGAGATCGATCGCGCCGGGGTTCGCCCCGCAACCAAGGAACAGTTGCGTCGCCGGACCCTTGAGCGGGTTTCCCGCAAGGTCCTGCCCGTTGTTGAGGTTCGTGGCGATCTTGAGCGCCCCGATCGCGTCCACGTCGTACACGGCGGTGGCGAAGGGGTAGTCGCCGAGCTTGGGCGGGTCGCCCGTGATCATCAGGATATTGTGTACCCCAAGGGCGTTCGCTCCGATCAGGTCCGCCTGCATCCCGAGGATGTTACGGTCGCGGCAACAGAAGTGCACGATGGGCTCGCCGCCGGGAACCCGGGCCCGGAGGAGCATCGCCATGTCCATCGGTCCCATGCGGGCCGTCGCCCGGGGGCCATCCGCAATGTTGATGCAGTCCACGAGGCCCGAATCCACACACACTTGGGCGGCCTCGAGGGACTTCTCCGCCTCCGTTCCCACGGGGGGGTCGATCTCGACGCTCACGGCGAAGCGCCCCGACTGCAGCTTCTCCTGCAATCTCGATGGCGTCCCCACGACCTTCATCTCCACCGTCGTAGGGCGCGCCCGCCGCTCCTCGCCGCCGGCCGATACCGCCGTCGTTGCCCCCGGCTGCAGCATCTTGATCGATGACTTGATCGCCTTGATATGTTCCGGGTGGCAGCCCGACGATCCGCCGAGCAGCACCGCCCCCTTGTGCATCGCCCGGCGCAGCAACTCCATGAAGTACTCCGGCGTGGCCATGCTCAGCAGCCGGTCCTCATGCTCCAGCGGCAGTCCCGCCCCCGGCAGCAGCGCCACCGGTTTCTTCAGGTGCGGCTCCATCTGCTCGAGAACCTTGTTCAGGATGCCCGGTCCGGGGCCGTCGTTCAGCCCCACCACCTCCGCCGCGTTCCCATTCAATGCCTCTGCGATCTGGCGCGGGTCGTCTCCGAAACGTGTCTTCATGTCCTCGCCCACCAGGACCATCGCCACCACAGGCATGTCCGGGGCGACTTCCTTCGCGGTCTCCACCACGAGCGCGAGGGTCGGCAGGTGGGAAAAGGATTCGAGGAAGAGAACGTCCACGCCCCCCTCGAGGAGGTACTCGGCCTGACGCCGGTAGGCGCGGCGAAGTTCCTCCGCGGGCGGTGCCTCGTTGGTCCCCTCGAGGTCGCGCCCCGGGGGGCCCATGACGCCGGCGATCCATGCTTCGCCCCCGGCCGCCTCCCGGGCAAGGCGCACCCCGGAAAGGTTGATTTCCTTCTCCTTATCCGTCAGCCCATGACGCGAGAGCTTAAACCCGTTGGCCCCGAAGGTATTCGTCCCGAGCACTTCCGCCCCTGCCCGAAGGAACTCCTGATGGATGTTCTTTACCATGTGCGGCCGGGCGAGGTTCAGGTTCTCGAAGGATTGGTTGATAAACACTCCCTTATTGTAGATCATCGTCGCCATGCCGCCGTCCGTCAGGATGGCGCGCTGGCCGAGGGTCTCCAAAAAGGGAGGGAGTTTGGTCTCCAAAGCGGGTTCAGACATGGGGAAGCCCTTGGGGAAGATTGGATATCAAGACATCATGATATGCTGACGTCCTGTCAAGCCAAGCCCTTTCCACGCACCCAAGATATCGATTGAGGGATCCCGCCTCAACCCTACATATGACCCGTGGTGGCCGGGAATGGGAGACCCCTCGCCGCCCTCGCGGCTTCTCATGGACGATCTCGACGACCTGAAACCTTCGTGTGTGCTGGCCTTGCTGCCGTTTTCGGTGGCGGCCCGGCCTTCGACAAAGCGCCAGGCAGACATCTGCCGGGGGTTTTCGATCTTTCTCCAGCGGCGGATCGATCAGCTACCGGGTGTAGGGACGCTGCTCCACAATTTCATCGTCCAGAATGATTCCGATCCAAGCAAGAAGGGCTGGCTTCTCACGAACACGCTTTGGACCGTCGAGCAGCTCCGTGCGCTCCCGCTGGCGTCCTCCGGAGCGACCCATGTGCTTCAGGGTCTCGCGGAATGGAGCCTCTCCACCTTGTACGTCCGCATGGAGCTGGTGGCGCTCGAATCGGGCGACGTGGTCCAGACCCACGAAATCGACGGCACCCCCGGCGAGGTCTATACGGAGTTCTTCTTTTCCCTTGGCCGGCTGGTAGAGGGGCTGACCGGTTCCGCGTCGTCGGCCCGGTTGGTGGCCCGGGTGCCGACCACCCTCCCGTCGGCGTTTCGCAACTATCTGATCGGGATTGCCTGGGCCCATGCGTTCCAGCAGGGACTGGCAGGGCCCGACCGTGGTTTCCTCTTTCTGACGCGGGCGCTGCGCGAGGACCCGGAATTCCACCTTGCGCTCGACGAGGCGGTGCGTCTTGCGGAGGCCTGCCTCGGCCATTCGGAGGCGGCGGCAGAGTACGCCCAGGCCGCTCTCGATCTGCTTCTTGAGGCGTCGCCGTACCCGGCTTTCTCCGGACTGCTGGGCCTGCGGCTGGCCGACTCCGGCGACACCGACCGCGCCGAGCAGCTCCTCGGGAACTATGTCACCACCGAGCGCACCGGCCGCCTTGCCTCCGACGCCCGCCGGCGCCTCGCCGACCTCCATTCCCGGCGCCAGGAATACGCCGTCTCGCTCCGCCTCCTCCAGGAGGCCACGCGTGCCTGCCCCGAGAACGCCGCCGCCTGGGAGGACCTCGCCCGCCTGCTCGCCTCCCGCAACCAGACCGTCTCCGCCGAGGAGGCCTGGCGCCGCGCCCTCCAGGAGGATCCCGAACGCCCGGAGGCCCTCGTCTCCCTCGCACGCGTCTATACATCCCGGGACAATCACGAGGCCGCCCTCCACCTCTACGCCCGGGCCCGCGATCAGGGCCCCCTTGACCTCGATGCCACCCTGGGCTTCCTCCAAAGCCTCCTCGCCACCGACGATCTCGAGACCGCCGACGAAGTGGCGACCGCCCTCGCCGAGGAGACTTCCGATGACTTTGCGCCCTGGGAGCCGCTCTTCCGGGTGCGGCGGCGCCTGGGCGACCTGCCCGCCGCGGAGTTCGCCGCCCGCCGCCTCGCCGTCCTCGCCCGCACCCCGCCGGAACGGGAAATCGCCCACGAGGCCCGCTTCGCCCTCGATCACCCGCAGGACCACGCTGTCTATACACGCCTGCGGGCGATCGTGCCCCGTCTCGGCCCCGGCGATGCCCTCGCGGACCAGCACCTCCGCGACCTCCACCGCCTCGCCCAGCGTCATGCCGCCGTCGCCGGCCCCTGGCGCCTCCTCCTCGAGGCGGGAACCCGCCTGGGAAGCGCCGTTGCCCAGGCCGACGCCGCTGCCGCCCTCGTCGAATTATTCCCCGACGTCGCCTCCGTCCGCGGCGAGCTTGCGGAAGTCTTCCATCGCGCCGGGCGCCACGAGCGCGCCGCCCGCTGCCTGCGCGTGGCGCTTCACCTCGAGCCCAGCCGCGCCGACTGGCACGAGCGCCTCGGCGACTTCCTCCTTGCCGCCCGCGATTTCGTTGGGGCCCGCGATGGCTACCAGGCTGCGCTCGAACACGGCGGGCCGAGGCCGCGGCTGCCGCGCAAGCTCCGCGCTCTCCAGCATCGCCCGTGCGCCGGCATTGCCGCCACCGCCGAGGCTCCCGTCCGCCAGCACGCAGGTTCCGGCCTCACCGGGATGATCGCCTCCGGCCTGCTGCGGATTTTCGGCCGGCGCCCGCGCCGCTAGTCCAGCTGGCCCCGCTGCGCCCGATAAACATCGCCGTCCGACACGGTACCATTCGTCGGGTCGTAGATCTCCTCCATCCCATAGAAGGACCCATCGTTCTCAAAGCGAAGGTCGGGACCCGCGCTGCCGATCTTCCACATGCTCAGGCCAAAGTTGCGCACATAGTTGGCCGACTGGCCCAGGTGAATCCCGTGCCAGTAGCCCGAGCCATAGTCGTAGGAGTGGTTCTTCGTATTGACCGGATCGAGGTAGTGGCTGTGGCCGGGGAGCGTGGTGTTGGGGAAGGTCGGGTCCTGGAAGGGGTCGGTGTGGATGGTGGAGAAATACGCGATGGGGCTGGTGAGGCGTGCCATGGAGTTGACCCATCCGTGGTGGGGGAGCCCTGGCTCGCCATCATAAGGCACTCGACCATAGTCGACCGTGTAGGACTCGATGGCGGTGGCGACGGTGCGGAGGTCGGCCTTCACGCGGGAGACCTTGGCACGGGTCATTGCCTCGAGGAAGTTGGGAACGGCAATGGCGGCGAGGATGGCGATGATGGCGACAACGACGAGGAGTTCAATAAGGGTAAAGGCGCGGCGCGGCATGTTCGGGGACCTCGCGAAGAGAACTGTGAGAAAGGATATGGTGGATGGGGGAAGGAATTCAATGACGGTAATGGACTGCTTTTTGGCGGTTATTGAGGCGGAAACGGTATGGAGTTTGCATTTGACAATTGATTAGGGTGGAGTACGCCCATTCATGCGTCAGGATTGCATCATTTGACCGGCTTTCCCCGCCCAGACTGTCCCCCAACAAGGAAGGATTTTCCCCAGCATGCCGTCCGGGTCCGGGAATGCGGGCCCATGGCGGACATTTTCCGTCCGATATCACAGGACCCAGGTAGCCCATGAAAAAGAATTCCACTCCCCGTTACTCCGAAAGCCTCGCGGAACTCATCACCGAGTCGAAGGAACGGGGCCATGTGACCTACGAGGAAATCTCGCGGCGCATGCCCGAGGACTTCACCGCCGACCAGATGGAAGAGCTCCTGGAGGAGTTCCAGGAACTGGACATCCAGGTCTTCGACCAAAAGGACGTGGAGGAGGAGGAGCGGGACTCGGACGCGCCAGAGGAGAAGAAGGAGAAGGAGCCGCGGACCCGGCGCCAGAAGCTGCCCGACTTCAAGCGGGTGGAGGCGTCGGAGGACGACGACGAGGAGTCGAGCGACTACCGCAAGGAAGTGATCCAGGATGCGGCGGACAACGCCCGGATCGACGACCCGGTGCGGCTTTACCTGATGGAGATGGGCAAGGTGCCGCTGCTGACGCGGGAGGAGGAGGTGTACCTGGCGAAGGAGATCGAGAAGGGACGCCACCAGATCATGGCGGCGATCGCGCGGGCGTCGGCCACGGCGACGGAGCTCGGCCGTATATACGCCAAGATCGAGACCGGCCAGTTCAACCTCAATGACATCCTGCGGGCGAACGTGGACGAAACGGACCCGGAGGAGCGGGCCCGATTCATCAAGATCATCCTGGATAACCTCCGGCTGGTGCTGAACCACTATGAGGAGATCGCGGAGAAGCTGGACGCGCTGGAGGACCCCACGCTGGAGGAGGAGGAGCGCCGTGAGGCGAGCGAGCGCATCGAGGGGCTGCGCACGGAGATCTACGAACTGCTGCGCAAGATCGACCTGAACTTCTCCATCGTGGAGCAGATCGCCGAGCGGGTGAAGGACCTCTTTGCGCGTATAGACAAGGCGCAGAACGAAATCCGGTCGACGATCCTCAGGGCGATGCTGAGCGAGGAGGAACTCCGCCGGGCGGTCCGCAAGACAAAGAAAAACAGCCCGGAGGCGAAGGCCCTCGAGAAGAAGACGGGGAAGTCGCTCGACGAGCTGATCAAGCTCGACAAGCGCATCCGCATGGCCCAGCGCAACATCAAGCGGCTCGAGAAGGAAGGCGGCAACAGCTACGAGGAACTGCAGATCATCGTCCAGCGCATCGTTGAGGGCGAAAAGCAGGCCCACGAGGCCAAGATGAAGGTGGTCGAGGCGAACCTCCGGCTGGTGGTCTCCATCGCGAAGAAATACACGAACCGCGGCCTCCAGTTCCTGGATCTCATCCAGGAAGGGAACATCGGCCTGATGCGCGCGGTGGACAAGTTCGAGTACCAGCGCGGCTACAAGTTCTCGACCTATGCGACCTGGTGGATTCGCCAGGCGGTCACCCGTGCCATCGCCG
>CAYQTO010000108.1:0-12722 GCA_964420455.1 uncultured Candidatus Sumerlaeota bacterium | reverse complement strand
ACACGGTATGCAACCGGACCGAGGGTCGTGCCGTGGCCGGCCTCGGGGCTCTCTTCATGGGCATGATCTCCACCGGGCTCGGGGAGCTGAACGGGTCCTTCCCCCTCCGCCGCTGCTCACCGCGCCCCAGGCCCTTGCCGAGCTGTTCAGCCTCGTCGACCAGCGCCTGGCGGACTTCCTCGAACTCACCCGGCCGGCCGTCATCTGCAGGCTGCTCTTCGACGACAACACGGCGCTGGACGTGACGCCGAACACGGAGGAGTTGCTGGGGCGAATCGCCGAGTGGAACAGGAGGGACGCGCGGGTGATGGGTGGGGTGCTTCGGCGGGCGGGGCGCTTGGCGAAGACGGCGAGAAGCGCCTCGATACCGGCGGCCGGACGACGGCTGCGGTGGCCCATGGGCGGGGGCATGCCCCGCCTCGACGATGCGCGCACCCGGGCGTTGGTAGCGTCCATGAGGCTGCTCGCGGGGGTCCCCTCGACGGCGCCCGCCACGGAGCGCCTCGCTGCCTTGGGAGAATTTCTCCGTTCCGGCGGTTGGACGCTGGAAACGGGCACGCCCTCGCTCCGCACGGCTATGCTGCACCTGGTGCGCCTGCTGCGGATTCCGGTGATCCGCCAGGCCAGGCCGCAACGCATCGAACTGCGCAACGGCGCCGTCCGCCGCGTGGCGGGGGACGGGTTCAAGACCCTCGCGACAACCATTCTGGTTTCCACCGATGGGCGGACCGAGGACCTGCGTCGGTGCCTTCCCGAGGACCTCGACGGGCGCGACCGCCTGCGCATCCCGCGCTTCCAACCGTTGCCGACCTACCTTGGCTTTGAGATCGGGCACGAGGATGCCTGGCGCGAGGGGCACCCCATGATGATCGTGTCGGGGTCGTGCCCGCGGACGGAAGACCTGTTCCTTGACCGTTGGCGGCTGCCCGCCCCCGCGCCATCGTTCCTCGTGTCGTATAGACAACACGAGACGGAGCAGGAGGACGCGGAGCCGCGCCATACCGTGCAGGCATGGATGGAGGCGCCGCCGGCGGGCAGGCGGTTTGCCTGGCGGGAAGCACAGGTGGAGCGGTTCGCGGAGATGCTGGCGACGCGGCTTGAGGCGGCGGGCTACCGGACGTTCCGGGAGGGCACGGTGATGCGACACGCCAACCTGCCGGAGGCGCCAGCGACGAGCGCGGGGACCGGACGGCCGGTGGAGTCGCCCGCGCGACTGACGGGCGCCGGTGGGGTGTACCTGCTGCGCCAGGCGGACCCGACACCAGCAGGGGTGGCGCGCGCCATTCGCGAGGGCATGGCCGTCGCCCGGCTTGTCGTCTCGGACGCCCGCAAGTAGACGTATAGACAAATTGCCAAGGGCCTGACGCGCATTTCAGGTGGGCTTTTCCTTGAGGAAACCGTCTCCATGGCCATCCTCCATTTATCAAAAAGGAGTCTCCCCATGCCTCGCCCGTCCTCCCTGCTCGCGCTCTCCCTCGCCGTCGGCAGCTGGCTGTTCGCCCAGCCGCTGGCCGGAGCGACCCCCGTCCTCGACGCGGTCGATGCCCGAACGTGGATCGAGCCCGGGGACTTCCAGCCAACCGGCGAGGCCGGCGTCTGGCGCACGGGGCGTATAGACGCGGGGCTACCCTATGACGAGATGATCTATTCCTGGATGACCCGGCTGGGGGAGGGCGAGGGATTCCGGCTGTATGTGCAGACGGGTTTTCCCAATGGCGACGAGTCGCCGTGGCTGTATGCGGGCCATTGGGGCGACGTGGAGATCAATACCGACCTGGAGCGCGAGTGGCCGCGGTTCGAGCATGGCAAGAACGCCATCGACCACGTCATTCTGGAGAAAAGCGCCTCCTGGTTCCGATTCGAAGTGAGGGACGAGGGCACGTCGCCGCTCGGGGAGCTGCCAAGGCTGCATGTGGTGGTGACACAAACCGAGCCCTCGGAGGAACTGCGGTCATCGCACGGCGCCCCGCGTTACGGGCTGACGAAGGTTCCGGTCATGGACCTGCCGTTGCGGAAACAGGAGGACTCGAAGGGCAATGCCACGCCGGACCGGTGCCAGACGGCGGCGGTCGCCACCGCAATGGAGTACTACGGCAAGGCGCTGCCGCTCGAGGACCTGCTGCCCTGGACCTACGATGCGGAGTACCGCCACCCGGGGGTCTGGCCGCGCACGATCGGAGTCGCCGCCCAGAAGGGCTTCACCGTCTACATAGACAGATTTCGCACCTGGGACCAGGTGAAGGCCGCCGTGCAGGAGAACAAGGTCATCCTTTGCTCGATCTCGATGACAGGCAAGGGCCCCTTCGTCGCGCCGCCCTATCCGAAGATGGGCGGTCACATCGTGGCCCTGAATGGGGTGACGGATGACGGGCGCGTGATCACGACGGATTCGGCGCTGGGGGAAAACGGCCGGGGCTACCTTTGCCAGTGGCTTGTGGAGGACTTTGAGAAGGTGTGGCTCGAGCGCGGGGGCATTGGGATGGTCGTCGTGCCGCCGTCGGGGACGGAGCCGCGCCATCTCGGGCAAATTCCCCCGTTCCCCGAGGACCAGTATGCGAACGCGACTCCTGACACGGACGGACCGGCGTCGTGACAGTCACCCGCGGGCGGCGAGCCAATCGCGCACGCGCTTGCCGATGATCGATGTCATGTCGTGGCCTCCAACGATCCAGGGACCATCGATCAACTGGAGGTTCCCGGTCGCCGCATCGCGGCGATAGCGGCGCTGCTGGCCGGCGGCGGGCACCCGGATTGTATAGACGATGTCGCCGGTGGGTTCCGGCTCCTCGTGGAGGAGTTCGATGTCAGCCGGGTTCACCGGGAGTCCTCCAGAGGTCCGCCATGGCGCCGAGGCAGTAGAGAGAGCCCGTTGCGAGGCCGTGGAGGCCGGCCGCGCGGAGCTGGCCGACGGCGTCCTGCACGGAATTGCAGGCGATGGCGGGGACGCCCAGCTCCTGGCAGGCGACGGCCAGGTCGTGAGGGTCGGCGGATCGCGGGCCGCTCACCGGGTAGGTCAGGATTCCCTGGAAGGCGCCTGCAGTCGCTGCGGGCAGGATGGCCCGCAGGAATGCCCGCGCGTCCTTGTCCCGTTGCATTCCGAAGAGAAGGAGGAAGGCGCGGTCGGCAAAGGGAGGAAAAAGGCGTGGGATCTCGGCGGCGAGGGCCTTCGCGCTGAGAGGACAATGGGCGCCGTCGAGGACGAGTTCGAGGCCTTCGGCGTTCCTGACGACCTCGAGGCGACCGGCCCATCGAGTGCCCTGTAATCCGGCCAGGAGGCCTGCCGGGGCGGGATCAAGCCCCTGCCGGGAGAGAAACGTCCAGGCCGCCGCGATGGCAGCCTCCGCATTTGCGTGCTGGAATTCGCCGCGGAGGGGAATCTCGGCCTCATACAGGGCACCGTCGGGCATGCGGACCTGAAGGCGTTGGCCGTTGGGCAAAGGCGTCGCCGAGATGACCGGGTTGTGTTCCCAGGCGCGGATCAGCGGGGCGTTGAGTTCGCTGGCGCGTTGGCTGATGACGCGGAGGACGGCGGACGCGTACTCGGGAACCTGACGCGAAACGATCACCGGCTTGCCGGGCTTGATGATGCCGGCCTTTTCGGTCGCGATCTTCTCGATCGTATCGCCAAGAATGCGGACGTGGTCCATGCCCATGGTGGTGATGATGGTTATCTCGGGCAGGACGATGTTGGTACAATCGAGACGTCCACCGAGGCCTGTCTCCCAGACGACGGCGTGTGGCTTGCCGGCTGGCAGGGCAAGAGCGTGGGCATCGAAGCCATCGAGGGCCAGAGCCGTGAGGGTCTCGAACACCGTCCGGAAGGAGTGGGGCGCCTCGAGGCCGACGCGCTGCCCGGGGGTGAGGCGGTCGAAGAAGCGCTCGAGGGCGGAGGTGAATTCGGCTTCGGACCAGGATGTGCCATCAAAGCGGAACCGCTCGCCGAAATGGCGGAGGTGGGGGCTGGTGTAGAGTCCCGTGGAGAAGCCGCTGGCGAGGAGCATGGCCTCGATCATGGCGGCAGTGGAGCCCTTGCCCTTGGTGCCGGCAATGTGGAGGAAGCGCAGGCGGCGGTCGGGCGCCCCGAGGGAATCGACCCAGTCGCGGAACCGTTCGAGATTGTACTCCCCGTCGGAGTAGCTACGCGCGGCGGGATTCTTTTCAAGGTCGAGGAGGCGATCCAGAATCGAGGGCACGCGTGGGCTGCTCCGGGGGAAGGGGAAAGAGGCTGAAGCAAGGGGGGTTGGACAGCGGCGAGGCAGACGTCCCACTTGTTTTTCGATTGTCGTTGGTGAGGAGGGGACATAGCAAGGCTGTATCGCCATGGTGGTGTGCGCGCGAGAGCGGTGGTCCGACATTCCATGCCGGAGGCCCTGATGCGGCCTTACATGCAGTTTTTCTCCGACCGCCCCGTGGGGGGGTATCCCCCCGACGGCGATCCCGGTCGGGATTGGCGACAGCCCGAAGAGGGGGAAGAGTATCCGCCCCCGCCTCCCGCGGAGGGAGCATTCAGCCAGCCCTTCGCCCAGGGAACGAACCCGGACGAATACGCCGCCGGCCACGACTACGCCAACGATCCGAACCAGCAGCCCTACTACGACGAGCAGTATGGCGCGTATGATCCCCAGCAGCAGGGGTATCCCCCCCCCGAGGGGTACGGAGAGCAGGGCTACTACGACCACGGCCAGCAGTACGCCGGGGATCAGCCCGGCGGTTATGGTCAGGAGGGGTACGACCAGGAGGGATACGGCCAGGAGGGGTATGGCTACGAGGACCCGTATCACCAGGCGCCCCAGGGGCCGGAAGGCGAGCTCTATGGCGCGGAAACCCACCAAGGCTACATCGAGCCGCCGAACTTGACAGAGGACTATGGCGACCCGCCGATGGCGCAATCGGCCCACGAGTTTGTGATCGATTCGGGTTCGGGTGCGGGCGACGAGAGCGGCCCAATGCCGCCCATACCCGGAGCGGATCTCGACGATCCGGATGCCCGCGTGACCCAAAGGCCGCGCCAGGAAAGCGACCCGATGGTTCGCCAGCCCGACGTGGCCGCGATGGGACTGGGGCGCGTCAAGGATGCCGGGCCACCCCCGTTGGATGCCCGGGACGAATCGGGAGGCTTCAGGGCCCCCTCCATCAAGGACTTGCAGCGTGGCGAGCCGATGGAACCGGAGCCCCCTCCCCCGCCCCCCTTTGGCGCCGGGGACTCCCAGGACATGAGCGCCCTTCCCCCGCCCGTTTCTCCGGCGGGAGGGCCCAACTATGCCCAGCAGACCTATGGCGACCTCGGCGATCCGGCCATCGGCCCCGACGGCGTCCCCCGTTTCGTTCCCGAGATGCCCGAGGAGGATTCCGACCCGGGCGAGTATGGCCGTCGCGTGGCGGGATTTGCCTGGCTCTTCTTCGCCCTCCTTTCCACCGCGGGCTGGCTCCTCGGCGGGACGCCGCTTGCCCTCGCGATGTTTTTCCACGCCCCGATCGTGCTGGTTGGGCTGCTCCTTCTTACGGGCGCCGGCTGGTCCGGCATCGTGGCGATTCTTTTTTCCGTTCTCTACGGGCTTCTGTTTCTCGGTTTGGGGCTGCTGGTGGTTGCCAGGGCAGCGCTCGCGACCGCCCCGGTTGTGGAGCTTCCCATGTGGTTTGGGGGGCCTGTGGCGCTCGTCGGCCTGATGTTCATCGTGGCCACCTGCCTGATGACGATCAAGGGGCCGGGGCCCGTCCGATCGTGGCTGGGGGCGGCGCTCCTGATCCTGCCGCTGGTCGGGGCGACGGCGGTCTTCAGCACCGTCGAGGTGCGCCCCCGGCTCAGCCAACCGATCGTGGCGTCCGCAGCCAGCCGGACCTATGGCAGCGAGGCGGCGGGAATCACCGTCGACAAGCCACGAGGCTGGGCCGAGTACCAATGGCTTCAGGTGGTCGCCATCAGCCCCATGGGCAAAGGCCTGAGCACCACACCGGTGGTCCACCTGATCAACGACGAGCAGAATCTCCTGTTTACCCTCTATTCGGTGGAGGCGCCACGCCGCACCATCAGTGACCTCCTCGGCCAGGAGTCGCTCACGGCGGCGGAGGAGGAACTGATGCGGGGGCTTCCAAAATCGGGCGAGGCCGCGACGTTCACCTACCAGGGGGTCGAGTTCAGGGAGCAGGCCTACGAGGGGACGGTGACAGAAGGGGTGAGCCTCGGCGTGCTGGTGGTCCGCGGGGAACACAACGGACGGATGATCGTCGCCGCGGTCACCTGGGACGCAGATCCAAAGCAGGCCACGCGGCAGGACGCGAACGATGCCATGAACGAGTTTTTCAGCCGCATGGAGCTCGTCACCCCCTGACAGCAACCTGTATAGACAAGTGATGATGGAAGAGAAAGACGACCGGCCGATCCTCCGGGGCATGGGCCGCGACGAAATGGCGGCGCTCCTTGCCAGCGCGGGATTCCCCGAATTCCGCGGCAGGCAGCTTTTCCACTGGGTGCAGAAGAAGGCAGCCCGGTCCTTCGACGAGATGAGGAATCTGCCGGCGGACCTGCGGGCATGGCTCCTCGAGAACACCCGGCTCGGTGGGGTCAAGTCCGTGGCGGTCACACGCCGCTCCGCCGATGGCAGCTTCAAGTTCCTTTTCGAGCTCGAGGATGGACGCAAGGTCGAGTCGGTCCTCATGTACGACCCGAAGCGCAACTACTGGACGCAGTGTCTCAGCTCCCAGGTCGGCTGCGCCGTGGACTGTCGTTTCTGCGTGACTGGCTACAACGGGTTCTTCCGCCAGATGCGCACCGACGAGATCGTGGACCAGGTGCTGTTTGCCCGGCGACATCTGCTGGCGGAAATCCCCGACGCGAACTTTCGCAACATCGTCTATATGGGGATGGGGGAACCGCTGCTGAACACCGGGGCGGTCATCCCCTCGATCCGGTTGCTGGTCGATCAGGAGGGGCAGGACTTCTCGCCCAAGCGCATCACCGTCAGCACGAGCGGCATCCTGCCGGGAATGATCGAGCTGTCGGAGTCGGGTGTGGGAGCCTGCCTCGCCGTGTCACTGAACGCATCGAACCAGCAGGCGCGGGAGGAAGTCATGCCCATCACGGGCAAGTACCCGCTCGACGAATTGTTGCGCGTGTGCCGCGACTATCCCTTCTCGCGCCACAAGCGCATCACCTTCGAGTATGTGCTGCTGGCGGGGGTAAATGATGCTCCGGAGCACGCGGACGAACTGGTCGTCCTACTCCGCCCGATCCCCTGCAAGGTCAACGTGATCCCGTTCAACCCGAGTCCGCTGCTGCCCTACGGGCGTCCTTCGAACGAGGCGGTGGAGGCCTTCGTGGCGCGGTTGGCGCGGGCGAACTTCACCGTCAGCGTGCGCTGGTCAAAGGCTCTCGATGTGGATGGCGCTTGTGGCCAACTGGCGGGACAGCACCGCCAGCGGCGGCCCGCGGCGGTCGCGGCTTCCTCGCCCGCGGACGGTGACCTCGGCTTTTTTGCCCCCGCGCCCAGCGATGGCGACGAGGACGGCTGACTTCGCCCGACTCTAAGCTTGAACCTTTCCTCCCCTCCATCAACCCTCGCGGAATTCTCCTCCGCAGGGGTTTCCATGTTATTTCGAATCCTGTGCCTTCT
This sequence comes from uncultured Candidatus Sumerlaeota bacterium, assembly GCA_964420455.1. Classification (GTDB taxonomy): domain Bacteria; phylum Sumerlaeota; class Sumerlaeia; order SLMS01; family SLMS01; genus CAYQTO01. Next base: position 5,112 of record CAYQTO010000108.1, on the reverse strand, counting down.
TCTTGTCCTGCGCGCGGCGTCGCCTTCCCCGGCGGCGGTCCCTTTCGGATCTTCGTCGGTCGCCGCCGCCCGTGGTGGCCAGCCATCGCCTTTTGGCATCATGGGGTTCCCGTATAGCCACGCGGCGAAGGATCCCGAGGCGGCGGGGAAGGCGGGGGAGTTTCTCGACCTCTACATCCTGAGCGGTGCGCGGTGGGACCGGCGCGATTTCTGGTGGTCGGTCGCAGAACCGGAACCCGGCACCTGGGAGTGGGAAACCTTCGACCGGGCGATCGATGATTTCCGTGAAGACAACATCAGCGCAGTGGTCATCCTCTGTTATGGTTCCGCGTGGAAGGGGCACGCGCCGGAAACCGCCGAGGAGATCGCCGCCTTTGGCGAGTACGCCTTCCAGCTTGTCAGCCGGTACAAGGAACACGTCCGCCATTGGGAGGTCTGGAACGAGCCGAACATCCTGCCCTTCTGGTCGCCGAAGCCGGACCCGGTTGTGTATACACAGCTCCTGCGCGAGGCCCATCGCCGCATCAAGGAGGCCGATCCCGAGGCGGTCGTCATTGCGGGAGCGCTGGCCGGGGCGGACGACCGCTTTCTGCGCGCGATGTTCGAAAACGGTGCCGCCGGGCACTTCGACGCCCTGTCCTACCATACCTACGGAAACAACCCGACGGCGGAGGGGCAACGGCACGAGGTCGAGGCGCTCCGCGAAGTCATGGAGGAGTACAACCACGTGCGGCCACTCTGGCTGACGGAGACGGGCATCTATACGGGGCCGGCGGGAGTGGGTGACCAGATTCAGGCGGAGCGAATCGTGAAGAGCTCCGTCCGGTGGGTGGCGCTAGGGATGGAGCGGGTGTTCCAGCTGACGCTGAAGGACTGGACCGACGATCCGAGAACGGAGGATGCGACGAGCTTTCGTGGACTCGCGCGCATGAACGGCACGCCGAAGCCATCCTTCGCGGCGCACCGGACGATGGTCGAGCAGTTGGGAAACGCGGCTTTCGTTGCACAGGTGCGGCCGGATCCGGCCGTCGATGGCTATGTTTTTCGGCAGCGGGATGAAGCACGGGCTCTCGTGGGCGTGTTCTGGTCTAAGGAGGGCGAAAGCGTCACCGTTGAGCTCGAGACCGGAGCCGCGCACGTGACCGTCACCAGGATGAATGGCGAATGGGCCGTCCGGCGCACGCGCGACGGCGTCCTCGGCATGACCATCACGCAGGAACCCGTGTATGTCACGGGTCTGGACGGGGCGTGGAACGATGTGGGGGGCATTACGATCCGGCACGACCCGGCGCCAGCGGGGGTTATCGTAACGACAAGGGTGGAAGGGGGGACAACCGGCCTCGATGCCCGGGCGAGCCTCCGCCTGATGCCGGGGCCCGAATACGAAATCGCGCCCAACAACGATGGGCAGCAAAGCCTGACGCTACGCCCCGGGACACCGTCCGGCACTGTCTATACGCGGTGGAGGATTGGGAATCTCCGTCATGCGGATACACTGGATTTCTTCGTGCCCCTTCAGGTTGTCGAGCCGATCGAACTCCGGTTTGAGCCACTGCAGGATCTGCAGCTCCACAACCCCACCCTCCAGATCTGCCTCACAAACCGCCGGGACACGACAGCGACCGGGGCCCTCCGGTGGGCTTCAATCCCCGATCTTGTCTTTGGCAGCGTCCCAAGTCTGTCCCTTTCCGAGCGGGAGGAACGACGCTTCGCCATCGACCTTCCCCTGGGGCCGGACTCCTACGCGGGACCGGTCGGACTCGAGGCGATCTATACGATCGAGGGGACCGAGGTCGTGACGACGGAGACCTTGAGGCTGATGCCCGTGCCGAGGGTTGGCACGCCCCCAACGATCGACGGAGACCTGTCCGAACATACAGGCCGCGAACCCAACCTCGCCCCGCGACTCTTTGCCGAGGTCGACTTCAATCCCGCCCGGACCGAGGGGCCGGATGACCTCGCCCTCCGGGGCTGGCTTGCCTACGACGAAGACGCGCTGTACCTCGCCGTCGAGGCCCGCGACGACGCCCTGCACTTTCCCGCGAGCAATGTCGTCTGGAACCACGACTCGCTCCAGGTGGCGATCGATGGGCAGAACGACGCGCGGCCCGGCGAGACCTTCGACGGCAACGACTTTGAGATTCAGGTGGCACGGCTACGCGACGGCTCGGACCTTGTCTATGCCACCCAGTACCCGGAGGGCTTCATCGCGTCGGTCGTCGAGGACCGCACGGACCTGGCCATCGCGGTGGACGAGGAGGCGGGAACGATCCGCTACGAGATGCGGCTGCCGGCGGCGGTCCTGCCGGGGGTCGAACTCCGGCCGGGTCGCGTCCTCGGCATCAGCCTGATCCACAACGACAATGACGGCGGCGGCGAATACGACCGTGAGGGGTGGGTGGAACTCACCCCCGGCATTGGTTATGGCAAGGAGCCGGGCTACTACTACGACGCGATTCTCCTCGGCGATTAACCACCGGGGAGCGTGGCCTCGACGGCGCCGTCCGGTCGCGTGAACAATGACGGATCGTAGGGCCGCATCCGCACCATGCGCACCTCTCCCTCGCCGATCGGGTCTCCGTGGATGCCCCGCTCCGCCGACCACTTGTAGAACTCCCACCGCGTCGACAGCGTCACGGAATCAAACTCCTCGAAGTCGTGATAGACAATGGCGTGGGGCTCGGCCTCGCCGGGCGCCGGGGTGCCAAAGAAGGTGACGATGTAGGCGAGGGCACCCAGTCCGCCGGTCTCCCTGTGCGTATAGACGTTGTACCAGTCGTCGGGCGCGTCGCCGACGCCGGCGCCAAAGGTGAGCTTGCCGGTGAAGTCCATTTCCTCCCCATGACAGGTCATGCTGGTGGCGGCGATGCGGTGGGCGGTGTCAAAGCGGGTGCCCGGATCGCCAAGCTTGAAGGGAGCCGCGAGGAAGTAGGGCCATGTCAGCACGTCGAAGCGGGCGGCGGTGGGATCGACGTCGTCGCCCTTCGCCCAGGCGGTCTCACCGTCGAACACATACACGCGGCCGTCGGCGAACTCGATGCGTGCCACCGCGACGTATGGGTCCATCATCATGGTGCCGACAATGCGGTCGGACCCGCCGAAGCGAATGTGGACATCGGCCTCGATCATGCCCGCATCAAACCAGGCGGGGGCGTTGTGGACCGCCTCGATTTTCCCGATGGTGGGCTCGGCGGCGGCGGTGGAAACGACCAGCACTGTTGCGGCCAGCATGGATGGCAGACGGAAACGCAAGGGGGCATTCCTCCTCGTAGTTGGCAATGAGGAGAAGAGTACATGATGCCCGTGGGGGGTGGAGGTGAAGTATTCCCCGGGCAGAATCCCTTGTGTACCCGGATCCTCCAAGGGTCCGTTCTTCCGGCGGGCGCGGTTCGCCTCGTCTTGCGTTACAAACGAGAGTCGCCGACGTTTTTTCGCAATCCTGGTTTCCCGGCAGGTTCCCTCATGACCCGTCACACCGAAGGATCCTCCCCCGCCGACGAGCGAATCGACGCGCGCAGCTTCTGGGCGCTCGTGGGAGTCATGTTCCAAGGCGCCTTCAGCGACAACGTCTACCGCTTTGTACTGACCATGCTGGCGTTGGACCTGGCGGCCACCATGGCCACGGGACCCGAAGCGACGGCGCTGGGCGCCCAGTACATCCAATACATCGGCATCGCCTTTGCCCTGCCGTGGATTCTCGCCGTGAGCTTTGCCGGCTTCCTCGGCGACCGATTCTCCAAGACCCGGGTGACCCAGGGCACCAAGGTGATGGAGATCGCCGTGATGTCGCTGGCGACCGTCGTCTTCTTCACCCACAGCTATACGCTGGGGCTCCTGGTGATGTTCCTGATGGCGCTGCAATCGGCGCTCTTCGGGCCGTCGAAGTACGGCATCCTCCCGGAACTCATGCCAACAAGGCGGCTCGGATGGGGCAACGGCGTGCTCCAGGGATTCACGTTCCTGTCGATCGTGCTGGGGACGATTACGGGGCCGGTTCTCTATGCCGCTTTTGCCGACAGCGGCCTTTGGATGGCTGGGGTGTGGATGGTGGGCTTCGCGGCGGTGGGTCTCGCCATCAGCCTTCGCATGCGGGTGCTGCCGGCGGCAAATCCCGAGGAGAAGCTGAATGTGAACCCGTGGCCGATGCTGCGTCGCTACGGGGGCGAGATTCTCGCGCACACGGGCCTGCGCTGGGCGATTTTCGGCGGCGCGGTGTTCTGGGCCGTGGCCATCATGTTCCAGGGTGCGGCGATCCAGATCCTCAAGCAGGTCCTCGGTATTTCGGACTTCTGGGTGGGGGTGGCGCTGCTGCCGATTGTGGTCGGCATGGGGCTGGGGAGCTTCCTGGTGGGTCACATTTCGCGCGACCGGATCGAGCTTGGGCTGGTTCCTTTCGGCGCCTTGGGCATCTGCGCCACGGCGGTGCTGGTGAACCTCGCAACGCCCACGCTCGGCGGCGAGGGGGCCCTCGGGGCCGGATTCCTTGTCTATACGATTCCGGTGCTGATGGGGCTGGTGGGCTTCTGCTGTGGGGCGTTCATCGTGCCGCTCCAGGCGTATGTGGTGGCGACGACGGACGCGAGGCTGCGGGCGGGCGTCTGGGCGACCGGCAATGTGGTGACGGCGATCGGCTGGATTCTGGGGTCGGTCATGCTGGGGACCGTCGTTGGGCTCCGCGAGAATCCCGGCGATGCGTTCCTGGTTGGCGGCGTGGTCACCCTGGTGGCGGCGATCGTGGTCGCCTGGCGCTTCCCCCTGGTGCCGCTGCGGTTCATGGCGCTGGTCTTCCTGCGGCTGTTCTACGACGTGCGGGTCCGCCACGCAGAGCGCCTGCCCGCCACCGGCGGCGGCCTGATTGCCCCAAACCACCAGTCCTTCATGGACGCCTTGCTCATCTCGATCCTGACGGACAGGCCGATCCGATTCATCATGGCCCGTTCCATGTACCAGAAATGGTATATACAGCCCTTCGCGCGGCTTACGGACTCGATCCCGGTAATGAGCACAGTGTCGCCGCGCGAGCTCATTGCGGCCCTGCGGGAGGCGACGGAGGAAATCAGGGCGGGCGGCCTCGTTTGCATCTTCGCGGAGGGCCAGCTGACCCGAAACGGC
>CAYQTO010000107.1:0-12802 GCA_964420455.1 uncultured Candidatus Sumerlaeota bacterium | reverse complement strand
GTCGCGTCGACGACCGAGTCGGGCGTCTATACGATCGAGAACCTGGTGAAGGGCGAGGAATACCTGGTGCGGGCGATCCAGCGGACCACCGGCGACGTGTTGGGGGCGGGAATCGGCCGGGGGGGGCGCGAGGAGCCGCTGGCGATCATGCTCGGGGGGACCGGGAGCCTCTTTGGACGGGTGCTGACGGAGGAGGGGCGCGCGTGCGTGGACCTGCCGGTGGACGTCTATACGGGCCTGGGCACGATTGCGGACACGCCGGGGCTGCGCCAGGTGCGCCGCGTCTATACGCGCTTCGACGGGTCGTTCGCGCTTTCGGACCTTCCGGCGGACCAGGTGCGGGTGGTGCTCGACGGCGACGAGGCCAGGGCCCGCCTCGTCGGCATCCCCCGCAACGATGAGGCGCGCATCCGGATGACCTGTCGCCAGGAGATGATCATCGAATTCGAGGTCCGCGACGAGCCCGGAGAGCCGTTTGTGGAGGGCGAGCAGTTCCTGATCATGCCACTGTCGGGGACGGTGGTTGCCAGGCCGGTGATCGAGCTGCGGATTGGCGAGATGACGGCGAAGATGGAACCCGGGGCGTACGTGATCACGCGGACGGCGACGATGGAAAGCCGGGCGTTCGAGATCACGCCGCAGTTCACCGGGACCGTCCGGATCGACTTTGGGGCGCGACCGCCCGCAAACTAGGATTGCTCTCGCCCGCCGGGGAATGACCCTCGCCCTTCACGCGGGGATTCCGGCCACACTATGTTCAAGCGCATCGAAGCCAGCTTCCAGTCGTTCTTCACCGACTTCGGTGGAATCGTCCTGACCTTTGTCCAAGGGCTTTCGGAGTTCCGGCTGAGCCGAAACGAGCGCAACCGTCTGTTATACCAGATGATGCGGGTCGGATGGGAGACGGTGCCGCTGGCGATCCTGATCGGGTTGTTCACGGGGATGACGCTGGCGCTGGGGACGGGAATCGTCCTGAGCCAGTTCGGTCAGGAGCGTTGGATCGCACGGGTCGTGTCGGCCTCCATGATCCAGGAGATGGGCCCGGTGTTCACAGCGTTTATCGTTGCGGCGCGTGTGGGTGCGTCGATCACCGCCGAGCTGGGCACCATGGCGGTGAACGACGAGGTAAACGTGTTGCGGGTTCTGGGAATCCGCGTCCATCGGTACCTGGTGATGCCCCGTGTCATTGCCGCTCTGACGATGCTGCCAGCGCTGACGGCATATTCGACCGTGGTGGGGCTGCTGGGCGGCGCGGCGGTTTCGTTGAATTACTTCGACGTGTCGTGGGTGACCTACCGTTCCGAGTCGTTTATTTTCGTGGAGGTGTCCGACGTGATGAAGGGGCTCTTCAAGGGCCTGGTGTTCGGGTGCATTTACAGCTCGGTGTGCTGCTATTATGGCCTGATGACGACGGGAGGCGCGGACGGGGTGGGGAAGTCGACGACGAAGGCGGTGGTGGTGTCGCTTGGGGGAATCCTGGTGGCAAACTACCTGCTGACGCGGTTCCTGTACGGCTAAGGGGGAGGCCAATTTCTCTTGAAGGCTCTGGCGGTGGGCCGGTTAATTCCGCGCCCTTGCGCCGGGAAAAGTGCGCCGAACGCACGAGGAAGCGGGCACCAGAGGGCCCTGCCACCAACGAACCCCAAAAACCGGAAGGAGCCAAGCTCGTGGCGGACAACGCGGAGAAGAAGGGAATCGCAGGCGACGGGTCGACCCTCGCGGCGGTCCTCGAAAAGAAGTCGGAAACGATCGGATACGAAATCCAGGAAGAGGAGAAACTTCCCGGATCGCGGCTCCGCGTGAAGTTCCGCGTGCAGGAGGACGATTTCGAGCGGCGCCTGAACGAGACGCTGAAGGAATTCAGCCGGCAGGTATCGATTCCCGGCTTCCGCCCCGGAAAGGCCCCGCGGCAACTCGTCCGCAAGTCCTTCGAACCGCAGGCCCGCGAGGAAACCGTCAAGCGGCTCATCCCCCGCCTGACCGAGCAGTTCGCCACGGAGAAGAACCACACGGTCCTCACCCAGCCGTACCTCCTCGAGTGGGAGAGCACCCGGGAAGAGGGCACGACGCTGGAACTCGCCCTTGAGGTGCGGCCCGACATCGCCATCACCGACGAGCTCCTGGGAGACCTGAAGGTGACGGCCCACAGCATCAAGCTCGACGAGACCTATGTGGACCACGCCCTGACCCAGTTGCGCGAGAAAAACGCGGAGTACGAGCCGACGGAGGAAGGGTACCAGCGGGCGGACGGGCTCCTGTTCGACTGCGAGGTGAGGGACAGCGAAGGCAACCCGATCGGGGACCGTTGCGCGGCCGGCTACTACTCGACCCGGGTCGAGGAAGAGCTTCCCGATGACGTCGCCGCCGCGCTGCTCGAGAAGAAAAAGGGCGACGTGGTGGAGATGGAAATCCTCGAGGATTCGGAGTTCCGCCCGGGCCAGAAGGACAAGGTGCACTACCGCGTGGAGGTGCTCGAGGTGAAGCGGCGGAGCCTTCCGAACCTCGACGACGACTTCGCCCAGGACGTGAACGAGAAGTTTGAAACGCTGGCGGACCTGCGCAAGGGCATCGAGGAGGACGCCCAGACACAGGAGGAAGCTCGCCGGCGGGAGGAAGCCCTCAATGCGATCTATGGGGAGTTGGGCAGGCGGATCGATTTTGATCTGCCGCGGGCCCTCGTGGAGGACACGACCCACCGGTCCATCGGCGACATGGAGCGCCGACTGAACCAACACGGCATGTCGCTCCAGCACATGGACGCCCAACTCGTGCGCAACTACGCCGCGTCGATGAAGGAACAGGCGAAGATCAACGTGAAGAACCAGCTGTTGATGGATGCGCTGGCGAAGCACATGGCGGTGGAGCCGACGGAGGAGCAGGTGAGTGAGGCGCTCGGGAAGATCGCCGAGCGCATGGGGCGCAAGCCGCTGGCGGTTCGCGCCCGGCTCGAAAAAGACAAGAAGTGGGACGAGTTCCTCCACGACCTGACGCTGAAGATCACGAATGACCGACTGCTGGAGATGGCGCAGGTGGAGTACAAGGAAACGACAATCCAGGAGTACGAGGCGGAGCAGCAGCGCAAGCAGGAGGAACGGGCCGCGATGTTGCGTGGGGAAGCAATCGCGGCCGCCGAGGCAGAAAAAGCCGACGCGCCGGCCGAGACCGACTCCTGACACGCACCCACGGCGAACACGCAATGGCCCAACGCAGCCGACTCGACGACAAGACCCTCCGCGCCCTCCGCGAGCAGGAAGAGCGCGCCCGGGACCTCCGGCTTGTTGCGCCCGACACGCCCCGAGCCGAGGACGACGACTGGAACTACTGGATCATTCCCAACCCGATCATCGTCGAGGAAACGGAACGAGGCACACAGCGCTACGACATCTACTCGCGGCTGCTGCGTGATCGGATCATTTTCCTCGGACGGGACATCGACGACCGGGTCGCCAACCTGGTCACGGCCCAGCTCCTCTATCTCGAAACCCAGGACCCGGACAAAGACATCAACTTCTACATCAACTCGCCCGGTGGCGTGATCACCTCGGGGATGGGCATCTATGATACGATGCAGCTGGTCCGGTGCGAGATCTCGACGGTATGCATCGGCCAGGCGGCGAGCATGGGGGCGTTCCTGCTGCTTGCAGGAACCAAGGACAAGCGCGGGGCGTTGCCCCACGCCCGCATCATGATCCACCAGCCTCTCGGCGGCGGACGCGGCACGGTGGCAGACCTCACGATCCAGTACGAGGAAATGATGCGCGTGCGGGACATGGTCTATCGCGTCATCGCCGAGCACACCGACCACACATTCGAGGAAGTTGTAAAGGCATGCGACCGCGACAACTTTATGTCGGCGGAGGAAGCCCGCGACTTTGGCATCATCGACAAGATCGTCGAACGCCCCACCGGCGTGACATCGCCCACGACCCCCTGATCCCGACCGCAAGAGGACTGCGCCCGATGGCCCAAGAGACAACGCAGCAGATGTTTCGCCCCACCATGATGGACGTGCCCATGGTGATCGAACAGACAGAACGGGGGGAACGGGGCCTCGATATATTCAGCCGTCTCCTCGTCGACCGCATCATCTTCATCGGGACGCCCATCAACGATACGGTGGCAACGCTGGTGACGGCCCAGCTCCTCTTCCTCGAGGTCCAGGACCCGGAGAAGGACATCAACCTGTATATCAACTCGCCGGGCGGGAGCGTGACCGCGGGGCTGGCGATTTACGACACGATGCAATTCGTCAAGCCGGACGTGGCGACGACCTGCATTGGCCAGGCGGCAAGCATGGGCGCGGTGCTGCTCGCGGCGGGGGCTCCGGAAAAGCGGTTCGCCCTCCCCAACAGCCGCATCATGATCCATCAGCCGATGGGGGGGATGCAGGGCCAGGCGTCGGACATCGAAATCCAGGCGAAGGAAATGCTGCGCGTGCGCGACACGCTCAATGCGATCCTCGCACGACACACCGGCCAGACCCTCGAAAAGATTCAGAAGGATTCCGACCGCGACTACTTCCTCTCGGCCGAGGAGGCCATGGGCTACCACCTGATCGACAAGGTCGTGAAGCCCAAGGACCTCAAGGAGAAGCAAGACGGCAAGGAGGCCTGAAGGCGCTCAGTCCTCCGGCGGAGCCTCGCCGCGGATCACGTAGCCGGCCTCGCGAAAAATGTCGTCCTCCATCCCCACCAGGCCCGCGGGATACGATCCCGTGGCAAACCCAACACCCAGCACCACCGCACCCAACAACGCCCCAAAGAGCACGCTCGTCAGAAAGCTCTCGGTATGGAAATCCGGGAGCACCGCGGGCAGGACAAAGTGAAACAGCAGCGTCCCAAGAACGATGGTGACGGCGGTGGGAGGCAGAGCCGCGTTGGTTGGCAGGGTCAGGATGCCGGCCAGGGTGACACCAAACAGAACGGGCACCGGGCCGAGAAGAATCAGCAGAATCCAGCTGACAGCATTCTCCACACGGACGCGGTCGCGGAGCAGTAAGGCGCCGATCAGGCAGGACAGGGCCCCGCCGACGTAGGCCGGGAGGAGAAAGATCGGTTCCGGGATTACGATTTCCATACGGAAACATCCCTTGGGGTGCAAATTCAAAAAAAGCGTCCGAATCAGGAAGGATTCTCGCAAACGAAAAGTACAAGGCCGACTGGCCGGGCGTTGATTTCGCGTCGTTTCCCTTTTGACGCCTCGGGGTCGTCACGCAGTAAACAACCGTTTTGGATCGAACGTCAGGAAAGAACCTCCTTGAACATCGCCCCCCCCACTGTCTCGCCGTTGATCGGCAACGACCCGGTTTCCCCCGAACTGGAGGCGCGGGTCGCCGAAGCGCGCCGCCGCCTCGGCAACCGCCTCATGATCCTTGGCCATCACTATCAGCGCGACGAGGTCATCCAGTTCGCCGACTTCCGGGGCGACAGCCTCGACCTCTCGATGAAGGCGGCCCGGACAAGCGACGTCGAGTACGTCGTCTTCTGTGGCGTCCACTTCATGGCCGAGACTGCGGACATCCTCACGCCGGACGGGGTAAAGGTCATCTTGCCGGACATGCGCGCCGGATGCTCGATGGCGGACATGGCCGGGATCGACCAGGTGGAGGACGCGTGGGAGGTCCTCACGGCGGCGACGGACGCCACCATCATCCCGATCACCTACATCAACTCGACGGCCGCGCTGAAGGCATTCTGCGGGCGAAACGGCGGCGCCGTCTGCACAAGTTCCAACGCCCGCTCGATCGTTTCCTGGGCGTTCGAACACGGCCAGAAGGTACTTTTCTTTCCCGACCAGCATCTGGGTCGTAACACGTGTCACGACCTTGGGATCGCCCTCGGCGACATGGTGGTGTACGACCCCCATGACCCCCACGAGCGGACGGGCGGAAACGACCCGGGGGAATACGACCGGGCGAAGGTCATCCTCTGGCGCGGGCACTGCAGCGTGCACCAGAACTTCCAGCCCTCGCACCCGAACCTCATGCGCCAGAGGTACCCCGGCATCAGGATCCTCGTCCATCCCGAGTGCCAGTTTGAAGTCGTCCAGCAGGCCGACCTGGTGGGATCAACCCGGATGATCATCGAGGCGGTGCGCCAGGCGCCCGCAGGAACGAAGTGGGCCATCGGCACGGAGCATCACCTGGTCAACCGGTTGGCGAAGGAGCACCCGGAGCAATTCATCTCGACGCTGGCCCCGTTTGCCTGCCAGTGCTCGACGATGTTCCGCATCTCGGTGGACGCGCTGGCGGACCGGTTGGAGGAACTGGCCGACGGTGAGGAGAAAAACGTGATCGCCGTGGATCCGGAGACGGCACACTGGGCGACGGTGGCGCTCGATCGCATGCTCGACAAGCGGGACTGACCCCCCTCAACCCGCAACATTCCTTTGACCATTCCGGCCTCGGGTACCATCTACCGTGGGGTCCGTGACGACTCCCGCCGAAGGGCAGGACCGTGGCCCACACGTTTTGCCTCATCGACGATGAACGCGAGATCTGCGAAGTGCTTCGGCTCTTCTTCGAGTCCCGGGGCCACACTTGCCATGTCGCCCACGACGGAGAGACGGGACTGGCGCTCGTGAAAAAGCACCGCCCCCGGGCCGTCTTTCTCGACCTTGCCATGCCGCGCATGAACGGGGTGGAGGTGCTCGCCGCGATCCGCAAGGACCCGGAGATCGCCGACACGCCCGTCATGATGATCACCGGGGTCACCCACGACAGCAACCGGAGCGACGCGGAATGGGCGCGATCCGTGGGCGCGAACGCCTTCATGACGAAGCCGTTCGAGTTTGAGGCCCTGCTCGCGACGGTCCATCACCTGACCGGGGTGGAGGTATGAGCCGGAGCGGGTCCGGGCTGGTGCTCGGGATCGAGACGTCCTGCGACGAGACGGCGGTGGCGGTAGTGGAGCGTGGCCGGCGGGTGCTGGCGAACCGGGTGGCATCGCAGGTGGACCTCCACGCGCGCCATGGGGGCGTGGTGCCGGAGATCGCGAGCCGGGCCCATCTCGAGCAGATGGTGGCGATGGCAGAGGGGGCACTCGGGGATGCGGGGGTCAGGATCGACGGGATCGAGGCGGTGGCGGTGACGCGAGGGCCCGGGCTGATCGGGTGCCTGTTGGTGGGGGTGGAATTTGGTAAGGCGCTGGCGACGTCCCGGGGCCTGCCGCTGGTGGGTGTCCAGCACGTGGCGGGACATCTCGATTCGCCATGGATCGGGCGCGACCGGGACGCCTGGGGGAATCCGGTAACGGAACCGCGGGAGGAGATGGCCTGCGTCGGCCTTTGCGTGAGCGGCGGGCATTCGAGCATCGTGTATAGACATGCCGACGGCAGGATCGAGGGGATGGGCGAGACTCTCGACGATGCGGTGGGCGAGGCCTACGACAAGGTGGCAAAGCTGCTGGGGCTGGGATACCCGGGAGGACCGGTAATCGACCGGATCGCTGCGGAGGGTGACCCGGAGGCGTTTGCGCTGCCGCGACCGCTCAAGAACAAGCCGGGGTATGACTTCAGCTTCTCGGGGCTGAAGACGGCGGTGCGGCGCGAGGTGGAGAAGCACGGTGCGGGATCGGCCGGCCCCGAGGAATGCTTCGTGCGCGACCTTTGCGCGAGCTTCCAGGCGGCGTGTATAGACACCTTGCTGGGGCGATGCGAGCGGGCGCTGGCGGACCGGCGGGCGGAGGCGCTCGCGGTGGTGGGCGGCGTTGCCGCGAACAGGGCCCTCCGGGCGGCGCTCGGGGAGCGGTTTGGGGGCATCCGCGTGGCGATTCCGGACTTCGAGTTCTGCACGGACAACGGGGCGATGATCGCGGGCGCGGGCTGGGGCGTCTATACGTCCGGGGTACGCGCGGGTCCGCGGCTCACGGCGATGGCGCAGCTGGACATCGCGTCACCCCCGGCGGCATGGCAGGGGTAGCCGCCAGGACCGCGTTCACCGTCAACAAGGGAGCGGATGGGGGGCGCGAAGCCCCCCACCGGTCCGGTGAACTCAGATGTCGGCGATGATCTTGTCGTAGAAATCGGCGATCTTGTCGCGGTCCTCGCCGGAGCGCCAGGCGATGGCGGCGCGGGGGTGCTGGTTGTACTGCCCGGTGATGACATAGGGATGATAGGGGCCCCACTCGATCTTCTCGCGCAACGGCTCGACGTGCTCCTGGATGAGCTTCCAGACGGGGCGGATCCGGAACTTGGGATTCCGGAGGAAGCCGAGGAGGAGTTCCATGCAGCAGTTGCCCGCGCCGCGGCCCAGGCCCGCCATGGTCGCGTCTATACGGTTGGCCCCGCGGATAATCCCCTCGATGGTGTTGGCAAAGGCGAGCTGCTGGTTGTTGTGCATGTGGATGCCGATTTCCTTGCCGGTGCCCTCCATGGCCTTTTGGTACTTCTGGACGAGCATGGCGACCTGCTCGCTGTAGAGGGCGCCGAAGCTGTCGACAACGACCACGGTTGTGGCGGGGCAGTCGCGGACAACCTCAAGGGCCTGGTCGATCTCCGCGTCCTGGACGCCGGAGATCGCCATGATGTTGCAGGTGGCCTCGTAGCCCTTCTCCGTCGCGTCCTTGATCATGTCGACCGCTTCGCTGATCTGGTGGACGTAGCAGGCGACGCGGATGCAATCGAGGGGGCTTTCGGACTTGGGCTTGATGTCGGTGCGCCAGTCGGTCTTGCCGGCATCAGCCATGGCGGCGATCTTGAGCGGGGTGTCGTTGTCGCCGACGATGCGGAAGAGGTCGTCCTCGTCGCAGTACTTCCACCGGCCGTAGGCATCGGGGGCGAAAATCTTCTTGGACGCCTTGTAACCGATTTCCATGTAGTCGATGCCGGCCTCGACACAGGTTGTATAGACGGCGCGGACGAACTCGTCGTCGAAGAGGTGGTTGTTGACGAGGCCGCCGTCACGGACGGTGGCGTCGAGGACCTTGATTTCCGGCCGGTAGGTGATCCAGGGGGCGAGTTGAGTCATGGGGAGAAGGACTCCGCGATGGGGATTGACAAGGGGTGCAAGGCTGTCGGCCGCCGGCAGTGTTCGCAAGTCTAGACAGCGGTTGGGGATCACCCCCCGCCAAGGGCATGGGCGAGGAGGGCGGCGCCGATGAGGACAAGGGCGAGGACAGCAAGGATGGCGAGTTGGAGAAGGAGGCGGCGGGTGTTGGTGCGGTGGGTCCAGGCGCGCTCGAGGGAGGCGGCGAGGTACTCGCGGAGGTGGGAGTCGGGGACCTTGCTGGCCTTGAGGAGGGCGGCGGCGACCTCCGGATCGCCGACGGTGAGGTGGGCGGTGTAGGCGGCCATGGCGAGGGAGCGGAGGCGGGCGAGCTCGGGGTTTTCGGGCCAGAGCCCCTCGGCGCGGTCGAGGGCGTGGAGGTGGGCGAGGACGCGCTGGGGGTCGTGGGCGGAAGCCTCGAGGGTTTCGGCAACGCCGAAGGTGAGGGAGCGCGATTCCCAGCGGCGGCTGGCGTTGTCGAGGAAGTCGCGGAGGGCGTTGGAGAAGGCGAGGACGGAGGCGGGGCGCTGGAGGGGATCCGGCGACATGGCCCACTTGGTGAGGGCAGTGAGCTCGGGCGGCAGATAGCGGTCGCCCGCGAGTTCGCGGAGGCCGGGGACCTTGCCGACGGCGGCACGGTACATCGCCTCGCGGGATTCGAGGCGAGCGTAGGGGGCGCGGCCACAGAGGAGCTGGAACAGGGTGGCACCGAGCAGGAAGACGTCGGTCTGGCGGCTGAGGCGGTCCGGGGTGGGGTCGGTCTGCTCGGGGGCCATGTAGGCAGGCGTCCCCGCGGGGTTGAAGGCGTCGGCGGTGGTGGGGATGGGCCCGGCGGCGAGGAGATGGGGCATGTGCTCGCGGGCAGCCTCCACATCGACGATGACCGCCAGCCCCCAGTCCATCAGTTGCACCTCGCCGAATTCGCCCACCATGACCTGGGACGGCTTGAGGTCGCGATGGATGATGCCACGGGCGTGGGCGAAGGCGACCGCCTGGGCGGTCTCGAGAAGGATCGTGAGGTGCTTGCGAAGAAAGGCGCCGACATCCATGGCGGGGAAGTCAGTGCGGATGGAATCGCGCCAGAGGGTGCCGCGGACGAGCTTCATGGCGAGGAGGCGGCGCTGGGCCGGGTCCAGGCCCATGTCGTAGATCGGGACGATGTTGGGGTGCTCGAGGTTGGCGGTGATGAGCGCCTCCTGGTAGAAGGCGGTCTCGATCGGGTGGGAGGTGACCTCGGTGCTTTCCTCGTGGGCGAGGAGGTGATTGCGCAGGCGCTTGACGGCGACGAGGCGGTGAAGGGCCTGCTGGTGGCCGATCCAGACCTCGCCAAAGCCGCCCTGGGCGAGTGGCTTGATAAGGTCGAACTCGTGCTCCGCACGGGGGATTCTTTGGGGTGTGATCTGCTGGCCAACGTCCTCGATGGTGGCGCCGGTCTGGCCGCCGATGGAGGTGGGCGTGCGGGCGAGGGACGGGTTGTAGGACAGGCCGGCGTCGGCGGGCAGGTTCGGCAACTGGTCGATATGGGCGAGGGGCTGGTTCACAGGCGGCCGACCGGGTTCAGATACGTGCGGAGGAGGGCGGCAAAGGCGAGGCACTCGCGGCGGGGCGCGCTCAGGTGCGTGCTCGTCTCGTCGGTCGTGATCCATCCGTCATGGAGGCGCGCGTTGCCGCTGAAGGCGAAGAGATCCAGGTCGCTCCCGTCAGCCATCTCCAACACCACCCGATAGGAATCGATGAGAACCCGCGCAAACCAGGAGGGGATCAGGTTGTGATAGACGGTGCGGATTTCGAGGACGGCCTCGAAGGGGAACTGGTACCGGACGGGGTCGGCGTACATTTCCTGGACCTGGAGGGTAAACGCCCCGGCGGTGGGATCGACCACCAGGTGCCGCGAGTCGGTGCCGAGGGCGAGGGCGGTTCCGGCGGCGCTGCTGCGTACCTCAAGCAGACCCGATGAATCGATCCGGATGCGCGGCATCACAAGGAAATGGCGGACCAGCGGTAGCATGCATGTTGTTGGAAGTGGTCTCGGGGGAAAGGGAGGGTCCGGAGGGCGGAACTGTCAACGGCATTGGGCCGGGCGGCGGGAGCACGGGGTGCCCTCCGACAGGGCATCGGAGTGGGCGGGCAGGGCCGCCGTGGGGCGCCTAGAACTCGAGTGATTGGACGAGGGAACGCGTGCGGATGTCGTAGAGACGAAGGACGCGGTCGGCGGAGACGGTGGCGAGGGTGCGGGTACCGTTGTCGAAGGCAACGTCGTGGACGGCGGCGCCGGAGTAGGCGAGGTCGCCGATGCGTTGGCCACCATCAAGGCGCCAGATTGCCACGGCGCCATCGTGCGAGACCGAGGCGAAGGTGCCCCCATCGGGGGCCACCAGGACCTCGCCAAGGGCACCGGCATGGGCATGGAGGTCGTAGACGAGGCCGAGGTTGTCGAAGTTCCAGACGCGGACGCGGCCGTCGCTGCCCCCGCTGAGGATGTAGCGGCCGCTGCGATCGGTCTCGAGGGCGGTGACGGCGCCAGAATGGGCGGGAATGTCGCCGATGAGTTCCTCGGCGGTCCACCGAACAACCCGCAGGCGCCCGATCGCCGTGCCGGCGACCACGGCGGCGCGCTGGTTGTGCATGGCGACCGCGGTGACCGTGGCATCGTCGAAGGTCATCCGTTTCTGAAGGCCGGTGCTGCTGCCCCCCCACACGGCGATGGCGCCGTCCTCGCCGCCGGAGGCGAGATAGAAGTGCTGGCGAATGTTCGGGAGGAAAGTGGAGTAATCGAGTGCGGTGACGGGGCCGAGATGGGCAAGGAAGGCCTCGCCGGGGACGCGGGTGCGGAGGTCCACAAGGCGAACGGTGCCGTCGGCGAAGCCGACAGCGGCGATCCGTGCCGCGGGATAGTCGTAGCGAAGGACGTCGCCGAAGGGGTCGGCCGTATAGACGTGATAGGTGGACGGCTGGAGGGCGAAGGCGGAGAAGGGGGAGTCGGCGTCGAGGCGATGGCGTTGCGTGATCGCGTGGTCGCGAAGGTCGTAGAGGAGCAGTTCGCCACCGGGGCCGTAGGGGGACGGGGCGAGAAGGGCGATCTCCCGGTCCGTTCGAAAGGCGATGCCGGTGCGCTCGGCGGAAAGGGGGAGGGCGGCGGCGAGCGCAAGGACCAATGCGGCGGAGCGGATCATCCCACGCGGGTGTCCTCGGCGGTGTGGCGCTCCATCTCGCCGGCGAGGATCCTCTCGGCCCAGTGGCAGCGGACGTGGTGGCCGGGCTGGATTTCGCGCGATTCCGGCATTTCCGTATGGCATTCGGTGGTGGAGTAGGGGCAGCGCGGGTGGAAGCGGCATCCGGGGGGATGATGGGTGGGATTGGGCACCGTGCCATAGATGGGCGTGAGGCGCTTCTTCTCGATGACGTCGGACAGGCGGGGACGCGATTCGAGGAGGCCCTGTGTATAGGGGTGGAGGGGCTGCTCGAAGAGGCGGTCCGTCGGCGCGTACTCGACGTTCTGGCCCGCGTACATCACGGCCACATCGTCGCTGATTTCCGCGATGACGCCGAGGTCGTGGGTGATCATGAGGATGGAGGAGCCGTAGGTTTCCTTGAGCTCGGCCATGAGGTCGAGGATCTGGGCCTGCACGGTGACGTCGAGGGCGGTGGTGGGCTCGTCGGCGATGAGCAGGTCCGGATTGCAGGCCAGGGCCATGGCGATCATGACGCGCTGGCGCATGCCGCCGGAGAGCTGGTGGGGGTAGTCGTGGACGCGGCGGGCCGGCGCCGGAATCTTGACCCGCTCGAGCATGCGGATGCTTTCCTGGATCGCCTCGCGCT
>CAYQTO010000106.1:0-12812 GCA_964420455.1 uncultured Candidatus Sumerlaeota bacterium | reverse complement strand
ATCCCGCAGCACCGTCTCGGCCGGCCGCGGTCTCGCATACCCTGCCTCGCCCAGCGCCGCCGCGACCCGCTCACGATCCCCCTCCTCCACCACCAGGTCCACATCCGCAAACGACCGGACGCCCCCCTGTGGATACACATGCGCCAGCCACGCCCCCTTTACCACCACCACCGGGCCCCGCGACACCCGCGCCGCAACGGCGAGCACCGACGCAATCCGCCCCCGTTGCCGAAACCACAGCGCCGTCCGCGCCGCCGCCCCCTCCGCATCCGCCCACCCCGGCGCCACGTCGCTCCCCAGTGCCGCCGCCACCAGAGGCGCCGCCTCACCGTGCAACAAAAGCTGCTCGACCGCGGCGAGCCCAGGCTCCCGGGCCAGCCGTTCCGCCTCCTCTCGCTGCGGACCATCCAGCCTCGGCCGCGCACACAGGTTCAGCAGCCGCGCCAAAGACTCCGCAGACTCGACCGTCAAATCCAGATACAGTTGCTTGCGCAGATTCATGGCGGTGACCCCACCGCGAAAGGCTCCGCGAAGATCCCTCCGGAAGCAAGACCACCGCGGCGGGTTCCTCCCGCCCAAGCTTGTTCCCCCCCCGCCGGGGTCCTTCGGATTTCCCCTCCCAACCCCGGATCCTGTCGATTGCTCCTCGCTTGGGCCCTGCCCCCTACCGCAGCGTGAGCCAATCCGACACCCCAGTGGGCTGCTTGCCAGCCCGCGCGACCACCGGCCCGTAGGTGTTCTCCGTCCCGTAGAGTTCCGTCTCCACCAGCAGGTACTCCCGCACCTCCTCCGGTTCCATCACCATCGCATCCAGCAGCTGGTAAGCGGCGCCGTCGAACTCCGAGCCCCTCGCCCAGATCATCTCGCCGTTCACCTTCTCGCTCACCGGCTCCCCATTTGGGCCCGTTCGCACCCGGTAGACGTCGAACCCAACGGAGTCCACCTCTGCCGACGTCACCCAGCGCACGAACACCGGCGTCCCCACGCCGCCGTGCTCCGCCTCAAAGGACTCCAGCTTCACCAGCAACGGCGCGTCATTCGTCAGCGTGAAGTCCTCCGTCACCGTCGGCCACACCTGGTCGAAGGAATCAACGTGCGAGACCGACGTGCTGATGGTGAGGGAATCGGGCCCCGTGAGGACCTCCGTCAGGCGCACGGTGAACTCCGCCGTGCCGACCTCGCCGGCGACGACCACCTGGTTGATGTTGATGGTCAGCTCGCGGGTGGCGAGGTCGTAGCTCGTGGATCCGGTGAATCCGGGGCTGATCTGCGCCCCAACGAGTTCCGTCCGCGGATCGAGGGTCGTGACGATGGTGATGTCCTTGGCGGCCCCGCGCTCGTCCGCAGGGAAGGCATCCGCGTTGTTCGCGAAAGTCACCGTATAGCTGAACTCGTTGTTCTGGAGGTCGTTCTGGTCGATCAGCGGAGGGTTGGCGACGTTTGGAACGACGGTGACATCGAGGTCGGGCCGGCGTGGCGGCGTGAAGAAGGTATTCAGCGCCGCCGGGCTCTCGAACGTGTATTGGTTGTTGGTAGGAATGCAGGCGACCACGCGCCAGTAACCGAACTCCGGGTTGGTGATCGTGTCGCCGACGCGGGTGGTCGCGGTCCCCCCGTTGTTCCAGACGGCCTGGCCGGAAATCGTTCCAGCGATGCCACCGGTGTTGGCCCGTTCGTCAAAACCGGTATCGCTCGGCGCGTAGTAGCGAATGCGCCCGTTTCCATCCATGTCGAAGTTGTGATAAACGAGCGAGGGTGTTCCTTCGGGGATGAAGGTAAAGTAGGTGTGGCAGGCGTTGGATCCGTCGTTGAAGGCGGTGCCGGCGCTCCCGTCATTGTGCTGGTAGGTGGTAAGCAGGGGAGCCCACTCGAGCTCGTCGTCGGACCCCTCGGTGCCGTCGGGGTTATCGGCATTCGTGGGTGGCGTGTTTGTTGGATCGGAATCATCGTCGAAACCTGCGCGAAGGCGATACGAGTTGTCGCCGTTAAACTCATTCGAATCGATGCGAACGATATAGGAGGTCCCCGGTGCCGGACTGCTGATCGTGTGCCATCGGACCCAGTCGGGCGCCGCGGAAGACCAGGAGAAGGACCCGAGGGACCCGGCGATTCCGTTGCCGGGCTGGATGGCGCCGGGATCCGTTGGCTGGATCGGGGTCGTGCCGGGGAAAAGTTCGAACCGGGTATCCGCCAAGGAGCCCGGATCGCTCGCGGGCGGCGCGCCCCCGCCACCTTCGTCCCGGGGAATCGGGGAGGCGGGGTTGGTGGCGTTGTATTCCGGACTCAGGATATCCAAGTGGATCGGCGTGCTCGCCGGCCACCCGCTCGGCACGAACAGGCGAACATAGTGCGAGCCGAACTCGCCTGCCGCCAGCGTCTCGTTTGAGACGCTCGAGTACCAGTCGCCGCGGCCGAGGGAAGCGGCGGCGCGACCGTTGGTCTGAACGAACACCGTGGATTCAGGCGGAGGGAAGACCGGACCGGCGGTGGCGAGTCCCGGGAGGGTGAAAACGAGAAGAATGTAGAGGGGGGGAGAAAAGCGGGGGAACGAAGGGGGCTGCATGGACGCCTCGGGGTTTTTCCTTATACAGTCAGGCGCCGCAACCGATACCAGCAGCTTCCCGGCGGTGAAGAGGAATTTTCGGCTTCAAGCCGAATGGACGAAAAAATTCAGGAAACAAGTGGTACACAGGTCGGTTTCGGCAGGATCCGCCCTCCAAGGCGAAATATTCTTCGCGAAATCCTTCCATGAGCGAAAAGAAATTCCCCCCGTCCAGCGGACGGGGGGAGGATAACGTGTTTTGGATGGGAGAGAAGGTTCCGGGTTTTCTCTTATTAAATAAGGAGTGGGTCCGTTGCCTTCCGGGGGCTGTTTACAGGTCCGGGAAGGAAGTGCAGGCGATGGCCTGTGTGGCCTGCTCCTCGAGCGCCTCGGCCGAATGGGTCACGATCCGCGGGGGGCTGTAGGGGCGGGCGGTGCCGTTGCCGTTTTCGACGGCCGGTTCGGCTCCCCCTTCGCGCGTGCGAAGGTTCTGCGTCACCTGGGGCTGGTTATTGCCATTCATCATGGTCGTCCTCTCATGGTCTCGTCTTGGTGGGGTCGGGGGTGCAGTGGATTTCGTTGGGAGTCGGGAGCTTAACGGTGGTTAAGCCAATCTTGGACCGCTGTGGGGGTTCCCTTGCTGGAGGTTGCCGTCACAGGCCCATAGGTGTTGGTCTTCCCGCTCAGCTCGGTCTCGATGAGGACGTAGGACCGTTCTTCGCCATCTCCCATCGGGTTGGCATCCTGGAAGGCATAGTTGGCACCAGCCACAGGCGAGCCCTGGGCGGGGATCGGGTCTTCGTTGACCTGACTCAGGACCATCCCCTCGCCGTTCTCGGCGATCACCTCATAGACGTCGAAGGTCATGGTGTCGAGTTCCGCGGCGGTCGTCCAGGTGACGTCGACCGGATCGCCGGGATTCTCGTAGGTGGCCGCAAAGTCCGTCAGCTTGACGAGGAGTGGCTCGCCTGTGGTGACGGAAATTTCGCAGAGAGGGCCAAAGTCGATGATGGCCTGAGGCTGCTGAAAATTGCCGGTATGATCGAGGAAAGTCGCGGTGGTCGGCTGGGGGCCGGAGAGCGTCGTCGTCCCAGAAGGAAGCGGTCCCACCGTGATGCTGTAATCGAGCGTTGCGGTCGAGCCTCCGGCAACAACGCCCGGATCCCATTCGACGAGTCCACCGCTGCCGGCTGGCGGAACGGTGAAAGTGCCTTGGCTGGCGGTGGCATTCGCCGGACCGTCGGAGACGACGAGTCCCCCCGGGATGTCGGCAATGACCTCAAGCCCTTGGATGGTGTCGAATACGATCGGGTAGGTCTGATTGGGATTATTGACGGTGATACGGAGCAGGAGGGTTCCGGTCTCGCCCGGGGCCGGCGGGTTGGAGAATGTGGGTCCGAAGTTGCGGACCGTGTGGGAAACCCAGGGAAGCGGCGGGGCGCTGCCATTATCAGAGGGAAGATAGACCCGGAAGGTGTCCTCGGCCGTAGGCGCGGTGAAGGCGCCCCCAGCCCCCGGAGGAGTCGGCGTGACACCGCCGGAAACCCCAAACATGGACGTGATCATGTTGCTGCGCGTCGAGCTGTAGAGGCGTGCGGTCATTTCGTAGACCCAGGCGCCATAGCCGCCGCTGCCGATCCCGGCGCCGGGCGAGCCCGCGTCCGCCCAGCCCACGAAGCTCAGGGCGCCCCACCGCCCGTTCGGGCTGAAAGGAGCAGCGAAACCCAAGTCGGATACCGGCTGGCTGAAGAACCCGTTGCGGTTGGTCAGCGCGATATCGAGCTGGACCTGGTTGTTGTCGGCGTCCCAATCGAAGAAGCGCAGGTCGCAGCCTTCCGTCACGTAGGGATGGAGGGTGAATGTGCGGGGGCTTGGGGTGCCGAGAACGCCAGTGGTCCCCGTGGGAACAAAGCGCTCCCAGTAGACGTTGTTTTCAATGCCGCCAGGGCCCGGGTCGCCGTCGTGAGCCCGGACAGCGAAGGCGTTATAATCGTCGCCGGTCATGTCGATCTCGACCAGCCAGTGCCCCGCGGCGGGAGAAGAGACGGTGTAGATCGTCGACCAGTCATTCTGGTCCGTCCCAACCGTGTTTCCGATGGCTGGGGCAGCCACGGTCGCCCCGAAGGGATCGATGACCGTGTAGGTGG
The DNA here is from genome assembly GCA_964420455.1 of uncultured Candidatus Sumerlaeota bacterium. Taxonomy (GTDB): domain Bacteria; phylum Sumerlaeota; class Sumerlaeia; order SLMS01; family SLMS01; genus CAYQTO01. The sequence continues at coordinate 8,123 of CAYQTO010000106.1, read as the reverse complement.
TGGTGGAGGGGGTGCCGTCAAAGCCACCGATGGAGTGGTCGCGGCCGGCGTCGGACTCGAGCTCGTCGTTTCCATCAGTGGTGTCGCCGTCGCCGGTGTTGGCGTCGAAGACGTCGATGAACAGATTGGGCTGGCCGGGGGGGACCTCGATATAGAGCTGGTAAACTTCGCCGAGGCGGCCGGGGCCGATAACGAACTCTTCCCGAGCACCAGTCGGAGAGTTCGGCCCGGCGATTACGAACAGAGGGGGGGCCGGGGTGATAGGTGCGCCGGCAGGGGCAGTGGTGACTGCAAGAGCCGAAAGCGCCAGCACGGCGGAAGCGGATGTCAGGATGTGGGGTCGCATGGTCATCCTTTGCGATGGGGTTACCCGGGGGTCTTGCCACGAAACGGTGTCAGGGGTCTCGGGACTTCATTCCTCTCGGTCAATGGAAAGGTGACAGAGCCCTGACAAATGGAAACATGGCAACCAACATGCAGATAAGGGAACACAGGGTTTCCCAAGTCAACCCCCGCTTGCGATGGGCCTTGTGTCCGTCGCCCGGGACGCGGCCGCCCGATGGATCGCTTTCGCTCGCCCGGTCTCGGAAACCACCGGAAAATGGCCAAAATTTCCGGTATTCATGGATCCAGTTGCCAGCAAATGGGCCTCTGTGGGACGCCTGCGCAGCCTTTTCAGGGCAATCCATCCGGATCCTTCCTTATGACCCGCTTTATAAGTCGTCATGCAGATTTTCTCCTGATTCTTCTACCCTTGCTCCTGGCCGGGGCTGTTCGGGGGGAAATCGCGCTGATATCAGACAGAGAGGAGAACAACCGCCAAGTGCTGGAGCTGGTCTTTCGCGCCGCACCGGCTGACGCCTCCGGTGTTCTCTCCCCCGATGTGTCCGATTTCCCTGAGGCCGCGTGGTCCGCGCCCCTTCCCCAGCGCTCCGAGCCCGCCTCATCCTCGCTCCTGATCGTCCCGGCGGATGCCGCTGGCTACTATCCGGGCAGCTGGGAGGTGGAAACTGCCGGCCTGGCCGCTGGTGTGTCCCTCCGCCCCGCGAATGTCTCCGGCGTCGAGGTCCTTCAGGTCACCGCCACCGCACAGCGAACCTCCGCAGGCGGCACGACCCGCATCACCCTGCGCGGACCCGGCACGGCGGCCAAGGCCCCCCGGCGGCCGTTGCCCGAAGCGGTGGCCCGGTTCGTCGCCAACGCGGGCCGGGGCGAGCCCCTCCGCGCCAAGGCCACCAAGGGCACCCCCTCGCCGCTCCCCGCCCCTGACGGTCCCCTCAAGGCTCGCTACGCCGTCGCCGAGGGCGACCTCCCCGCCACCCTCGTGGCCGCCGATCTGCCCACCACAGACGGTCTTCGCGTCACCTGGAAGGGGTTCCCCGTTCCCCTCATCGCGGGCAGTAACGACTTTCTTCTCTACGCACCCTTCAACGCCACCCGCACCGCCGTCCACGACGCCCTGTTCATCACCCCCGGTGCCGCCGACCCCTCCCCCGCCATGGCGACGCGCGACGCCTTTCCTACGCTCGCGCCCTCCTCCGCCGAGCAGCCCACCACCCGCACCCTCGTCCACGATCCGGACCTGTTCTACGAGCGGTCCGCCGGATTCCCCGCCGGCCAGCGCTTCGTCCAGTACCGTCTCTTCACCAACCAATCCCGCGATACCACCATCCCCTTCCCGGACCGCCTGACCGGGGCCACCATCACGGCGGACTTCACCCTGAGTGGTGCCAGTTCCAACTTCAGCCTGAACCCGGACCATTACGCGGAGATCACGCTCGATGGCGACACGGCCCCGGCGCCCTTCAGCTGGGAGGGCCGCGTCACCGCCGACTTTACCCACGTCTTCACCCCCACCAGCCCCCTGGCCGGCGCCGGCGGCGAGACGATCACCTTTGGTCACGCCGTCCCCCAGGTGCCCGGCGGCCCACCCAGCGAGGTGCAGAATCTCGACGCGTTCACCCTCACCTATGCGGCCAAGCCCCGCGTGGGGCCGGACGGGGTCGCACGCCTCGACCTCCAGCCGAGTCCCGACGGCCAGCCCCGCCTCGTCACCATCGGCGGCTTTCCCCCGGGCACCATCGCCGACGACCTGCTCCTCCTCGACGTAACCCTCCCCTTCAACCCCGTCCGGATCACCGGCGCGAGCACGTTCATCGACGAGACCGGGACCGTCGCGGTCGAGTTCGAGGCCCCGGCCACCGCCGCCTCCTTCCACGCCGAGGTCTTCGCCGAGGGCGACCGGCCCCTGACCGTCACCCCCTCCAAGTCCCTCGCCACGCCCACCACCGTCGTCGAAGGCATCGTCGTCAGCCCCGAGGAGTACCATGCCACCCTTGCGCCGCTTCTCGCGCTCCGCGGCCCGGGTTGGATCCTCCTCGACCCCGAGGCCGCCTACGACTCCATCGACTTTGGCCAGCAGTCCCCGGACGTCATCCGCGAGGCTCTCCGCCTCCTCCTCGAAGCCGCCCCCGGCTACGAACCCTTTCCCGCGATCCTCCTCGTGGGGTATGCCAGCCTGGACTGGCGAAATGCCCTCGGCACCCATGATGCCCCCCAGGTTCCCACCTTCATCGAGATCGGCATCGATACCGGCTTCACCATCGAAAACTCGGTGGACTTTCCCTATGGCGTGCTGTTCGGGCTGGACGACCTGCCGGACGCGGCGGTGGGGCGCCTGCCGGTAAAGTCCGTGGCCGAGCTCGAGAATATCGTCGACCGCCTGGTGGCACACGAGGCGGCGGGGGAGACCCTCCGCGACCACGTCCGCCCGGGTCTGTTCATCTACGACAACGTGCCGGAGATCCTCGCCGATGCCGGGCTCCTCGAGGCCATCTGGGACGACCGCGGCCACCCCGCCGAGACGATCACCTTCGCGCCCGCCACCGACGGCAGCGCCGAGCAGGCCGCCCTCTTCGCCGCCCTCGATGCGCCCCCCGCCGGGCCCGCCCTTGTCGTCTACACCGGCCACGGCAACAACACCGTCTGGGCCGACGAACGCCTCCTCGAGGTCCCCGACCTCGACCTCCTCAACCACGACGGGTCCTGGCCCCTCGTCACCACCTTCACCTGCCTCAACGGCTACTACGCCTTCCCCGGCAGCACCGTCCGATCCATGGGCGAGGAGTGGCTCCTGCGTCCGAGCACCCGCGGCGCCGTTGCCACCATCGTCCCGGTCGGCGTCGACTACTACAACAACCAGCGCCTCTTCACGGAGCTCATGATCGAAACCGTCTCCGCGGACCCGGCGAACAGCCCGGACACCATCGGCGAGGCCCTCGCCTGGACCCGTCTCCAGTTCGCCCTCGAAAACCCCACCCGCCGCATCACCCTCGCCGAGTACAACCTCTTCGGCGACCCGGCCACCGACCTCACCCTCCAGCCCCACCCCCTCACCGGATTCACCGGCTGGATGATCCTCGAGGAGTAGGAAAACGCTCGCCCCCTTGCGGGGCTTCCTGCACCTCTTTCTTGTCTATACAATAAAGGCGGGAGTGAATCCCGCCAAACATAACAGCGTGGAGGCATGATCCATGGATATCGTGCTGGTGTTGCTGGGGCTGGTGGCGGCGGTGGCCGCCGTAATGGCGGCGATTGGGGCATGGCGCCCGCGGCCTGTGGACCTTGCGCCGGTGGAGGCGCGGCTCAAGGCGCTCGACGACACCCAGCGCGCCGCGACCGCCGACCTCCAGAAGGAACTCAACCGGGTCGAAAGCGCCCTCAAGCTCGACCTCGCCGACCGCATCCAGAAAACCCTCAGCGAGTTCGGCGACCGCCAGGGGGAAAGCGTCGAAAAGCTCCGCAAGACGATCGACGAGACGCTCCGGGCGGCGCGCGGCGAGCAGGGCGACCAGCTCGAGAAAATCCGCGGCGCCTTCGAGAAGCTCGCCGCCGATACCGCCGAACGGGCCAAAAAAGAAACCGAGCAAAACGCCACCCGCAGCGCCGAGCTCCAGCGCACCATCGTCGAGTCCCTCGGCCAGATGGGGGAACGGCAGGGGGAGCAGAACGCCACAGCGCGCCGCGAACTCACCGAGGCCCTCGAAAAGCTCAACCAATCGGAAAAGCAGAATCGCGAAGCACAGACGAAAGCCTTCGAAGGCCTGGGGACCCGCATTTCAGAGGCGCTCGAAAAAATGCGCGGCGACAACGAAAAGAAGCTCGAACACATTCGCCAAACGGTGGACGAGAAGTTGCAAAGCACGCTCGAGAGGCGCCTCGGGGAATCGTTCAAACAGGTCAGCGAGCGCTTGGAACAAGTCCACAAGGGGCTCGGCGACATGCAACAACTGGCCACCGGCGTTGGCGACCTCAAGCGCGTGCTGACCAACGTGAAGTCGCGCGGCACCTTTGGCGAAGTGCAACTCAAGGCGCTGATCGAGGACATCCTTCCGGCGCACTACTACGACGTTAATGTGGCCACCGTCGCCAACAGCAACGATCGGGTGGAAGTGGCCCTGAAGCTCCCCGGGCAACACAGCGACGGCCGCCATGTCTGGCTCCCGATTGATGCAAAGTTCCCGATCGAGGATTACACGCGCCTCCAGGAGGCATACGAGCGGGGCGACCAGGCGGAGGTGGCCGCGCAGCAGAAGGCCCTCGGCCATCGGCTCCTCCTTGAGGCGAAGACCATTCGCGATAAGTACGTCTCCCCACCCGAAACCACCAACTTTGCGATTCTCTTCCTCCCGACCGAAGGGCTGTTCGCCGAGGCGCTGCGCCTTGGCGATCTGGTGGGCGAAATCCGCCAGCAGCATGGAATCGTTATTACCGGGCCCACGACCCTCCACGCGGTGCTCAACAGCCTGTGGGTTGGCTTCCAGACACTCGCCATCAGCAAGCAAAGCGGCGAGATTTCCAAGACTCTGGCGGTGGTGAAGACGGAATTCGGCAAGTTTGGCGACGTGCTCGGCAAGGTCCGCAAGAAGCTGGATTCCGCCACAAAGGAAATCGACATTACGGAGCGGCGGACGCGGGCGATGGAGCGGGCACTCCGCGGGATCGACAAGGCGCCGGAGGAACTCGTGGGAGAAACCATCCCCGAACTGGCCGAGGAAGTCCCCTACGAGGAAGAGTAGCGAAACAATGACAGAAAGAAGGCGAAGGGGCGGCAAGGGGGAGGGTGACCTGTTCCCCCTTGTTTACCTTTTGGATTTGGGGAAAAGCTATTTCAACTTCGGGGAAAAGCTATTTTAACAATGAGATAAAGAGAGAAAGAGAACTGCAAAGGGGGGAGCAATCTCTGTCCTTTCTCCCCCCCTGTTCTTGAACACCCTCATTTACTCCTTTACTCATTGTAAAATACCAGCCCCCCTCCCGATCTCCTGATCTTATTGTTTATTTTTGCGAAGAGATATTTTAACAATGAGATAAAGAGACAAAGAGAACTGCAAAGGGGAGGACAGATTCTATCTTGAACCCCCTCATTTACTCCTTTGCTCATTGTAAAATCTCAGAGGCCCCGCTCCTGATCTCCTGATCTCATTGTTTATTTTTTAACAATGAGGCAAAGAGGCAAGGAGGACTGCAATGGGGGAGAGCGCCCTCTTCCCTGCCCCCCTCATTTCCTTCTTTACTCATTGTAAAAATCCCAGAGAACCACCTCCTGATCTCCTGATCTCATTGTTTGTTTTTTTTGACAATGAGGCAAAGAGACAAGGAGGGCTGCAATGGGGAGGCCAGATCCTATCTTGAACACCCTCATTTTCTTCTTTACTCATTGTAAAAATCCCAGAGAACCACCTCCTGATCTCTTGATCTCATTGTTTGGATATGATTTTTTGCAATGAGGCAAAGAGACAAGGAGGACTGCAATGGGGGACAGCGCCCTCTTCCCTGCCCCCCCTCATTTCCTCATTGACTCATTGTGAAATGTCCCTCCACCCCCATGACATGGGCCAGCCTTTCGATCGCGTCGCCGATGGCCTTGTTGGGGGTGCTGGCGCCGGCGGTGAAGCCGACCACCAGCGGCCGCTTCTCCGGCAGCCAGTCCGTCCCCTCCACCGCGTCTTTCTCCCCCACCGGCTTGTGGCGGATCACCTCGCGGGAGATGATTTCCTCCGCGTCGCAGATATGATACGCGGGCATCTTGGCGGCGGCGATTTCCAGCAAATGCCCCGTGTTGGAGGAATTGTATCCCCCCACGATGAGCATCAGGTCGAGCTCGCCCGAATCCACGAGCTCCACGATCGCGTCCTGGCGCTCCTGGGTCGCGCTGCAGATGGTGTCAAAGCTCCGAAAGTGCTCCTTGGGGTTGTCGGGGCCGTGGCGCTGCTCGAGGGCGCGGCCGATCATGGCGGCGATCTCGAGCGACTCGCTCGCCAGCATGGTTGTCTGGTTCGCGACGCCGATACGGTCGAGGTGGCGGGCGGGGTCGAACCCGTTGCTGAGGGCCAGCGGCCCGAGCGCGGCGATATCGCCCGGGGGCCGGTCGCCGGTGATGATGTCACAAACGAGTTGGGCCTCCGCCCGGTCGCGGACGACAACCGTGTGGCCGCCAAACTTCTGGGCCTGGCTGACGGTGGCGAGGGTCTCCGCGTGGGTCGCCTTGCCGTGGACGACCGCCGTGAAACCATCCTTGGCGTACTTTTCCACTCGCTTCCACACATGGACGACGGAGCCACAGGTGGTGTCGACGAGCACACAGCCGGTGGCGCGGAGTGCCTCGAGCTCGGGCGCCGGGACGCCAAAGGCCGGCAGCAGGACCACGTCCCCCGGCCCGATGTCCTCGCGGCTGGCGGCCCCCCGGAGCGACCCCGAGAGGAACTCGATACCCATCTCGCGCAGGCGGGCATTCACCCGCGGGTTGTGGATGATCTCGTAGGTGAGGAAGATGCGGCGGTCGGGAAACTTGGCCCGGGCCTCGTAGGCCATGTCGACCGCCTTGTCGACGCCGTAGCAGAAGCCGAACTCCTTGGCGAGGCGGATGGAGAGGCCGGGGAGATCGAGCCGGTTGCCGTTGGCGCGAACTTCATCCACGACGATGCTGTGGTAGTCGCGGGCAATTTCAGGCGCGATGACGTCCTTCATGCCGAGGGAGGCGCGATAGAGGTTGGGCTCGTTGCGGGGCGACATGGGGCCTCCTGCGTGGGGTTGGGGCGTCGGCCGGTATGGCCCGCAGTCCCTTGGCGTGCAAGCAGATGCAAGGTGCAGTCCATCACGGTGTTGGGGGCGGCCGGTGAGCCTCGAAAATCCAACCGGAGGGGAATCACGGGGGACGTTTTTTCGTTGCGATATCGCAACACGGTCACCATGTTTGGCTCTAGTTGCGGTCAAAAACCGCCCATCACGCCCCCCTTTACACGAAGGAGATTCCAAGGTGAAAACCCCCGTCCTCACCAAAGGATTCACGCTGATCGAGCTGCTGATTGTGGTAGCGATCATCGCGATCCTGGCTGCCATCGCCGTGCCCAACTTCCTCGAGGCGCAGACCCGCTCGAAGGTGTCCCGTTCGCAGGCTGACCTGCGCACCCTTGCCACCGCGGTCGAGGCCTATCAGGTCGACAACAACGTTTATCCCATGATCGTTGCTCCGAATAGCCCCTTCCTTGGTCGCCCGGGCGCAGCGGGTAGCGGCATCAACGGCCCCAGTGTTTTCAACCCCGACCCCAGTCAGGGCGCGATCAGCTCTCGTTTCATCTGGCTCACCACGCCCATTGCCTACATCACCAGCGTCTTCCGGGACCCGTTCATCCCCGCAAACGTCAACCGCGCACTCGACGAAGACGGCGATGTCCGTGACGAGTACGATACCTACGATTACGTGGATGCAAGGTCGCTTTGGCCGGGGGGGATCCTTGGTGGTAACCGCGGAGCGGCGGGCACCTCGGGCGCCCAATGGCATGTCGTCGGCTGTGGCCCGGACCGCCGTAACTGCTTTGGTGCTGGCCAGTCGAACTACAACCAGCTCGTCCGTGCCCAAGGTGTTGACTATGATCCCACCAACGGAACCGTCTCCCCCGGCGACCTCGTCCGCTTCGGTGGTGGCCCGGGCCCTGTTGGGACTCTCCTTCCGGCTATCGACCGCATTCAGAACAAGTACAATGCGGTCCCCGACAACGTCGCAATTCCCTGATTGGGACCGAACCTCGAATAAAGCCCCCGGGTCCTGGCTTGCGAGGACC
>CAYQTO010000105.1:0-13095 GCA_964420455.1 uncultured Candidatus Sumerlaeota bacterium | reverse complement strand
TTTACTCATTGTAAAAACCCCGGAGAAACCCCTCCTGACCTCCTGATCTCATTGTCGGCCTCTGTGTTCTTGCTCGGCCTGCCGCCCGCCGGGTTGGTCCGCCGCGTCGGAGTGCAAGCCCCGGAGGGGCGTTGGAATCGTAGCCCCGGGTTTCAACCCGGGGTGTGCGGACAAGGAAACAATCGGACCCCGTCAGGGGTCCTGCAAGACGTTGACCCCCTCGTTTTCCAGCAACCGGCATTGGCTTCGCTCCGTAGGTGATTGCCTGCCGGGTGCTGCATCTGCTCCACCCGGCTTGCCAGGTTTGCGCTTGAGCGCCGCGCGCCACCGTCATTTAGTTACCGAATGTCCTGCGGGCCCGGAATTTTGGTCAGCCCCGCCCTATACGAAGGAGTCCCACCCACCCCATGAGTCTCGAGCCGCCCCAAGTCGGCACGAAGCCGATTGAGGATGTCCCCAGCGCCACCATCCGCTTCGCCGGCGATTCCGGCGACGGCATGCAGCTGACCGGCGTCCAGTTTACCAATACCTCCGCGGTCTTCGGCAATGATGTCAGCACGATGCCGGACTTCCCCGCCGAGATCCGCGCCCCCGCCGGCACCGTTTACGGCGTCTCCGGTTTCCAACTCCAGTTCAGCTCCTCCGACATCTATACGCCCGGTGACGAGCTCGATACGCTGGTGGTCATGAACGCGGCCGCGCTGAAGACGAACCTCCGTGACCTGAAGCGTAACGGCATCATCATCGCCAACGAGGATGGTTTCGGGGAGCAGAACCTGAAGCTCGCGGGTTACGACACGAGCCCTTTGAGCGATGGCACGCTTGACCACTACCGCCTGCACCCGATTCCGATGACTCAGGCGACGATTCGCGCGTGCGAGGAACTCGGCCTTGCCGGCAAGGAGGCCGCCCGCTGCAAGAACTTCTTCGCCCTCGGCGTTGTCTGCTGGCTGTATAGCCGCCCCCTCGAGCCGATCATTTCCTTCATCGAGCAGAAGTTCGCCAGCAAGGAGCTGATCCGCGACGCGAACATCCGGGTGCTGAAGGCGGGGTATTACCTCGGCGAGACGGAGGAGCTGTTTGCGCGACACTTCCGTGTGAAGAAGGCGAAGCTGCCTGCGGGCAAGTACCGCGAGATTCACGGCAACACGGCGCTGGCGTACGGGCTCATCGCGGCGGGGCAACTCGCCAGCAAGCCGATTTTTTACGGCAGCTATCCGATCACGCCCGCGAGCGACATCCTCCACGAGCTGGCGAAGAACAAGCAGTTCGGGGTGAAAACGTTCCAGGCGGAAGACGAGATCGCGGCGATCTGTGCGGCGCTAGGTGCGGCCTACGGCGGCGCGCTGGGTGTCACGGCGTCGGCCGGACCTGGCATCGCGCTCAAGAGCGAGGCGATGGGTCTGGCGGTCATGATGGAGTTGCCGCTGGTGGTCATCAACGTGCAACGGGGCGGCCCGTCGACGGGCCTGCCGACCAAGGTCGAGCAGACGGACCTCCTCCAGGTGATGTACGGCCGCAACGGCGAGTGCCCCATCCCGGTCCTTGCTCCGCGGTCGCCCGCCGACTGCTTCGACATGGCGCTCATGGCGATCCGCCTCGCCGTCAAGTTCATGACCCCGGTGATTTTCCTCAGCGATGGCTTCATCGCCAACAGCGCCGAGCCGTGGATGATCCCCGACGTGAAGGCCCTCGAGCCCATCGAGGTCGAGCACCTGATGGAGCCGAACGGGGAGCAGGGCGAGTTCCTGCCGTATCTGCGCAATGAGTTCCTGGCAAGGCCGTGGGCGATCCCCGGCACCCCGGGGCTGATGCACCGCATCGGAGGCCTCGAGAAGGCGGAGAACTCCGGCAATGTGAGCTATGACCCGGACAACCACCAACGGATGGTCTGCCTGCGCCAGGCGAAGGTGGACAAGATCGCGGAGTTCGCGCCCGAGCAGGAGCTGATCGGTGTGAATGATGGCAGCGCGGATGCCCTGCTGCTCTCCTGGGGCGGGACCTACGGGGCGATCCGCGAGGCGGTGACCCAGCTCAACGCGGAAGGCTACCGCGTGGCCGCGGCGCACATCCGCTACCTGAATCCGTTTCCGCGGAACCTCGGCGCGATCCTCGAGGCCCACCGCGGCAAGCCCATCCTCGTTCCCGAACTCAACATGGGCCAGCTCTGCTCGCTCATCCGATCGAAGTATCTGGCCGACGCAACCCCCGTCAGCAAGGTCCAGGGCCGCCCCTTCACCGTTCACGAGGTCAAGGACGCGGTCGTCGGCAAACTCCACGCAAAGGCATCCGAGGCATGAGTGTCGCCCCCCCCGACAAGAAATACACGGTCAAGGACTTCGCCAGCGACCAGGACGTGCGCTGGTGCCCCGGCTGCGGGGACTACTCGATCCTCTCGGCGGTGAAGAAGGTCCTCGCCGAGGTTGGAACCCCGCCGGAGGAGTACTGCTTCATCTCCGGGATCGGCTGCTCGAGTCGCTTTCCCTACTACATGAACACTTACGGCATGCACTCGATCCACGGGCGCGCGATGCCGGTTGCCACCGGGTTCAAGATTGCCCGGCCCGACATCACGACCTACGTGATCACGGGCGATGGCGACGCGCTGTCGATTGGCGGCAACCATACGATCCATTGCCTGCGGCGGAACACCAACGTCAAGATCCTGCTGTTTAACAACCAGATCTATGGTCTGACGAAGGGGCAGTACTCGCCGACGTCGCCCATGGGCAAGAAGACGAAGTCGACGCCGATGGGCTCGCTGGACGAGCCCTTGAGCCCCCTGTCGATCGCCCTCGCCGCCGAGGCGACCTTCGTTGCCCGCGCCGTCGACATGCACCCCAAGCACCTCATGGAGGTCATCAGGCGCGCCCACGATCACAAGGGCGCCGCCTTCGTCGAGATCTACCAGAACTGCAACATTTTCAACGACGGCGCCTTTGACTACGCCCAGGACCGCAAGGTCCGTGCGGATAACGTGGTCGAGCTCAAGCACGGGGAGCCCCTCATCTATGGCGCCCACCTCGAGAAGGGGATCATGCTTCGTGGCCACGATCTGATCTCGGTGAAGATCGGCGAAAGCGGCGTGACCAAGGACGACCTGCTGGTCCACGACGAGCGTGGCTATACAAGCTACCACTCACTTCTCGCGCGGATGAAGCACCCCGAGCTGCCGGAGCCGATCGGCGTCTTCCGTGCCGTCGAGCGTGCCACTTATGACGACCTCGTCAATCAACAGGTCGAGGACGTCATCAGCGCCCGGGGCAAGGGCGACCTCCAGAAGCTCCTCGACGGCAACGCCACCTGGCAAGTCACCTGACGGGACGTCTATAAAGACAGACGTCTGACGAAGGGTCCTGGGGAGTCCGCGTGCGCGGGCTCCCTTTTTTCATTCCCCGCGGTTCTGTTCCAGGAGGGCGCGGAGGCGCGCATCCGTGTCCGGCGCGAGACCGGATGTTTCGAGGAACCGGTGGACATACTTGCCGATCATGTCCGCCTCGAGGTTCATGGGGTCGCCGGGGCGGCGTTCGTGGAGCGTCGTGCGGTGCCACGTCTCGGGGATGATCCAGGCACTGATCTCGTCCTCGAGGAGGTCGACGATGGTCAGGCTGATGCCGTCGATGGCGATGGATCCCTTGGGGATGGAAAGGCGGGTGACCTCGCGGGGGGCGCGGACGCGGAGCTCCCAGGCGTTGCCCGTCTCGCGGGCGGAAAGGAAGGTGCCGGTGGCATCGACGTGTCCCTGCACGAGGTGGCCGCCGAGGCGCTTCTCGAGGGTGAGGGAGCGCTCGAGGTTGACGCCGGCCCCGGTGGCGCGCGCGCCGAGGGATGTCTTGCGAAGCGTCTCCGGCGAGGCGTAGGCGGTGAATCCGGAGGCTGTAACCACTTCGGCGGTGAGGCAGCATCCGTCGACGGCGATGGAGTCGCCGAGGCGCAGGCCGGGGAGGATGGCCTCGCAGGCCACCGCCAGCCGGATGTCCTCGCCGAGATCGGTGATGGTCTCGATGCGGCCGATTTCTTCCACCAGTCCGGTAAACATTTTCAGTTGAATGCCTTTGGTGGGGATTGCCTTTTGTGTGGTGCTGAGAGATACTTCTCTCGTGGTGAACGTCGTCGGAAGGGGGCGGTCATGCCTATCAAAACGTTGGCGTTGAACGAACTGATCATGTTGCTGGCCCTGGACGACGACGATGGGCGGGTCCGCTGGTCGATTTCGCCGTTTCTGGACTACGCGCTGGCGGGGGCGATGCTGGCGGAGTTGCTGCTGCGCGGGCGGCTGAAGCTCAACGAGTCCGGTGGGCTCGAACTCGACGGCCCTGACGAGCCGACTGGCTCGGCCCTCCTCGAGGAGGTCGTGGCCCACTTCAAGAATACCGACGTCCCCCACACGGTGGCCGGTTGTGTGACGGTGATTTCCACCCTTCCGGATCTGAGTCACCGCCAGACCGAGGAGCTCGTCGCGAAGGGCATCCTCGGCAAGAAGGAAGGGCATTTCCTCCTGATCTTTCCAGTCACCGTCTACCCGATGCTGGATACCACGCCGGAGAAGGAAGTGGTGTCGCGCATACGCGAATGTGTGCTGGGCAACGACCCGGTGGAACCGCGCATGGCCGTGCTCATCACCATCGCCCACGGGGCGCACCTGTTGCGCGAGGCGTTGACCGACGACGAGTTGGACGAGCGCCAGGGGCGCCTGCGGGAGATTGCGCAAACGCGCCCCGTTGCGGCTGCCACCTGCGAACTGATCCAACAAACCGAGCGGGCCTTGTACGTTGCGAGTTCCATCCCGTTCCTCGGCGGGTCTCGCTTGTAGGGCTGCCGTCGCGGCCGCCCGTCGCCCTTGGCCTCACGTCGTTCCTTTCCTCCCCACTCGCGCCCAGTAGGCATTCATGTTGAGGACGCGGCCGGACTCGCGGGCGTGGTCGATCGCGAGGGAGGTGACCGCCGCGTCGATGGCCTCGTCGATGCCGGTGCCGAGGGGCGTGCCGTGGAGGATGCACTCGCCGAGTTCGCGGGCGAGCACCCCGTCTCCATCGCCATGAAAGCCGCCGGCGATGCCCGTTTCGAACCGCTCGAGGGGCGCATCCCAGCCGGTGCGCCGGAGGGTGATGACCCCGTCCTCCAGGTCGCCGCGCATCGCCCCCTTTGTCCCAACGATGTAGAAGCGCCGTTCCTTGAGCGCCGCGTGGGCGTTGAGGTGAAAGGACGCCCGGACGCCGGAGGGGAACTCGAGGATCGCCACCTGGTTGTCGATCACGTCCTTGTCGTCGTTGAAGGGGGTGACATTGCCATGGGCGTTGCCCACGTAGCGGCCGGTGTCGGTGCCCTCGAAGTAGTAGGGGAGGCCCTCGGCGTTGGGCGGATGCCCCTCGGCGAGGTGGGCGTTGGCGGCGCGGAAGACGGTGAGGCCGCCAAAGCTGGCGACGCGGGCCGGCCTCTCGCCGACGATCCAGTGGAGGATGTCCATGTCGTGGCAGCACTTCTCGAGGAGGAAGGGGCCGGAGAGGTGTCGGTGGCGGCGCCAGTTGCCGTGCATGGCGGCGCCGTGGTTCGGGTCGAGGGTCTCGTTGAACTCGATGCTGACGATATCGCCGATGGCGCCTTCTTCGAGGAGGGCCTTGAGCTTTCGGTAGAAGGGTGAGTAGCGAAGGACGAAGCCGATAACAAAGCGGGTGGTGGCGCGGCGTGCGGCACGCCGAAGGTCGAGGCAGCGCTCGACAGTGACCTCGAGAGGCTTTTCGCAGAAGACATGCTTGCCCGCCTCGAGTGCGGGCAGGGCGTGGTCCCGGTGGTGGCCATTGAAGGAGCCGACGAAGATCCAGGAGAGGGAGGGGTCCGCGAGCATGTCGGCCTGGACGTTGTCTATACGGGCGGAGGGAAAGGAGGCGCGGGCGGCCTCGATGGAGCGGGGCGAGTTGTCGCAGACGGCGGCGACCTCGATGGCGCCTGGATAGGCGGCAAGGACGCGCTCCGCCACGCGGCGCATGCGGTTGCCAGCGCCGATGATTCCGATGCGTTGTGGGGTCATGTGGGTTCCTGAACGAGTGGTGGCGAGGAGGTTTCGAGCCGCGTCGCCATGGGGAGTCGGATGGTGAAGCGGGTGCCGTGGTTGCCGGGACCCGGCTTGATGGAGATGGTGCCGCGGTGGGCGAGGACGATCTGGTAGCTGACGGAAAGGCCGAGGCCGGTGCCGCGGGGCTTGGTGGTGAAGAAGGGGTCGAAGACCTTGTGGAGGTGCTCGGGGGGGATTCCGGGGCCCGTGTCCTCGACCTCGATGAGGGCGTAGGGGCCTTCCGCCCGGGTGCGGATCAGGACGCGGCCTCGACCCTCCATGGCCTCCGCGGCGTTCAGAAGCAGGTTCATGATGACCTGCTGGAGCTGCTCCTCGTCGCCCATGATGAGGGGCTCCGGGGTGCCGGCTTCCAGTTGGATTTCAAGCTCGGGATAGACAGCCTCGACGGCGGCGGTGCGCAGGTGAAGCGGGCGCGAGAGGGTCATCGGGCGCAGCGCCAGGTGGCGGGGCTTGGCGAAGTCCAGGAACTGGGTCAGGCGCTCCTCCAGACCACGGATTTCCGCCCGCATGAGGTCCATGGCCTCCGCCTTCTCCCGGCCGGATCGTTCCTGCGATCCCATCACGTCGAGAGCCGAGAAGAGCACCGCGAGGGGATTCTTGATTTCGTGGGCGATGCCGGCGACGAGCTGGCCGAGAGAGGCCAGCTTCTCCGACTGGCCCAGGCGCTCCTCGAGGAGCTTGCGCTCGTGGACGTCCCGCAGGACACCGATAACATATTCCACCTCGCCGCGGTCGTTGCGCACGGCGGAGTAGGTGGTCTCGATCCAACGCTCCTCGCCGGCGCTGTTGGTCAGCAGCATTTCCTCCCGTTCGGAGGTCGTCTCGCCGCGAAAAACCGCCCGTGCGGGACAGAGGTGCTGGGCAAAGCTTTCGCCCTCCTCCGTGTGACAGTGAATGACCTCGCTGCACTCGCATCCGCGACGCAGGATCTCCTGGGGCTCGCGGCCGGTGATCTCGCCACAGGCGGCGTTGAAGAGGCGCACGCGGCGGTCCGGGTCCACGACGAAGATGCCGTCCGGCGTCGAGTTGAGGATGCGCTCGTATTGTTCGCGGGTGCGGACGTTTTCGGTGACATCGCGCAGGAGGAGGGCGACGCCGTCCTGGTCCTCGAGGGGAAGAAGGGAGATGTCCGCGGAGCAGGCGGAGAGGCCCTGCGGGCGGAAGGGGAACGCGCGGAGGCGTCGGGGCTCGCGGGATTCGGCGGTCTCGCGGATGGCGCGCAGGAGCCTCGGGAGGCGGCGTCCATCGACAACGGGCTCGAGGAGGACGCCGAGTTCGTCGCCGGGGGGGATCCCCAAGGCCAGATCCCACCCGCCGAGGTGGCCGCCGGAGGTCAGCACACGCCCCCTGCCATCCACGGAAACGTGTCCGTCCACAAGTGACAGGAGCACGTCGAGCCGGATACAGGGGGGGGAATTGTCGGGACGGGACATGGGCGATTCCGGAGGCGAGAGTGCACCGTGCGGCTTCCTGCTTGTCCGGCAAGAGCAAAAATGGAACACACCGTGCGCGGCGGGGAACCGCCTCCTGCAGGAAACGCCCTTCATCCCGGGGAGAACCGGTGAAAGCACTCGAGAAACTTGCCGCGGCCCAGATCCGCACAGGAAGCCTCCTGTCGGTCGGCCTCGAGCCTTCCTTTGACTACCTGCCGCCGGATTTCCCCCGCGACCTTCAGGGATGCGAGGATTACCTCGAACTCATCGTCGAGGCCACCGCGGACCTCGTCTGCGCCTACAAGCTCAACCTCGCCTTCTTTGAGGCCCACGGCTGGGAAGGAGTCGAGCTGATGTACACCATCCGGGAACGGCTCCCCGATGATGTGCTGGTGATCGCCGATGGCAAGCGGGGCGACGTGGGATCCAGCGCGAAGTTCTACGCCGAGGCAATGTTCGACCGGCTCGAGGCGGACGCGGCGACGGTGAACCCGCTGATGGGCCACGACGCCGCTGCGCCTTTCCTCGACTATACGGACCGGTTGACGTTCTTCCTGGTGCTGACATCGAATCCCGGCGCGAACGATTTTCTTGAGGGCAGG
Source organism: uncultured Candidatus Sumerlaeota bacterium (assembly GCA_964420455.1). Taxonomy (GTDB): domain Bacteria; phylum Sumerlaeota; class Sumerlaeia; order SLMS01; family SLMS01; genus CAYQTO01. The sequence goes on along the minus strand of CAYQTO010000105.1, from coordinate 4,987 downwards.
GGGCTCGCGGACGTGTTGGCGGAGACGGTGGTGCGCTGGTCCGATGCGGAGAATGTGGGGTTTGTCGTGGGGGCGACCCGTCCGGAGCGGCTGAAGGCGCTGCGGGCGAAGGCGCCCGAGGTGCCGTTTCTCGTTCCGGGAATCGGGGCCCAGGGGGGGGATCTTGGCGCCGTGCTCGAGGCAGGCCGCGCCCGACATCTTGGCCCCGGCCTCGTGCTCCATGGCTCGCGGGCGCTCGTCGCCGGCTTTCCGCCCAACGTCGACCCCGCCAGCCTCATCCGCCAACGGGTGGTTGAATGGAACGAGCGCATTGCGCGACTCCGCGAGGCCCAGCCGTGAAAGTCCCCCCCAACCGGGCCGAGGCCCTGCTGATTGAAAGCGACGCGATCATGGAGGGGCACTTCCGGCTGAGTTCGGGCCTCCACAGCGACCGCTACTGCCAGTGTGCCCGCCTGTTCGAGGACCCCGGGGCGGCGGCCCAGGTGGCCCGCATGGCCGCCGAGCGGGTCCACGACCTCAAGATCGATGTGAATGTGGTAATCGCCCCGGCGCTCGGGGGGATCCTGTGGGGGTACGAGCTGGCGCGGGCCCTCGGGGTGCGGTCGCTCTTTGCCGAGCGGGTTGAAACGGGGGTCTTCGCGCTGCGGCGGGGCTTCGCCCTGGGGGCGGGCGCGCGCGTGCTCCTCGCCGAGGACGTCATCACCACCGGCAAGTCCGTCCTCGAACTGGTGCCGCTGGTGCAGGCATCGGCCGGCCAGGTCTCCGGCATCGCCAGCGTGGTCGATCGTTCCGCCGGCGGCTTCGATCCCGGTGTGCCCTGGTTTTCCCTCGTCCGCCTGGACTTCCAGACCCACGACCCGGCGACGTGCCCCCTGTGCGCGGCGGGGCAGCCGGTGACCAAGCCCGGGAGCCGACCGGAGTAGGCGGAGCGGCGGGCTGTGCCTTCCCCCGGGTCCCTGTCCCGTATCGCCCTCACGGGTCGGGTTTTCCTTGTGCTCGATAGGCCCGGCTCCCATTTTCTCACGCGGAGGAACCGACTATGCGCCCGCTTTCCCTGATGTTCTCAGCAGTCCTTGCCGCCGGTCTTTGCACGACCGCTCCGGCACAGGATTGGACCCGATTCCTGACACCCGAGATGGAAGCCGAGCTGCCCTCGACGGCCCTCGTGCATTACAACGAGGCCAAGCAACTGGTCGATATCGTCGCCTACGACCTGGCGGTTGAAGCGCTCGCCCGTGCAGCGGAACTCGCCCCCGATCATGTGGGGCTTCAGTTCCTGACCGCCGTGCGTGCTCGCGACCGTGCGGAGATCTATTTCAGCTCCTCGACTTATTCGCCGCCGCCCCCCAATGCGGACTACTCCTCGCCTCCGTGGCGCACCGCCGAGCCGTTCTACGACATTGCTGACGAGGCGATTCAGCGGCTCCTCACGAATCCGAACCTGACGATCGAGGCATCGGAACGGCTCGAGTCCGAGGTCGCCCAACTGCAGGAAGGGCGCGATGGCTTGGTCGCCCGCGACCAGGCCCGGCTTGAAGTCGGAGGCACTCTGGTCAGCGACATCCGAGCGCGGCGCTTTGGTGACTACCTGCGCGAGGCCGGGCTCCAGGACATGGACCCGCTCGATCCCGCCACGCCGTTCATCGAAATGCAGCAGGCCGCAAGGGAAGAGGAGGAAGTGCTTGTTGCCGAGGGTGAGGAGGAGGTCGACGAGGGACCCCAGCCCCGCGACCCCTTCAAGGATCTGCCGGGCGAATACCGCTCTCCCTTCCTTCCGCCTCCGCCCCAGCAGCCCCAGTATGGTGGCGCCGGGGGCTACTACGGCGGCGCCAACCAGCCGTATGATCCCTTTGCCGCTTCTCCGCCGGGCGTGGATCCGGTGACCGGCACGGCCTACGATCAGGGCTTTGGTGGCGAGGACGCGGCGGAAATTTACTACGGCTCGGGCGATAAATGACCGCTGCCGGGCCAGTCCCGTCCACCGGGCGGATTGAAAATCTCTTTGCCGGGTGCCGCGCCGAGGACCGCGCGGCACTCGTCATCTTCATCACCGCCGGATATCCCGACGCCGCGACCACCGCCGAACTGCTCCCGGTGCTCGAGGAGGCGGGATGCGACCTCATTGAACTTGGCATCCCCTTCAGCGATCCCATCGCCGACGGGCCGGTGATCCAGCGCTCGTCCACCATCGCGCTGGAACGAGGCATGACCCTCCCCGGCACGATGGATCTGCTTGCAGACTTCCGCCGCGGTTCGCAACTCCCCGTGGTCCTCTTTGGCTCGCTGAATCCGTTTATGGCGCGCGGTCTCGAGAAGTCCGCCGCACGAGCGGAAGAAGCCGGAGCGGACGGCATTCTCGCTGCCGATCTTCCCCAGGACGAGGCCGCCGAGTTCGCCGCGATCCTCCGCCGCCACCGCCTCCACCTCATCACCCTTGTCGCCCCCACCACCCCCCCCGAGCGCATCCGCCACCTCGCCGGCAACTCCACCGGCTTTCTCTACTGCGTCTCCATGAAGGGGGTCACCGGCACCGCCACCGGCATTGATTCCAGTGTCCAGGCGTATATCGACCGCATTCGCGGGGAGACGGACCTCCCGCTCGCGCTCGGCTTCGGCATCAGCGAACCGGATCACGTCCGTCAGGCGGTTTCCACCGGCGTGGACGGGGTTGTGGTGGGATCGGCGCTGATCCGCACCATCGGCAACGCCCTGGACGAGGGACGCGACGTCAAGAAGTCTGTCCACGACTACGTACGTGGCCTTGCCACTGCCCTGAAGAAATCGTAAGGCTCGGTTCCCACCCAAAACCGGGAAATGGAATCGGAGGTGCCCCCGCGGTGACAGACCGCCTACCCAACGGACAGCGCGGGATCCGGCGTGTGGGCATTATCGGCATGGGATCTGTCGGTTCCGCCTTCGCCTACTCCCTCGTCCACGAGGGCCGCATCAGTGAACTCGTGCTCGTCGACCGGGACATCGCACGGGCCGAGGGCGAAATGATGGACCTGTCGCACTGCATGCCATACGGTCGGCCGGTCAAACTCGAGGTGGGCGACCTCGATTCGATCTGGGACTGCGAGTTGATCGTCGTTGCCGCCGGCCACAACCAGCGCCCCGGCGAGAGCCGTCTCGACCTCCTTAAGCGCAATGCCGAGATCTTCACGGACCTCTTTCCCTATCTCAGCAGCCAGAACCCCGACACGATCTTTATCATCATCACGAACCCCGTCGACGTGATGACGCGGTTCGCACTGAGCCTTGCGAACATTCCGCCGGAGCAGATGATCGGCACGGGGACCTGGCTGGATACGGCGCGGTTCCGGCTTCTCCTCGGCCAGCATCTCGGCGTCGATTCCCGCAGCGTCCAGGCCTACGTCATTGGCGAGCACGGCGACTCGGAGGTCCTCGTGTGGAGCCGGGTCACCGTCGGGCCCTACAAGCTGGAGGAATATGCCGAGGCTGTGGGCAGACCCATCACCGACGACGTCCGCCGGGAGATCACCCGCCGCGTTAAGACCGCCGCCAACGAAATCATCGAGCGCAAGGAGGCCACCAACTTCGCCATCGGCGTCTCGACGCTGCGCATCTACGAGGCGATCCGCTACAATCAGGCCTCGCTGATGACCGTCTCCCGCGAGCTCGAGGGCGCCTACGGCCTGCGCGACGTCTGCCTCTCGATTCCCTGTCTCCTCAAGCGCTTCGGGGCGGACGTCCCCATGGAGCTCGACCTCGCAGGGCACGAACGCGCCGCCCTCCTCGAAAGCGCCCAGACCCTGGACCAAGCCTACCGCGACCTTGCCCGCTGACCCCCCCGCTGCCCGCGCCCTCTACAGCCCGGCCCTCGTCGAGACCGAGCGCGTCATCTGCCACGGGCTCTTCGCCTGCCTCTATCGCATGCGCACCACCGGCCTGCGGCACCTCCCGTCCACCGGTGGCGTGCTCGTCGCCGCCAACCACAGCAGCTACATGGATCCCCCCGTGGTGGCCTATGCGGTGCGCCGCCGGGTGTTCTTTCTCGCCTGGTTCGACCTGTTTCAGAACCCGGCCTTCGCCGCGTTCATCCGGCGCCAGGGCGCCATGCCGGTCGGCCGCGACATGGTGACGGACCTCGAGGCGTTTCGCCAGGCGGCGGAGCTCCTGCGTGCCGGCGAGGCCGTCTGCGTCTTTCCCGAGGGGGGGCGGAACGATGCCCGCCGGCTGGACCCCTTTCGGCCCGGCGTGGCGCGCCTCGCGATGCAGGCCAACGTGCCGCTCGTCCCGATGTATATACAGGGTGCGGCGGCGATCTGGCCAAGGACACGGACGCTGCCTTCGCCGTTCGGGCGCCTGCGAGTGCGCGTCCGCCCGCCCCTTTTCCCCGACCCGGACATCCTCGTGCGCGAGGGCCGCCGCGCCGCCGCCGCGGACCTCCTCCGCCGGCTCGAGCGTCGCTTCCACCGCCTCGCCCACCGCTACCCGCAACGGGGTTGAGACAAACGCGGAAATTTCCCTTTGGCGACGGCGTGTTTGGTGGGTCCAACATGCTGACAGGACGCCATCAAGGAGCTGCGGCATGCGGATGAGCGAGGCACGGATTGGCAAGCTGGCGAAGAAGATCGGGCGCGAACTCGCCATGCGGGGCGCGGTAAAGTCGCCCACGGGCCCCGCCCCCATTGCCGACGTGGTTTCCCGGGTCATGAAGATCGACCAGCGCACGGAGGAGGAGATCGAGGCGGAAGCCCGGGCGTTCCTCGCGCGCCAGCGGACCCTCCCCCCGCCCAGCACGGGGGAATACCAGGCCGCGTTTGTGCAGGCCAAGCGGGCCGCCGCCGCCCGCCGGGGGTTCAAGACCTGACACGGGGGACCCCCCTCCTGACCTCCTGATCTCATTGTCTATTTTTTTGTATTTTACAATGAGGCAAAGAGATAAAGAGAACGGCAACGGCAAGACCCTCTGTTCTGCCCCCCTCCCCCCCCTCGTCCTTGCCCTCGCCTATCCCCCCCCCTC
>CAYQTO010000104.1:0-13155 GCA_964420455.1 uncultured Candidatus Sumerlaeota bacterium | reverse complement strand
GGGTGGCGGTGGGCTTGGGGGTGGCCTCCGGCGTGGGATCGGGCTTTGGGGTGGCGGCGGGCTTGGGGGTGGCCCTGGGCGTGGGGCGCGGAGTGGGTTCCGCCCTGGGCGTTGCCCGGGATTGAGGCGGATTCTTCTCCGCCTGCGTCATCAACGCCACGGCGGTCATCGTTTGCCCGGATCCCTTTTCAGCGAGGACATCCCGGTCGACCACGGCCGTGGCCGCCACGAGTCCCACCAGGAGCACCGCGTGGAGCAGAAGCGACCCGGCCAGCGCCCAGCGCCGTGTGGGCTTGCGCTCCCCCGCCATCGCCCTAGCCCCCCTTCTCGGTGATGATACCGATGGAGGTGATGCCCTCGGCGGTGAGGACGTTGATCAGCCGCGCGATGTCCTCCCAGGGCACGGCGCGGTCGGCCTCGAGGGAGACCACCGGCGAGCTGCGGTAGGTCTCCGAGGCCTTGATGGCCATGGGCACCTCGTCGAGCGGCGTTACCACCCCGTTTACAAAGTAGGTCGCCGCTCCCCCCGGCGCGTTTACCTGGAGAGTTGTGGTCTTCTTTTCACTGACTTCCTGTGATTCGGCGACTTTCGGCAGTTCCAGGTCGACATTGTATCGGAGTGCGGGCGCGACCACCATGAAGGAGATCAACAGCACGAAGGTAATATCGAGAAGCGAGGTCAGGTTAATGGAGGCCTCGGGAAGCGCGGGCTTGTTTCGGCGCCGGATCACGAACGGTCCTCCTCCAGGAGGATCTGCTTTCGAACCGCATTGTCGATGTCGTGGGAAAAGACCTCCATGGCGCCGGAGAGCTTGTTGATTTCGCGCATGAAGAAGTTATAGGCGACGAGGGCGGGGATCGCGGCGAGGAGGCCGAAGATGGTGGTCATGAGGGCGGTGGAGATGCCGGGAGCAAGGGCCGAGAGGGCCGCACTCCCTTCGCGGCCGACCGCCTGAAAGGAGGCCAGGACTCCCCACACGGTTCCGAACAGGCCAAGGAAGGGCGCCAGGCTCGACACAACTGCCAGCAGCGTGAGCCAGTTCATCAGCCGGGTTTCCTCCTCCGAAGAGACGCGGGCCAGGATGCTTCCCACGGATTCGCGGGCCAGGTTGAGTCGATGGTCGAGGGGGAGCCCCTTCTTGCCGGCGAACCAGTTTTCAAGCCGGCATTCCTTGTAGGTCTCCTTCAGGAGCCTGGCGAGGGGGCTTTCCGGGTATTTCTTTGAGGCAAGAAAGAGCGACTCCCAAGTGCCGTCGCTCTCCACCAAGCGCTGGAACCGGCGCGATTGGCCCCGCGCCGCCCCAATCTCCCAGTACTTCATGAAGATCACCATGATCGACACAACGGACAGGGCGAGCAGGACAAAGAGGATCAGGAAGCCGAGAAGGTCGTTGTTTCGGAGGGCCTCGAGAAGATCGACGGAAGCGGGGAGGAGGAGCGGGAAGCAGGCGGGCATCAGGGCCTCCGTGGCCGGGAATGTCGGATGCCCGCCTCCGTTGGACCGGGTCAGGGCCGATAGCCGACGGCGTCGAAGAACCGATCGAGCTCCTCGGGCGATTGGAAGGGGATTTCAAGCACCCCCGACTGGCCGTCGCGCGTCCGCAGCCGGATGCGGCATCCTAGATGGGCCATCAGGCCGTCCTGGATCGCCACAATGTCAACTTCATTCGCCGGGGTGGAACCGTTGCGTCTCGGGTTGTTATGGGTGGGGGCACCGCCCTTCTGGTATCTGGCCGCCCGCTTCTCCGCCTCTCGGACCGAGATCCCCTTTTCCACGATTTCCTGCCGCAGTTTCTGTCGATAGAAGGCGTCGTCGATCGACAGGATGGCCCGTGCGTGCCCCGCGGAAAGGCGGCCATCTTCCAGATCCCGGAGGGCGTCATCTCCTAACTTAAGGAGCCGCAGTGCATTGGAAACTGTTGATCGCTTCTTGCCGACGCGGCTGGCGACCTGTTCCTGGGACCACCCAAAGGCGTCCACCAACCGGCGGTAGGCTCGGGCTTCTTCCACCGGGTTCAGGTCATCGCGCTGGACGTTTTCCACGAGCGCGATTTCGAGCATCTCCTCCTCGGTCATTTCCTGGATGAGGGCGGGGATCTCGGTGAGGCCGGCGATCTGGGCAGCGCGAAAACGCCGCTCCCCCGCCACCAGCACGAGCGTTCCCGAGCGCCGTGTGAGGAGAACGGGTTGGAGAACCCCGTGCTGGCGGATGGAAGTCGCCAGTTCCTCGAGGGAATCCGCGGAGAAGTGCTGGCGCGGTTGGTCGGGATTGCGTTCGATTCGGTCGACGGAAATGTACTGGACGTTGGGTCGGTTGGGATCATCGACGGTTGTGTCCGTGGCAGCGGGTGGGGTAACGGGGACTTCCGGGAGGCCGGAATGCTGGGGGCGTTCGTGATCGCCCAGGAGGGCGCCAAGTCCGCGGCCGAGTGCCGTGCGGCGTTTGCTGCTCATGAGGCGACTCCTTCGCGGCGTGCGTCGTAGGCGTCGAGGCGCTGCAGGACTTCCCTGCAAAGGGACTCGTAGGCGCGGGCGCCGGTCCCCCATCGGTCGTAATCGAAGATCGTTCGTCCGTGAGACGGGCATTCGGAGAGACGCACGGTGCGGGGAATCGCGGTGTCCATGACCCGTTGGCCGAGGTGGCCCCGCATTTCCTGGATCACCTGCTGGCAGAGGTTGGTGCGCATGTCGACCATGGTGAGGACGCACCCGAGGAGGTGAAGGGCGGGATTGCGCGAGGTACGGATTTCGCCGACAGTATCGAGGAGCATTGTGAGGCCCTCGAGGGCGAGATACTCGGTTTGGACGGGGACGAGGACGTGGTCGGCGCAGGCGAGGATATTGAGGGTAAGAACGCCGAGTGAGGGGGGCGAATCGATCAGGACGAGGTCGTGGGGGAGGTGGGCCCGGCCGAAGGCGTTGCGCAGGGCGAAATCGCGATCGGAGCCGAGGGACAGGAGGTCGATTTCCGCTCGGATGAGGGAGACATTGGCGGGGTAGACGTCGAGGTTTTCGTATTGGGTGGAGGTCCAACCGGGGAGGGCGCCGGAGGAGAAAAGGAAGTCGTAGCCGGAGGGGTTGGAGGTGTACTTTTCGACGCCGAGGGCGGTGGTGGCATTGCCCTGGGGGTCAAGGTCGAAGAGGAGGACCCGTTTGCCTTGGAGGGCGAGTCCGTGGGCGAGGGAGACGGCGGTGGTGGTCTTGCCGACGCCTCCTTTTTGATTGATGATGGCGATGCGGGTGGGGGGGCGCGTTTCACGTGAAACAGGTCCCCGCGGAGGAGTCTCAGGAGCGGTCACGGCGGGTCTCCGGAACAGGAATACCGCAGTGGATCCGGTGGTGATGGAAAAACGTCAACCGAAAGAAGCCGTCAGGGCACGGGAAGCGACCGCGCCCGCCGTTTCACGTGAAACCGCCTTTCCGCGAACCGGCCAAGCGACTCCACTCCCCCCAAGTAATGATTCGTCAATTGTTTACAGGGATATCTTCCGACGCCTTCGCGCGGGAAAGCCATTCCCCGTTGACACCCCCATACCCCCTTCCGAACCTTCCTGCGCCTCGCCCACACCCCGCTGGGGAGTAGTTCAGTTGGTAGAACGCGGGTCTTTGGAACCCGATGTCGCAGGTTCGAGTCCTGCCTCCCCAGCCAACCATGCCCTCCCATACGGACCCCCATCATGACTGCATCCCACGATGTGACGGCCATCATCCTGGCGGCTGGCCAAGGCAAGCGCATGAAAAGCAACCTCCCGAAGGTCCTTCACAAGGTCCTCGGGCGGGAAATGATCGATTATACCCTCCGGGCCCTTGAACTGGTCGGCATCCGCAAACCGCTGGTCGTTGTCGGCCACTGCGGCGACCAGGTGATCGACTTTGTGGGCGACCGCGCCCGCGCCGTCTGGCAGCACGATCAGCTCGGCACCGGCCATGCCGTTCAGGTCGCCCTTCCGGAGATCGAAAACTTTCATGGCGACGTGATCATCACCGCCGGGGACGTACCCCTGATCCCTCCAGAAGCGTTCAGCACCCTCATTCGAAAGCGCCGCGAAGGGGGCTACAGCGCCGTGGTGGCCACCATGGTCCTTCAGGACGCCCGCGCCTACGGGCGCATCAAGCGCGACGAGAACGGGAACGTGCAGGGGATCGTGGAGTATCGCGACGCCAGCGAGGAGGAGCGACGCATCCGGGAGGTCAACACCGCAACCTACTGCTTTGAAGCCGAATCACTCCGGCAATCGGTCGCCAACCTGACCAACCACAATGCTCAAGGTGAATTGTACCTGACCGACACGATCGCCAGCCTGCTCCAGTCGGGCCGCTCCGTGGGTACCTACATCCACCCGGACCCGGACGAGTTCATGGGGATCAACGATCCCTCGGAACTGGCCATGGCGGAGAACCGGTTGAGTGAGCGCGTCAAGCGGGAGATCTTGTCATCCGGGGTCATCCTGGAAGAGCCCTCCACGATCCGCATCGAGCCGACGGTTCGGATCGGCCCCCGCACCCGCGTCCGCTCCGGCACCATCCTCGAAGGACACACAACGATCGGCTGCGATTGCGTTGTTGGACCCCATGTGGTCCTGCGGGACGTGGAAATCATCGAAGGGACCACCGTGTCGCCGCACCTGATCGTGGGGCGGAATGGCAACGGGGAGAAAAACATAGGTTGCGACACGCTGTCCGGGGAGGAAGCCTTGGGGCTTGCGGTCGCGCCAAAGGACGATTCCACCCCGCCCGAGCCCGAGGTTTCCTCCCATGCTGGCGACGTTCAGCGATAAGCCCCCCGTCATCCTCCCGGGAAGTGCCTCCCGAGATTTGGCCACGGAAGTGGCCGAGCAACTCGAACTGCCGCTCGGCGGTGTGGAAACGCGGCACTTCAAGGACAGCGAAACCTTCGTCAAGATCACAACCAACGTGCGTGGCCACGACGTGTTCGTGATCCAGTCGACCTCGCGGCCGGCGAACGAGCACCTGATGGAGCTGCTGCTGCTGATCGACGCGGCCAAGCGCGCCTCCGCCGCCCGGGTCACCGCCGTGGTTCCCTACTTCGGCTACGCACGGCAGGACCGAAAGGACCAGGGCCGGGTGGCGCTATCCGCCAAGCTGGTGGCGAACCTGCTGACCACCGCGGGGACGGACCGGCTCCTGACGATCGACCTGCACAGCGGCCAGATCCAAGGCTTCTTCGACATCCCCGTCGATCATCTGCTGGCGGGGCCGACACTGATCGACCACGTCCGCTGCAGCGGCATCACGGACTGCTGTGTCGTGTCGCCGGACGTGGGAAACGTGAAGCTGGCGAGGAACTACGCGGACATGTTGAAGTGCCCGCTGGCGATCGTGGACAAGCGGCGGCCGGCTCCCAACGTGAGCGAGGTGATGTCGATCATTGGCGAGCAGAATATCCGCGGGCGCAACGCGCTGATCTTTGACGATATGATTGACACGGCGGGGACCATTTGCAACGCCTCCGTGGCTTTGCGCGAGCACGGCGCGAGCGACGTGTTTGCGTTTGCCTCCCACGGGGTGCTCTCGGGAGAAGCCCGGGAGCGGCTCGCGGCAGCGCCGATCCGCGAAGTCGGCATCACCAACACGATCAGCAGCGCGGACCGCGCCCTCCCGGAAAAGGTACGGGTGCTCAGCGTCGCGCCGCTGCTGGCTCAGGCGATCGACCGGATTCACAACCACAAATCGGTCAGCGACCTCTTCTTCCAGATGGCCCGCTGAACCGCGCCCGACCCACAGAGAGAGAAGAAGGACGCCCCCAAACATGAGTCAGTTCGTCATCAATGCCGAAGTCCGGGAAGTCACCGGGAAGGAAATTTCGAAGAAGATTCGCGCCGAGCGGCGGTTTCCCGCGATTGTCTACGGCGCGGGTCAGGACAGCATCTCGCTGACCGTCGACACCCGCGAGGCCGACATCCTCCTCAAGAGGATGCACGGGGAGAAGGTGCTTGTTGACCTGCAGTATGGCGACAAGAGCGAGAAGGTGTTCATCCGCAATGTCCAGCGGGACCCGGCCAAGGGCCTGATCCTCCATATCGACTTTTTCCGCGTGGACATGAAGCAGTCGCTGGACACACGCATTCCGGTCATTGGCCACGGGGTGCCGAAGGGCGTGAAGCTCGGTGGCCTGCTCGAGCACGGCGTGCGCGAGATCGCCATCCGCGCGCTCCCCGGCGATGTGCCCCCGCACATCGACGTGAATCTGGAGGACCTCGACATGGGCATGTCGCTCCATGTTTCCGACCTGCCGGAGATGAAGGGTGTGGAGGTCACCACCTCGGGCGATGCGGTGCTGTTTTCCGTTACGGCGCCCGCTGCTGTAGCAGCCAGCGAGGCCGCTTCGGCCGCGGAGGCCGGGCCGGCCACGAGCTGAGCCGCCAGCGCGACGGGTTTTCCAGCCCCGGCACGGCGATCCGTGCCGGGGCTTCCCTGTATAGACAAGCCACCCAGGGCTTCCGGGTTTGACGGCAAACGGGCGCCGGGGTGTTGATGGCGACGCGGCTGCGTCCGCCATCCCGCTCCGGCGTCTGCCATGTTGTCCGCCCTCACAACGGCGCTGCTCGTCCTCTCGCTCGTCCACGTCTTCCTTTTCGTGTACAGCCGCCGCCTGCTGTGCATCGCGGACGGCCACTGGAAGCTTCCGGTCCACGTGGCGTGGTTCGGGGTATCGGTGGTGTTGCCGGTGGTGTTGCTGGTGACGTTTCGGAATCACCCGGCTTTGGGGGATGCGCTGGCGTGGCGCCCCCGGAACGACTTGTCGCTTTTGCTGTTCGGGGGGATCGCGGGGGTTGTGGCCTTCGCGGCGGCGCGGACAACGCTTTGGGCACTGGAGCGCTTCCTCCCGGAGCGGCTCGGCAACCTGCTCGAGGAGACCGTCCACGATGCGCCGGTGCCCTCGGTGCCGCCTGCCCTGCCCCGGGCCCTCCGCCACTTCGAGACGACCGGTGATCTCCAATTGGTGGAGCGGGAGCTCGCCGTGAGCGGCCTTGCCGCCGCGTTCGACGGCCTCACCATCGCCCAGGTCTCCGACGTGCACTTCGGCCAGCGCCTCGAGATGGAAAACTACCTCGAGGGCGTGCGCCAACTCGTCCAGCATCTGGCGCCGGACGTCGTCGTGTTCACGGGGGACTTCGTGGACAAGCGGCGGGACATCGCCCGGTCGATTGAATACCACGCCAAGTTCCGTGGCACACTCGGGACGTTTTGCGTGTTGGGAAACCACGATTACTGGACCAATGCGCGGCGGGTGCGGGACGCGCTGGCGATGACGCCGATCAGGTGGGTTGGCGGGGGAGAACGGCGGGTGCTGCGGCGGGAGGGGCGGCGCCTGGTGCTGACCGGGACGGACGCGCCCTGGAACGGCGAGCGGCCGGACTGGCGGCGGCTCGTGCGGCGCGAGACCGGCGATGCGGTGATCCTCCTCAGCCATACGCCGGACAACGCCCCGGCGGCGGCGCGGGCTGGCGCCTCCCTCATCCTCAGCGGCCACAACCATGGCGGCCAGGTGTGCCTTCCCCTCATTGGCCCGGTCGTTGTGCCGTCCGCGTACGGCGTGCGCTACGCCGGCGGCCTGTACCGCGTTGGGCGCGATTCCCTGCTGAACGTGTCGAATGGCGTTGGCGTCTCGAGCGGTGGCATGAGGGTGTTGTGCCCGCCCCAGGTGTGTCTGCTGACGCTGCGGGCACCGGTGGTGGAGGTCATGGCGGGGCGTGTGGTCCCCCGGTCGTCGCTTTTCGCCCCCGCGGCACCGCCGGCCGAGGCGGACTTCTCCACGGGCTAGGGCCGGAGAACGGGGCCCGCCGGCAATCGGCGTCTATCTATATAGATAGATATAAAGAAAGACGATAAAAGGAAGACCGCGCGCAGATCGTGCGGGAGGAAGGAAGCCTCGAACGGATGACCGATGGCGACAAGGACCCGATGGCAATTCCCGTTGACGTGTGGTGTATAGACACCATCTCAGCGGGTGAGGAGCAGGTGGCGGCGGCGGAGGCGTGCCTTGCGGAGGAAGACCGGGCGCGGGCCGTGTCGCTTGGCCGGGCGGACCGGCGCCGGGCGTTCGTGCTGCGGCGCGGTCTCGTCCGGCGCGAGCTCGGGCGTCGCCTCGGTTGTTCCCCGGGCCATGTCCCGATTGTCAGCGGCGCCCACGGCAAGCCCTGCCTCGCAGCCGGCGGTCCGGCCTTCAACGGCGCGGATTCGGGTCGCTGGGCCCTGGTTGCCATCAGCGACCAGCCGCGGGTGGGCATCGACGTGGAGCAATGGCGGAGCGTCGGGATGGAGCGCCTCGGCCGCCGCTTCCTCCCCGCGGAGGAACTCGGGCGGCTGATGGGCCTACCTCCAGATGCCCGGCGCCGCGAATTCTTCCGCCTGTGGACCCGCATGGAGGCGTTCCTCAAGGCGACCGGCCAGGGCATCGGCGAGGGGCTCGCGGCCCACCGCGAGGCCGCGCCGTGGTGCCGCGACGAGCCCCGCGATGGGCTCGCGCTTTTCGACATCGCCATCAATGGGATGCATGGGGCGGCGCTGGCGGCCGCTCCGGGTTCCTGCGTCCACCTCCGGTGGGAACCGGCCCCCGTCTTGCCCGTATAGATGGCCATGGCGGCGACGGTGGTGCCAACCCGGCTGTTTCCAGTGCCATGGTCCCTGCACCCCCGGTCGATACCGAACGATCCTCCCCGCGGATGTACAAAATGGAACGAGAGAAACGGCAAAGGAAGCGCGGACTGCTGGTCCTCGCGGCGGCGCTGCTGTTGGTGGGAGGCGCGAGCATGTGGTCCACCTGGTCGCGGTATCATCCCTCGCCGATGCCCGAGCACCTGCCCGAGGCGACGGAGCAGAACGGCCTGCCGCCGAACCCGCGGGAACACCTGCGGGAGATGATGGAGGAGCTGGACCTGACCGCAAGCCAGTGGCTGGAGCTTGCGCGGGTCGGTCCGCCAAGGGGGCAAACCCGGGCGGAACGGGAGGCTCACGGCGAGCGCATTGCCGGGATCCTCAATGAGGACCAGCGGGCCCGGCTCTCGAACGAGCTCCTGGAGATCCACCACAGCATCTTTGTGCACATGATGAGCAAGCTTTCGCCGAAGGATCAGGAGGCGATGGTCCGCCGCCTGGCCCGCCACCCCGACTCGCTGCCCGGCCCTCCGCGATCGCTGATGGCCGGAGCCCGCCCCGAAGGAGGCCCCCAACCATGAACCCTCAACGCGCCTTCAGCCTGATCGAGATGCTTGTCGTGGTCTCGGTGATCAGCATCCTGGCGGCAATCGCCCTGCCAAACTACCTGGAGAGCCAGACCCGGGCGAAGGTTTCCGCCGTGCGCTCCGACCTGCGGACGATCTCCGTCGCCCTCGAGGCCTACCACGCGGACCTCAACGAGTATCCGCCGGTGCCCCCAGGCCTGCCCGAACGCTTTCGACGCTTCATCCCGCTGACGACCCCGGTCGCCTACCTGACGACGATCCCCCGCGATCCCTTCAAGCCCGAGCACGGCTTTGGGCCCGGCCCCTGGAGCACCGGCATGTATGCCTACGGGGCCACCCCGCTCGAGAACGCCTCCCGCTGGCTCCTCCACAGCGACGGCCCCGACCGCATTCCGAACATCGACCGCGCCGAGATCGCCTTCTACCCGGGCAAGGACGAGGCGACCAACCTCCTTCCCTACGACGCGACCAATGGCACCATCAGCGCGGGAGACCTCTATCGCTCGAGCGATGGTCTCTAGAGACCAATGTATAGATAGATAGACAAGGACACCCGTTCCCGCCGACGGGGGCGGGTTCAGCCCTCCTCCGTCCCCACTGCCCATCGATACAGCCACCGGTGAACCCACCAGGCAGCGAGGAAAAGGGGGAGGTGGGCTCCATGGAACACCATCGTGGCAACGCTCAGGGCCATTGCCTGGAGCCTGCCCGTTGATTCCACCGCCGCAAGCAGGGCAATGAGGAGACCAGCCAGGAGGGATCCCAACCCCGAGAGGAGGATCGGGGTAAGGATGAAGGCGGCCACCAGAGCGGCCCGGCAAGGACCTGACAGCCTTGGCAGGGAAGCCGCTGATAGCAGGAGGAGCATCGCTCCGAATCCAAGTATATACAATACCGTGTCGACAAGGTCCGTGAGGACGACGGCGAACACATCGGCGGGGGCTTCGAGCACGAGGATTCCGCGAGGGTCGCCCGCGATCGCAAGGTGACTCATGTGTCCGAGGAGGCCGGCGAAGCAGGCCAGCACTTGGCCGGGGATGCTCCAGTCTGCCCTCGCGAGGAGGGAGCCGAGGACGAGCAGGCGCTGGCCGAGCAGCATGGCGGCCGCGACAAGGAGGAGAAGGGAGACCGAGAGGCGGCGCAGGATTTCCGCTGGGTCGTCCCTCATCTGGAGGCGCTCGCGGAGTTCCGCGACCGGCGTGCGGGTGAAGGTACGCAGCAGGGTGGCCCAGACGAGGAAGGGGGCGATCGGGAGACCGAGCAGCAGGAGCACCAGGAAGATCTGTGATGAGAAGATCCCGCCCGGTGGAAGGAAGCGAAGGAGCAGGGCCTGGACCGTTTGCTGGAAGAGGGCGACGAGGAACGCGAGCAGCCCGGCCAGCACCAGGAGGCTTTCCGGCCGTCGGCCGAGGGCGATGCGAAGGAACCGGCGGTTCCAGGCCGCCTCGTCGCTCCAGCCCCAGAGGGCGAACAGGTCGCAAAGGAAATCGCGGAGCGTGGCACCCATGGGGATCGGCTTTTTCAAGGCTGTCCGCAAAGACAGGTGTCTATACGAAGGGTCCGGGGTGTGCCGACGCTGTTCGGAGGCCTGCTCCTACGCGTCCTTGCCGGCGCGCTTGGAAAAGCCGAGCTTCTTGAGCCCGTCTTCGAGGCTTTGTGCGGCGCTGGCTTCCACCTGCTCCTCGGACAACATGTGGGTGAGGGAGAGGCGGAGCTCGTTGCGGTGCGGTTCCATGAGGGAATGGACATGCTGGAGGAAGGCGCGGAGGGTGTCGACGTCCTGGTAGAAGAGGCGGAGCACATCCTCGGGCCGGGTGAACTGGCCGGCGCGATAGTGGAGGTAAATGAGCTCCTTGCTTTCGAGGCCGAGGGTGCCCTTGATCTTGTAGTTGCCTGCGAGATACTTGAACAGTCCTCCGTTTCCTTTGACGCGGAAGTACAGAACGACGTCGCCGCCGTCTCCGCCATCGCCGCCCATGACCCGGTACTCCACATCGTCCATGTTGTAGGGGATGCGGACGGTGGTCTCGTCGAAGGCATTCATGACTTCTTCGAAGAACTTGGCCTCGCCAACCTCCTTGATTCGGAGCCCGGCATCGCGGCGCGCATCGCGGAGGACCTGGTGCATGTTGTTGTCGACGAGGGCTTCGAGCTGGGTTTTCTCCGGCTTCTTTTTTCCAAACAGTCTCATGAGGGGTGGGTCTCCCGGGCGCGAACGGTAAGGAAGAGCGGGACGATCCGCTCGGTGCCTCCCTTGTCCGAGGGGAGGTTGACGAGTCCGTGGGGGGCGTTCTCGGCGAGCATGTCCTCGGGGCCGGCGCCCTCGACGGCGAGGACGGAGGAGCCACCTCCGTCGAGGTTGATGGCGGTCTCGCATCCCGTGAGCTGGGCGAGGTGGGCCATGCCTTCGAGGGTGAGGCCGCAGCTATGTTCGGCGGGGCGTCGTCCGTCGACAACGAGGAGCTTGAGGCCGCCGGAGGGCAGGGTGCCGAGGGCGGTGCGGGGGGCGCGGGTGCGATCGGCGTCGTAGGGAAAGCGGGTGGGTGCAGGGCCGTCGGGGTGGAACTCGCCGGCGTGTTCGGGGGCGAGGAGGGCCTGGCTTTCGACCGGCCGGCCGTCGACGAGAAGAAGGGGCCCGGCGGAGACCATCCAGTGGGGTTGGGCGAAGCGGTCGACCCTCAGGCGGAGGTGCACGGGAGGGGAAGGACCTGCGGCATCGAGGACCGCTCGGGCGTGTTCGCCGCCGAGGAAGACCGTCGCGCCGCCAAAGGGGGGCCGACCGGTTTCCGGGGCCCGGGAGGCGTCGACCGGGTAAGCGGCACAGAAGCGGACTGCGGCGAGGGTGTTGTCGGACACCGCGGGGCGGGGTTCGAAATGACGCCAGACGGTGCCGTGGGCGGCGCGCTCGGCGACGGTCCGGAGGGGGACGGGGGGAAGGTCTTCAAGGAGGAGCTCGATATCCGAGGGCCCGAAGATGCCGGTCTCGAGGCGGTCGTCGTCGACGCCGATGATGCCGGGGCGTGCGAGCCAGGGGGGCACCACCAGGCGGCCGTCGATGATGTGTCCTCCAACGGGGAGGTGAAGGGGGGAGACGCCGTCGTCGTACTCCTCGGGGAAGTTGAGGAAGTAGCCGCCGTTGGTGGCGGCGAGGATTTCGGCGGAGGATTGGACGAGCCGGGAGACGGGGAAGGCGGGAAGGTAACGGGCAAGGCCAAAGGCGCCGTCGTGGAGGTCGACAAAGACCGGCTCGAGGGGATCGAGGAGGGGATCGTTGGTGTCGGGGCGGGTGTTGGTCCGTTCGATGTCGGCGAGGCGGGCCAGCATGGCAGCGGCGTGGGTATCTGGATCGCCCAGGAGAATCGCGGAGCAATTGGCGTAGAGGCGTGACTGGCGGACGCCGGCCTCGCCACGGATGGCGCCGGAAGCAAAGGTGGTCGCCCAATAAGCGTTCTGGATTTCCTCGAGCTCGCTCATGCCGGGAAAATGAGCGGCGAGTTGGGGGGCGATGGTGGCGGGGGAGTGCGAGTCGATGGTGATCTCGTTGAGGCAGAGGGCTTCCTGGCGGGCTTCGCCCGAGGAATCGTCAAGCACCTGGAAGATGAACCGGCGGCGGCGCCAACTCACCCCGTCGAGAAGCGCCTTCTGGCGGTCCTCCACGAGGGTGAAATCGCGCGGCATGACTGCCATTCCCACCACGCGAGACATCAATGTCGCATCGATCTGGTTATGGCCTACGACCACGGGAGGGAGGGTTCCGTTGAGCTGGGATTTCGGCAGGGCCGTTGGAGCAGCCCGAAGTGTCGATCAAGGGGTTGACGGAGGCAAGCATGGTCGGCCGGTAGCGGACTGCAAGTTGCAGGCGCCGGTTTGGACTAGCGGGAGTGGGGGGAGCCCGCCTCGAGGATCGCATCGGCGAGGTAGCCTGCCCCGAAACCGTTGTCGATGTTCA
>CAYQTO010000103.1:0-13176 GCA_964420455.1 uncultured Candidatus Sumerlaeota bacterium | reverse complement strand
GGACCCCCCAAGAACCTCGCCGCCTACCTCAAGATTGCCCGCCACTGGGGGTGTTCGGATCTCCACCTCTCCGTCGGCCGCCCTCCCTTCATTCGGCTCCATGGCCGCATCCGTTACATGGAGGAGGAACCCCTCACGCCCGAGCGGGCCGAGCAGCTCAACTTCTCCGCCCTCGATCCGGAACAACGGAAGACCGCGGCAGAAAAGCAGCAGCTGGACTTCGCCCTCGAGGTCGCCGGCGTCGGCCGCTACCGCTGCAGCATCTTCAACCAACGCCTCGGGTGGGACGGGGCCTACCGGGTGATCCCCGCCCAGATCCCCACCCTCGACGACCTCGGCTTCCCCGAAAGCGTCCACGTCCTCACCGAGTACAACCAGGGCCTCGTGATGGTGACGGGTCCTGGCGGCTCGGGCAAGACGACCACCGTGGCGGCCATGGTGGACCTCGTGAATGTCAAACGCCACGATCACATCATCACGGTCGAGGACCCGGTGGAGTACGTCGTGCCGCCGAAGAACTGCCAGGTGACGCAGCGCGAGGTGGGCCGCCATACGGAGGCCTTCAGCGCCGCACTTCGTGCCGCCCTGCGCGAGGACCCGGACATCATCTTTATCGGGGAACTGCGGGATCTGGAAACGACGTCGATCGCCATCTCCGCCGCGGAGACCGGGCACCTCGTCTTCAGCACGCTGCACACCTCCTCCGCGGTGCGCACCGTCAGCCGCATCGTCGATGTTTATCCGGTAAACCAGCAGCGCCAGGTTTGCGTGATGGTGGCGGAATCGCTCCGTGGCGTGATCTGCCAGCAGTTGCTGCCACGGGTCGACGACAAGGGGGTCGCCCTTGCCCTTGAAATTCTCATGAACACCAGCGGCGTCGCCACCCAGATCAAGGAAGGCAAGACCCACATGGTGCAGTCGCTCATCCAGGGGGGGAAGAAGTACGGGATGTGCACGATGGAGGAGTCGCTGCTGAACCTGGTGCAGAAGAACGTGATCTCGCCGCGGTCGGCGTACAACGCGGCCAACAACAAGACGCCGTTTGAGGCGGCACTCAGGCAGGCGGAGGGCGCCCCGGCACCCATGTAAATCCACCTCCACCGCCCCGACGGGCCGCCCCCGCATCCTCCCCTTGTCCCCGCCGCCGCCCGGGCGGTTTGGTGGACCATCCTCCGGAGCTTTCCCCCGCCCATGGCCGTCATCGACCAACTCTTCGACGTCATGCTGGATTCCGGCGCGTCAGACCTGCACCTGTCGGAAGGCCAGCCCCCCAAGCTCCGCCTCCACGGCGAGGTGCGGGCCATCGACGGCACCGGGCCCCTCGAGCGCGACCACCTCCGGTCCATGCTCGAGGAAATCTGCCACCCCAAGCGGTGGTCCCGCTTCGAGAAGTCCGGCGACCTCGATTTTGCCTACGCGTACGAGGACAAGGCGCGCTTTCGCGCCAACTACAACCGCCAGTATGCCGGCTACGGCGCCGTCTTCCGGACGATCCCCTCGAGGATTCTCACCCTCGACGACCTCGGCGCGCCGGAGGTCCTGCGCACCTTCGCCGACAAGGTCGGCCTGTGCCTCGTCACCGGCCCCACCGGCTCCGGCAAGTCGACCACCCTCGCCGGTGTCATCGACCACATCAACAGCACCAGCGCCCGCCACATCGTCACCGTCGAGGAGCCGGTGGAATTCGTGCATCCGCCGAAGAAGTCCGTCGTGGTCCAGCGCGAGGTGGGCATGGATGTCCCAACGTTCGCCGACGCGCTGCGCTCCGCCTCGCGCCAGGACATCGACGTGCTGCTGGTGGGCGAGATGCGCGACCTCGAGACCATCGGCCTCGCGGTCAGCGCCGCCGAGATGGGCACCCTCGTCTTTGGCACCCTCCACACCAACAGCGCGGTCAAGACCGTCGACCGCATGATCGACGTCTTTCCCGCCCAGCAGCAGGAGGCCATCCGCCAATCCCTCTCCATCACCCTCAAGGCGATCTGCGCCCAACTGCTCCTCAAGAAGAAAGGCGGCAAGGGACGCATCGCCGCCCACGAAATCCTCATCCAGACTCTTGCCGTTTCCAACTCGATCCGCGAGGGGAAGAACAACATGCTGACGCAGGTCATCATGTCGAATCGGGCCCTGGGGATGCAGCTGATGGACGACTGTATCGAGCGCTACCTCCAGCAGGACCTGATCGAAGGCGTCGAGGCCTACATGAAGGCGCTGGACAAGGAACGGTTCGCCCAGTTTGCCCCCCGGGGGATCGCTTGACCCGATTTTCCGGTGGCACCGGTGGGCAAAGCACCGCACTCTAGACCTGATGCGAGCGGCCCGGGCGCCCCATGCCCCCCGGCCCGGAAAGGCAAAGCGACGCGTGAAGACGATCCTGGTGACGGGCGCCGACGGCATGTTGGGAACCGAGGTCATGCGCCTGCTGCGGCGCGACGCCGGCCTCAAGGCCATCGGCACCACCCAGGCGGACATGGACATCACCAACCTCGCCCAAGTCCGCGATACCCTCGCCCGTCATCGTCCCAGCCACATCATCCACTGCGCCGCCTTCACCTTCGTCGACCGCGCCGAGAAGGAACCCCTCCTCGCCTACGCCGTGAACGCCGAGGGCACCAAGAACCTCGCCTTTTTCTCCCGGGAACTCGACATCGAGCTCATCTACCTCTCCACCGATTACGTCTTCGACGGACGCAAGGGGGAACCCTATCGCGAGGACGAACGCCCTAACCCCATCAACGTCTACGGCAACAGCAAGCTCCTCGGCGAGACCTACACCGCCACCCTCCTGGAAAAGTTCAAGGTCGTCCGCACCAGCTGGCTCAACGGCCTCGGGGGCGACTACACCCGGAACTTCATCGAAACCATGCTCCGGGTCAGCGAATCACGGAGTACCCTCTCGCTTATCAATGACCAGGTTGGCCGGCCCACCTTCACCTTCGACCTGGCTCAGGCCCTCGTCACCCTCGTGGACGTGAACGTGTACGGGGTCTTCCACGTCACCAACTCCGGTCAGTGCTCGTGGTTCGACTTCGCCCGCGAGGTCTTCGCCGTCGCCGGCCGCAACGAGGTCGTCGTCCGCCCGATCCTCAGCGAGCAGTTCCGCTCCCACGCCGAGCGGCCCAAGTACTCCGTCCTGGAGAACACGCGCTTCGCCGGCCTTGGCCTTCGGCTCCTCCCCGATTGGCGCGATTCCCTCCGCGAGTACTTCCGCCGCCGCGAGTATTCCGCCGACATTCCGGAAAACGCCGTTCCCTCCCCCCGCGCCCTCCGCGCCTAGCCGCCCTCGCCATCCCCCATCGGTGGAACCCCCGCCGGGGCTGTGTGCCCCGTGGCCCTTTCTCGCTGAAGGCCTCCCCGATGGGCTCGGCCCATTCTGCCCATAAGGTAGGTTACGGTAGCTGGCGTTTACGATATATTTTGTCAATGAGTTGACAGACAGACAATCTTTTGTCACTTGATGTGTCATACGAAGTTATATACTAGATTGATCTCCACGTCATTTACTCCCCATTCAAGTGAGGTCGCCCCTGTGCGCATTGCGTCGAAAGGGTTTACCCTAATCGAGCTTCTTATTGTGGTGGCGATCATTGCCATTCTTGCGGCGATCGCCGTACCCAACTTTCTGGAAGCGCAAACGCGCACGAAGGTTTCCCGTTCCAAAAATGATATGAGGGCGCTCGCGGGGGCGATTCAGGCCAACCTGGTGGATCGGGCACTCCTGCCGATCGATTTCTGGGATGACGACCTTTCGGAGGCCCGGTCGGTTGGACGGGACATCTTCGGGGTTCCTATTTTCCAGAACCGCCGCGGCGGCGTCGCCGGCATTCTCGTCCCCCTCACCACCCCGATCGCCTACATCTCCTCGCTCCCTGATGATCCCTTTGCAACAGGCCCCGGGGGGCGCTCCACGGGCATTACCGGACCCGAACTTGTCTCCAACGACCAGCTTCCCCCCCACACCTACTTTTATGTCGACAACGACAGCCGGTTCGAGGGGCTCGATTCGAACGCCATCTACGGCCTGAAGGACAACGAGTGGACGCTCCAGGGGATCGGCCCCAACGCCCGCTACAACCGCTCCACCGGCATCCTCGCCTTCTACGACCCCACCAACGGGACCATCAGCGAGGGCAACATCATTTACCACAGCCGCACCGGGTTTGAACCCTACCTTTTCTTTGGACCGTGAGACCATAACGCGCTGGTTTCTTCACACCTTTCCTTAAATTAAGGAAATCCTTGGCGCTTCGTGAGGCGCGGAAAGCGAGCAGACAGGCAGGTTCCTTCCTATTTCGAGTTCGTCTCTTTCCAACTTTTCGCAAGGAGCAAGAAATCCTGTGAAGCGTCTTCATCCTGTGATGGGCCTTTTGTGCTCGGCTTTCACCGTAGGGGCTGTACAGGCACAGATCACCCAGGATCTCGTCCTGCATCTCCCTTTTGACAACAACTTGACCAACGCCGGGAGCGGCGCGGGGATCACCCCGACGGCCCCCAACGGTGTTGAGGCCTATGTGGCGGGCCAGGTCGGCGCGGGCGCGCTTTCGCTCCCCGGCGACGGCACCGGCTACGTCAGCCTCGGCGACCCCTCCGATCTCAGCTTCGGCACCTCCACCGACTTCACCTACGCGTTCTGGATTCGGCTGACCGGTGACCTCTCCAACCTGCCGAGCAACCCCTACGTGACCCGTACCCCGATCCTGAACCGCTCGGACGATGACGACGGCTCGCGGGCCGACGGCGGCTGGACCGCCCAGATCATCGTCGACGGCCAGGGCCGTCCCAACGAGACCCAGTACGAGTTCCACTGGCACGGCGAAAACGAGGGGCGTGCCTCCCAGTACGTCAAGGAGTCGGAATACGGCGACCTGCTCGGTAACTTCGCCTCCACGGACGAGTGGACGCACATCGCGGTCGTGACCGATCGCGACACCGCCGGCGCCATCTTCATCAATGGCGTGCTGACAGACGTGGAGACGAACACGACGCGTCTTTCGGGCAACCTCGAGGTGAGCGACGAGGGCGTCCGGCGTCCGCTCAACATCGGCGTGGCCGGCGACCCGATCACGCTCCCGCCCTTTATCGGTGAGATCGACGACCTCGCGATCTGGCGCCGGGCGCTGACCGAGGCCGAGGTGAAGACCGTCTTCGGCAGCGGCCGCAACAACATCGCCGTCAGCGACATCACCACCGGCATTCCCGGCCTCTCCACCGTCAGCAACGTCGACATGGGCGTGCAGGCCCAGTCCTTCTTCACCGCCGCGCGCACCTTCACGATCGAGAACATCGGCTCGGAGCCTCTCACCGTCGGCAACTTCGTCCTGACCGGCACCGACGCGGCGGAGTTCTCCACCTCGATCGTCTCCGGCTCCTCGCCGCTCAACACGGGCGAGACCCTGACCGTTGAGATCAGCTGGGACCCGACGATTGGTGGCACCGTGGCCACCCCGCCCGAAGGCGAGCGGACCGCCACCCTCACCTTCGACCACAACGACCCTTCCAACTTCCCCAGCCCCACCACCAAGGACGTGGCCATCGTCGCCAACGTGATCCCCACGATCGAGACCGACCTGGTGGCCTACTTCCCGTTTGACGGCAATCTGACCGACGCCTCCACGGACCCCGTCACCAATGTCATCACGTGGAACGACGACGTGAGCCTGTGGACCGACGGACGGACGGTCACACCGCTGACCTTCGTTCCCGGCGCCGTGGGCCAGGCCCTCGATTTCCCCGGCAACCCGCAGGACTACGCCGTCCTGGCGGACGACACCAACCTCCAGTTCGGCGCCTCCACCGACTTCTCCCTCTCGCTGTGGTTCAACCCGACGGACAACGGCGGCACGGTGAACTCGGACACGATTCACAACCGGTTCCCGGCGATGCTGACCAACAAGAATTTCCGCACGGACAGCAACCCGGGCTGGGGTGTCCAGTTCCGCCGCGACAACCCGAAGTTCGGCGTGGCCGACGGCGCCGCCAGCATCGCCAACGACCCCGGCAGCGACATCCCCGTCGACCAGTGGGCCCACATCGGCCTCGTCTGTGACCGCGACGGCAACGTCAGCTTCTTCGTCAACGGCACCCTTCTCCAGTCCTCGGACATGAGCGCCATCGGCGACATGGACCAGTCGCGCGACTTCCTCCTCGGCCAGGACTGGGGCCTCTTCGAGCAGACCGCCGAGCACCTCAACGACCTCAGCCGCGTCCTCTTCGGCGAGATGGACGAGGTCGCCATCTGGCGCCGCGCCCTGACCCCGACGGAAATGGCCCTGATCTACAACGAAGGGCTCGAGGGCAACCCGGTGACCTCGGTCGCTCCGGCCCCCGCCCCCGTTGTCGTCGCCGACGCCGACTGGACCAACGCGGCGCCGTTCTACCTCACCTCCGAAACCCCGACCCCGGAGGTCCTCACCCTCACGGTCACCAACAACGGCCTCCTGCCCGTTGACGTGAACGTCCCCACCCTGTCCGGCGCCGATATCGGCGAGTTCACCATCGGCGGCATCGCCTCCACCACCCAGCTCAATCCCTCCGAGTCCCTTCCCATCACGGTCACCTGGAACGCCGACCTCGGCCAGCTCGGCGAGCGTGACGCGACCCTCACCCTCTCCTATGCCACCGGCGGCTTCGGCGACGAGGTTTTCGACCTCAATCCAGGCGTCTATACGGTGCAGGCCAGCGACCTCCTCAACAACCTCCAGGTCCACCTGCAGTTCGAGGGGAACCTGATCGACACGGCGCCCGACGGCACCAACAACTCGGCCTCGTGGAACAACGACACGACCGCTTGGGGCGATGGCCGGACGGTCACCCCGCTCACCTTCGTCCCCGGCGCCGTGGGCCAGGCCCTCGACTTCCCCGGCAATCCCCAGGACTACGCCTTCATCGAGGACGCCCCGAACCTCCAGTTCGGCACCTCCACGGACTTCTCCCTCTCCCTGTGGTTCAACCCGACGGACAACGGCGGCACGGTGAATGCCGACACCGTCCATAACCGCTTCTCGGCGCTCTTCGGAAACAAGAACTTCCGCAGCGACGCGAACCCGGGCTGGGGCATGCAGTTCCGCCGCGACAACCCCAAGTACGCCGTGAACAGCATCGCCAACGACCCGGGCAGCGACATCCCCGTCGACCAGTGGGCCCACCTGGTCCTCACGGTCGATCGCGACGGCCTGCTCAGCTTCTACGTGAACAACGTGCTCCTCGAGCAGCGTGACGTCAGCACGGTCGGCACCGTGGACCAGGGACGCGGGTTCTTCCTCGGTCAGGACTGGGGTCTCATCGAGGAACCGGGCTCCCACCTTACCGACCTCAGCCGCGTCCTCTTTGGCGAGATGGACGACCTCGCCCTGTGGAACCGCCTCATCGAGCCGTGGGAAGTTCAGTTCATCTACGAACTCGGCCTTTCCGGCAACACCTTCGGTAGTGGCACCACCGGCGTCGGCGAAGAGGCCTGGATGCTTTATCACTGACCCGTTGCGCCGGACACCCGACGGAACACCCCGCGCCCGGAGGATTGCCTCTCCGGGCGCGGTTTTTTTTGATCAACGATCGCGCCCTTCACCCCGACTTGCGGGATGCGGATGGCGTCCTCCTCGTCATGCGCCTTTGGGACCCCTGCCGGGGGCAGGGCGGCACCCTTACAGGGTGCCGGGTGGGGCTCCTGGTCCACCCAGGGTGGCGCGGCTGACGCCGCTGACCCTGGGCTGTTGTGTGGGCGCACTTTCAGCGCGCCGCTCCTCCCTCATAGGCTGGCGCGGCTGACGCCGCTGACCCTGGGCTGTTGTGTGGGCGCACTTTCAGCGCGCCGCTCCTTCCTCATGGGACGGCGTGGCCAGTGGCAGATCCGCGCGGGCAGCGTTTCAGGTCCTGGGCGCGCCGCTTGTTGCGGACCGGATGGCTCGGCGAGGGCGGCCTTCACCCGCTGTTTCAGCGCACCGATTTCATTCGTCGGATCGGAGGACGCGCCGCGGGGGGCCCTGCAATCGTAGCCCCGGGTTTCAACCCGGGGTGCCGGGGAACACAACAGCCGGACCCCGTCAGGGGTCCAGCAAGTCGTCTGAACTCCTGACTTCATCGTTTGCCTCCGTGTGACTGCTCCACGGGATGGGCACCGCCTCCCGTGGCTCCTTTGGCACATCGCGCCGGGGAAAACCTTTGCTCCTACCCTCCCCCGGCCGGTGTGCTCTTTTTCTCAACCGACCTTTTTCGCGAAAGGCCACGCATGGCACTCGATACTAGACTGGCAGGGGTGCTGCTGCATCCCACCTCCCTCCCAGGCCGTTTTGGCATCGGCGATCTGGGCCCCGAATGCGACCGCTTCCTGGACTGGATGCGCGACGCCGGCCTTGGCTACTGGCAGGTCCTTCCCCTTGGGCCGACGGGTTTCGGCGATTCGCCCTACCAGTGCTTCTCCGCCTTTGCTGGCAATCCGCTGCTGGTCAGCCCGGAGCGGCTCCTGACCGCCGGTCTTGCCCGCAGCGAGGACCTCGTCCCGCCCCCCTTTCCCGCCAACCGCGTCGAGTACGGGCCCCTCATCACCTGGAAGAACGGCCTCCTTCGCCAGGTCTTCGAGCGCTTTCAGAAGAACAAGCCCCAGCAGGTGGCCCTCGAGTACGCGGCGTTCGTCAAGCGCAAGGAGGTGAAGGCGTGGCTCGAGGACTATGCCCTGTTCCGCGTCTGCAAGGATCTGCACGACGGGGCGCCGTGGGGCGATTGGGACCCGAAGCTTCGGAGCTGCGACGCCAAGGCCCTCGCCAAGGTCCGGAAGGACGAGGCGAACGTCCTCGAGTTCCATCGCTTCGCGCAGTTCCTCTTCTTCCAGCAGTGGGAGGCCGTCCGTGAGCGCGCCCACGAGCGCGGCATCCGGATCATTGGCGATGTGCCGATCTACGTTGCCTTCGACAGCTCCGACACCTGGGGGAACCAGGAGATGTTCCAGCTCGACAAGGAGGGCCGGCCGACCGCCGTCGCCGGGGTTCCGCCGGACTACTTCAGCCGCACGGGGCAGCTGTGGGGGAACCCCCTCTACAACTGGTCCAAGCTGCGGATGGACAAGTATGCGTGGTGGGTGGCGCGGCTGCAGGCCTGTTTCGATCTCGTCGACATTGTGCGGCTGGATCACTTCCGCGGGTTCATGGGCTACTGGTCCGTCCTCTTCGGCGAGGAGACGGCGGTCAATGGGCGGTGGATCAAGGGGCCGGGCGAGGAGTTCTTCCACGCGATCAAGCGCAAGTTCAAGGATCTGCCAATCATTGCCGAGGATCTCGGCGAGATCAGCCCGGACGTCCACGAGGCCCGCGACCGCTTCGACTTCCCCGGCATGCGCATCCTCCAGTTCGCCTGGGACGCTGCCTCCCCGGAACCCCTCATTCCGGATCCCAACCACCGCTTTCATCCCCACAACCACACGGAAAACTGCGTCGTCTATACAGGCTCGCACGACAACGACACGACCCTCGGCTGGTGGCAGAACACGTCGACGGAGGTCGAGCACCACATGCTCCGGACGTACCTGTCGACGGATGGCGCCCAGCCCCACTGGGACCTCATCCGTGCAGCGTTCGGCTCCGTGGCGCGCACGGCCATCGTCCCGATGCAGGATTTCCTCGGGCTTGGTAGCGACGGCCGCATGAACTTCCCCGGCCGCGCCGAGGGCAACTGGACCTGGCGAATGACCTCCGGCCAACTCAACTGGGACCTCGCCAAGCACATCCGCCACCTGACGCTCCTGTACCAGCGGTGCTCGAACCCGCCCAAGAACGCCCTCCCCACGGAGGGGCACAACGAGATCGACTACGACGACGAGTAGGGTGCCGTGTCCGGGTCGAAGGGGGTGACCGGACGGCCCTCGAGGGCGTCGAGGATGCGGGTGGCCGCCCGTCCGTCGCCGTAAGGCCGTCGCGGCCGCGCCATGGCCGTATAGACGGCTTCATCCCCGAGGAGCCGTCCCGCCTCCTCCACGAGCCGTGTGCGGTCCGGCCCCACGAGGATCACGCCCCCCGCGGCCACTGCCTCCGGTCGTTCCGTGACCTCCCGCGTGACGAGCACCGGTTTTCCGAGCGCCGGCGCCTCCTCCTGCACGCCGCCGCTGTCGGTGATTACCAGGTCCGCCTCGCGCATCATCGCCACGAAGGTCGGGTATTCGAAGGGCGGTGCGAGGGTGATGCGGTCGTGGCCGCCAAGGATTTCCCCCACCGGTTTCCGCACGTTGGGGTTGAGGTGCACCGGATAGACGAGGCGGACGGCGGGGTGGGCGTCGACGATGGCGCGGAGTCCCTCGCAGAGGGAGCGGAAGGGCGCGCCGAAGCTTTCCCGCCGGTGGCCGGTGACGAGGATCACGCGCCCACCACGGGCCCGGTGTGCCCTTGCCTCCGCGAGGACGGCGTCTGCCGGCGGGTCTGCCTCCAGCCGCCCCACCGCCCAGTCGAGGGCGTCGATCACCGTGTTGCCGGTGACGAGGATGTCCGTGGGGAGGTGGTGGAGGCCATCGCGGAGGAGGAGGTCGCGGGCGGCGGGGGTAGGGGCAAAGTGCCAGCGGGCGAGTTGGCCGAGGGCGCGGCGGTTGAGTTCCTCGGGGAACGGAGCGTCGGGGCGGTCGGACCGCAGGCCGGCCTCCACGTGGGCAACGGGGAGGCGTCTATACGCGGCGGCGAGGGCGGCGGCGAAGGCGGTGGAGGTGTCGCCCTGGACGATCAGGGCGTCCGGTGGCTGGTCGTCGAGGGCACGAGAGACGGCCTCCAGGGCCCTGGCAAAGAGCCCCGCCAGGTCCTGGTTCGCGCGCATGAGGTCGAGGTCCACATGGGGCTCGATGCCGAAGAACCGGAGGATGGGCCGGAGCATCTCGCGGTGCTGGCCGGTGCTGATCACGCGGAGGTCGATGGCCGGGCGGCGGGATGCCTCGTGGATGACGGGCGCGAGCTTGATCGCCTCGGGGCGCGTACCAAAAACCACGGTGAGCTTCATTTTCTCGCGTTGCCTCGCCCGGAATCAGGTCGCAGCCTGCGCGGTCATGACGACCACGGAAGAACCCGCCACGCCTGAAGCGCCGCCGCAAGCCGAGCCGACCCTTGTCGCCGTGACGGGGGGCGGGGGCTTCATTGGCAGCCATCTGGTGGAAGAATTGTTGGGTGCCGGCCACCGGGTCCGGGCTCTCGTTCATTACAACGCGCTGGGCCGCCGTGGCCACCTCGAGGAAGTCGCCGGCGGGCTCGACGAGGCCACCCGCGCCCGCCTTGAAATTCTCCCGGGGGACATCACCGACGTCCGCTGCGTCCGCACCCTCGTCGACGGCGCCGCTGTCGTCTATCACCTGTCCGCCCTCATCGGCATTCCCTATTCGTATATCGCGCCGGAATCGTATCTGTTCACCAACGTGCGGGGAACGCTCAATGTGCTGGAGGCCTGCCGGGCAGCGGGCAACCCGCGGCTCGTCCACACCTCGACCAGCGAGGTCTACGGCACCGCGCGCACCACCCCGATGGACGAGTTCCACCCCCTCCAGGCCCAGTCCCCCTACGCGGCGTCCAAACTCGCCGCGGACCAGTTTGTTGAAAGCTACCACCTCTCCTTCGGCATGCCGGTGGTCATCGTCCGGCCGTTTAACACTTACGGCCCGCGCCAGTCCCTCCGGGCGGTGGTGCCCACGATCATCGCGCAGGCGCTGGACGAGAAGTGTCCGTCCATCCGCCTGGGCGCCTTGGATCCTGTCCGCGACCTGACCTTCGTCACGGACACGGCGAGGGCCTTCCGCATGCTTGGCGAGACCCCGCTGGAAAACGTGGCCGGCCGCATCTACAACCTCGGCGTCGGGCGCGGCATCTCCATCGGCAGTCTTGCCGGTCTGATCCTGCGTCTCCTCGAGGTCGACAAACCGATCGAGCAGACGGAGGAGCGCCAGCGCCCCGAGCGCAGCGAGGTGCGCCTCCTCATCAGCAACAACAACCGGGTGCGGCGGGAGGTGAAGTGGGCGCCGGAGGTGCCGCTCGAGGAGGGCCTGCGACGCACCGCCGAATGGTTGCGCCCCCGGCTCAGGGAAATCCGCGCCGCCGAATACGCCCGATGACAGCGCCGCGCCGCGCCGTCGTCCTCGCCGGCGGCAAGGGTCGCCGCCTCTACCCCTACACCACCATCCTGCCCAAGCCCCTCCTCCCCGTTGGCGAGCGCCCCATCCTCGAGCGCGTCCTCCTCTCCCTCCGCGACGCCGGCATCCGCAACGTCACCATCTCCGTCGGCCACCTCGCCGAGCTCATCATGCTCTTCTTTGGCAAGGGCGAGAAACTTGGCCTCTCCATCGACTACGCCATCGAGGACGAACCGCTCGGCACGATCGGGCCCCTCGCCTTCATCGACAACCTTGGGGACGACTTCCTCGTGATGAACGGCGACGTGTTGACGGATCTGGACCCGAACCGTCTCTGGGATGAGCACGAGCGCTCCGGCGCGACGCTCACCATCGCCACCCACCGCCGTGAAGTTCACATCGACTTTGGCGTCCTCGAGCGTTCCGCCGACAACCGCATCACCCGCTTCATCGAGAAGCCCCGCATCCCTTACGAGGTCAGCATGGGTGTCTATATCCTGAACCGCCGGTGCCTTGATTTCGTTCCGCGGGGGGAAGCGTTCGGGTTCGACCAACTGGTGCTGGCGCTGCTCGCCGCCGGCGAACCGATCCACGGTGTCCTCCACGAGGGCAGTTGGCTCGACCTCGGTCGCCCCGAGGACTACGAGTCCGCCGTCGCCGAATCCCCCTGAGTCCCCGCCAGTGATGCGCTTGACAGCCCCCGCGGGGCCTCCTTGACTTCCCTCACGCCGCCCAAACGCGAAGGAGATCCGATGGCTGACACCGCCGACACCGCCAACGGAAACCACGATCCGCTGCTGAAGATCACCGACCTCCGGACCTACTTCTTCAGTCAGGATTCGGTTGCGAAGGCCGTGGATGGTGTCAGCTACGTCGTGGGGCGCGGGCGGACGCTTGGCATCGTCGGCGAGTCCGGCTCCGGCAAGTCGGTCACCTCCCTCAGCGTCATGCGCCTCGTTCAGAAGCCCGCCGGCCGCATCGTCAGCGGCGAAATCCTCTTCAAGGGGCGCGACCTCCTTCAACTCCGCGAGCGCGAAATGCGCCGCATCCGCGGCAACCGCCATATTCAGATCAAATTCGTCGATAAAATGGAT
>CAYQTO010000102.1:0-13184 GCA_964420455.1 uncultured Candidatus Sumerlaeota bacterium | reverse complement strand
GCAAGTGGTATATACGCGCCACCATCTACGTGGAACGCGATTCCCAGAAGGGGATGGTGATTGGCAAGGGTGGAGCCATGCTCAAGAAGATCAGTACGGCCGCCCGCGCCGACCTGGAGCGCCTTTGCGAGGCCCCCGTCTATCTCGACTTGTGGGTGAAAGTCCGCGAGAAGTGGCGACGCAATGAGGCCGACCTGCGCTTCTTCGGCATCCGTGACCCTCGGCGCAGGAAGCGCCCCTAGCGATTCGACGCCATCTTCGCCGCGGCGCCGCAGCCCTTGCAGCGACCGCACGACTTGATCTGCTCGGTGATGATGTCGACCACCAGCTCCGCATCGAGGATCACCTCGCCATCCTCATACGCCACCCGGGCAATGCGGACCGGATCCGAGATTCCCCCGCCCTCGAGACCGAGCACCGCCTTGAGCCCTGCCTGCAGCGCGAAGAAGTGCTTGAGGTGAAGGAACATCTCGACGTCATCCCCAATTGGATGGGCATCGGCAAACGTGTCCGCCGTTTGGGCGAGGAGGTCTTCCGCGGGGCGCCCGCGCATCTCGTCCTCCAGGAGCGACTGCTCACCAACGGCCCGGCCGCAGGTACGCTTGAGCAGAGCGTACCCCACCAGCCGGTCCTCCTCGTCCAGCCGGAGCCGGAGCAGTTCCGTAACGTCGTTGCACGGCATGATGGGGCACTTCCGGGAAAGAGGGTGGGCACTCCATGGAGGGTGTGGCGCGCCCGGGGGATTTGTCAATCGGCGGCGAGGATGTAACGCAAACGTCAGCGATGTTTCGTGGCGTTACCTCGCGATGGAGGCCAGCCGTGCCTCGTTTTCCCGCCGGTTCTCGTCGAGGATCAGGTAAATCTTCAGCTGCTTGACGGCCTCATCCAACATGATGTCCCGGAACTCCTCGTCCTCGACAAACTCCGGCCGGGTGGCCTGGCTGTAGAAGGGCTCCGCGTCTCCGGCCGGGTCCACGGTTCCGGAGTCTTCCGGCGCTTCCTCCGCATCGCGCCGCGTCTGGATCTCGACACCTCCGTTCGGTTGCTCCTCTTGCCCGCCGCCGTTGCGCTGCTCCTCCAGCCGCTGCTCGAATTCCTCGCGAGCCTCCTTCTCCTCCACCGTCATTGGGATCGTCGTGTCGCCGTACAACCCATGGCGGAGCAACTCGCGCTCGTGCTCCTCGGTGATGTCGATGCCCAGGTCCGGCGTGATACCCACATGGTGGATGGTGCGGCCCGAGGGGGTGTAGTACCGCGCCGTCGTCAGGCGGATGGCGCTCATCTTCGGGTTTCCATCCTCGTCATCTTCGAGGGAGTGCTGCAGCGGCTCGATCGTCTGGACCGACCCCTTGCCGAAGGTGTTTTTGCCCTTCGGCCCGACAATAACCCCCAGGTGGTGATCCTGCAGGGCCCCCGCCACGATCTCCAACGCCGAGGCCGACCCCTCGTTCACCAGCACGAAGACAGGGATGTCCGTTATCGGGTCCTCCTGGGCGCGGTATTCGGCGTTGTTGCTGCGCAGACGCCCCTTCGTCGAGACAATGAGCTCGTTTCGCGGCACGAACAGGTCCGCCACGTCGATCGCCTCGCGGAGGAGCCCACCGGTGTTCCATCGCAGGTCGAGAACGAGCGCCCGCATGCCCTGGGATTTCATGTCCAGAATCGCATTCTGCATGTCGTCAGCGGTCTGCTCGCTGAAGCGCGCAATGCGCAGGTAGCCGATTCCCTCCTCCTCATCCTGCATCTTGTAATGGACGGAATCGATCTTGATCGTGTCGCGGGTGATGGTGAATTCGAGCGGTTCGGGCTCCGTATCGCGAAACACCTTGATGGTGACCTGGGTGCCCTTGGGGCCCGTCAGGCGGTCCACCGCATCCGGCAAGGTCATGCCTTCGGTCGACTCGCCGTCGATTTCGATAATGCGGTCCCAGGGAGCGAGGCCGAGCTGGGCCGAGGGCGATCCCGGGATGGGCGCGATCACCGTCAGCAGGCCCTGGCGCATGGTGATGTGAATACCGATGCCGGAGAACTCGCCCCCCGTGTCCTTGTTCAGATTCTCGAGCATACGAGGATCCATGAACTGGCTGTGTTCGTCGAGACGGGCGAACATTCCTGCCAACGCCCCCTCGAGCACCTCCCGCGCCTCCACCTCGTCCACGTACTTGCCCTTGATCTCTGTATAGATCTCTGCGGACAGGTCCACAAAGCGGAGGAACTCCTCGTCGTCCGAAACCGAGGCGCGTAGCCGGTTGCCATGGACCGACAGCAGCAGGATGGCCGCCGTCAGGCAGAGGACCGAGGACGTGAGGAGGAAACGATCGGAGTTCAGGACCTGCTTGGCGAAGGAGGTAATAATCGAGCCTTTATGGACGGTCATGCAGTGTCACCTTTGGGAAAGATCACCTATGGAAAGGAGGGACTCGCGGAAACGGATTTGGTTTGGAGCCTGCTTGCAGAGCCACGGGCTAAATCGTCCGCCAACAACACCCTGTCAAGCGGAGTGCCGGGTGATCGAGGGCACGCCTCAGGCCTCGGCGAGTTCCGCGCTCTGCACGAGGTCATGGAACCGCCCGCGCGCCGCCAGCAACGCCCCGTAAGTCCCTCGCTCGAGAATCCTGCCCTCCTCCATCACCAGGATTTCGTCCGCCTTGCGGACCGTGGAAAGCCGATGGGCGATTACCACGACGGTTCGGTTGCTCATGAGTGATTCGATGGCGCGCTGGACGATTGCCTCGGACTCGTTGTCGAGCGCACTGGTGGCCTCGTCGAGAAGGAGGATTGGCTTGTCGGCGAGGAGCGCACGGGCGATCGCAAGGCGCTGGCGCTGGCCACCGGAAAGACTGTTGGCGCGTTCCCCCAGAACCGTGTCGTACCCGTGGGGCAATTCCATCACGAAGTCGTGGGCATAGCCGGCGCGGGCCGCCGCCTCCACCTCCTCGCGGGTGGCCTCCGGCCGGCCATAGCGAATGTTCTCGAGCACCGTGTCGTGGAAAAGGATCGTTTCCTGGGTGACGAGGGCGGTGGCCTGGCGGAGCGAGGAAATGCGGACGTCGCGGATATCGCGTCCATCGATGGTAATCCGGCCCGCATCCACATCATAGAGCCGCAGCAGGAGCCGCATGATCGTCGACTTGCCCGATCCCGTCCGGCCCACAATGGCGATCTTCTGGCCCTTCGGGATCTCGAGCGAGAAATTCTCCAGGACCGGGGCCTGCTCCGGCGTGTAGGAGAAGGTCACCTCTTCAAAGCGGATCGCCTCGTGGAAGCCCTCGAGGGGCTCCGCCTCTTCCTTGTCCACGATCACCGGGTCGAGATCGATCACCTCAAAGATGCGGTCCGCACTCGCCAGCGACTTCTGGATCTTGATGTAGGTGTTGGAGATGCGTTTGATCGGCGGATGGAACCGCGTGAGGATGAAAAGGAAGCCAATGAACTCCGCCGGGCTCATGCTCGCGTTGTCGCTCTTGATGATCAGGTAGGCGCCCACGCAAAGCACAACGGCCATGGTGGCGGTGGCCATGATCTCGACAAAGGGAGGGCCGTAAAGGCGGTAGCGTTCGCGGCGGATCTGGCGCCGGGCCAGGTCGCGGCTCAGGCGCCGAAACCGCGACGCCTCCCGCTTCTCGCTCGTGAAGGCCTTCACGATCGGCAGCCCCTGGATCGTCTCCTGTGTATAGCTCAGGAGCTTCGCGTCCTCCTCCTCGTCTCGCTTCCCCATCTCCCGCAGCTTCTTGCCGATCATGGAAATCGGCAGGCCCACCAGCGGAATGCCCACCAGGACGATCAGGGTCATCTGCCAGTTGAGGAACAACATCGCCGCCAGCAGGAACAGAATGTTCACTGGCTGCAGCGCCACCGTGCTCACCATGCTCGTAAAGACCATGCGCACCGCACGCATGTCGTTGTTCATCCGCGCCAACAGGTCGCCACTCGTCAGCCGCGTGAAGTTCCCCATGTCGAGGTGCAGGCAGCGCTGGTAGAGATCATTCCGAAGGCGCACGACCGCGAGGTAGAAGGCTTTCTGGAGCTGATACTTCGAGACGAAGTCCAGGAGGCACTTGAGCACCTGGGCGACGATGAGAAGACCCGCGAGGATATAGATCGCCCGTTCCTGACGCTGGAGCACCCATTCGTTCCAGGCGATTCGAAAACGGGTCTTCTGGAGCGTGATCCAAAGGTCCGCTGTCTCCATCCATCCGCCGGCGGCCGCGTAGGCCCCCTCCAGCTCCGTCAGCCTTACCCGCAGATCGACGACATGGCTTGCGTCGTTCTGTTCGAAGAGGAGGTCGAGGACGGGGATGACTGCGATCAGGTTCAGGGCCGCGAGAAACCCGGCGACGGTCCCAATGAGGAGCGCCAGGATGATCTGGCCGCGGTAGGGCTTGGCGTACCCCAGAACCCGGCGAAGGATACGAAAGTCTTCTGCGGAGAAGAGGGATCGTCGCGTCCGGCGGGAGCGCCGCGCACGCCTACTCAGGGGTTGCTCGAGGGAAAGGGACAATCGGTGGCCTGCCCGCCGCACGGGAAGAATTCAAAACTGGATTAGTCCGGGCAGGCCTCGAGTCGGTCAAGTCTGTCTTTCCCGGGCCGCGGGTCACTCGTGGTGAGGGTTTGGGGGGCGGCTGCGCTTGAGCGCCTCGCCGGGAGTCGGAGGGGGTGGGTTCAATTCCACATCCTGCAGGCCGGGCAACCCCTCCGATTCCTTCCGCCGCGCGGAGGAGGCGGTCGCACCCGCATCGCGGCGGGCGTGCTCCGCGTCTGCCTCCCGGGCTCCCCTCGCGTGCTCCTCCGTCGTCACGTTGGCGGTCATGATGGACGAGCGGACCTGCTCGCTCAGGTCCGTCAGTGCACCCGGCGTGTGCGGCATCAGAATCGTCGTCGCCCGGCTCGCCAGGCCAATATCCTTCAGCGTGTCGAAGTACTGGGTCATCAGCACGAGCTGCATCACGTCGTTGCTGGTGGCGCCGGGGACCCCTTTTTGGAATTCCTCCACGCTTTCCCGCAAGCCATCCACGATGGCCTTGCGCTGGCCGGCGATACCCTTGCCCTGGAGGATCTTTGATTCAGCCTCGCCCTGCGCCTGCTTCACTTTCAGGATCCGCTCCGCCTCGCCCCGCTCCTCCGCCGCCTTGCGAAGCCGCTGCGCGGCGTTGATCTCATTCATCGCCGTCTTCACCTTGGCATCGGGATCGATGTCGTTCACCAACGCCCGCACGATTCCGTAACCGTACTGGTTCATCGTCTCGCTCAGGCCCTCGCTCACCGCCTTCGCGATCGTGTCCTTCTCCTGGAACACCTCGTCCAGCTTCATCCCTGGCACCGCCGAGCGCACCTCGTCGAACACGTAGGACTCGATCTGCATCACGGGATTCGACAGGCGATAGAACGCCTCGCGCACGCGATCGGGGATGACGTAGTACTGGACGGCGATCAGGAGCCGCACAAACACGTCGTCGTGGGTCTTGGTCTCGACATTTACCTGGAGTTCCTGGATGCGGAGCGACACGCGGCCGGCCACCCGCTCCCAGGGCGCCTTGAAGTGAAGCCCCGATTCGCAGATGCGGCTGAACTTGCCGAACGACTCGACGACTCCGGCGGTCTGCTCGCGGACGATGAACAGGAAAAACATCGTGGTGCCCCCTTGGATTGGCGGTCGATCACACCCATTACCCCCGTGGGGGCGTTCCTGTTCAAACAAATTGCCGGTTCGAGCGGAAAAAAGCCCCGGCTACTCGAGCCCGACCACCGCCAGGATGATCGCTGTCAGGATGTAGTCCGACGTCAGGATCAGGATCAGCGTGAAGACCACGCTGTTGGTCGTTGCGCGGCCGACACCGGCCGCTCCCCCGCCCGTAATGAACCCGTAATACGAGCCCGTAAGGGCGATCAGCGCCCCGAAGACGATCGTCTTGAACAGTCCCCCATAGACGTCGCGGATGTCCGCAAAGGCCAGTGTTGTCGTGTAGTAGTTAAGGTAATCGATCCCGAGCGCCGCCTCGGCCACTACCATGCCGCCAAAATACCCGGTAATCAGGCAGATCGCGCTGATCAGCGGCAGCATGAGGGTCATCGCGATCAGCCGCGGCGCCGCCAGATACCGGACCGGATCCACGTTCAGCACGTCCATGGCGTCGATCTGCTCGGTTACCCGCATGGTGCCCAGTTCGGCGGTGATCGAGGCGGCCACCCGCGACCCCACCACAATCGCCGTGAACGCCGGCACGAATTCCCGCGCGTTGGAAATGAACGCGATCCCCGGCACGTACCCCTTCGAGCCGTACTTCGCCAGTTGGACCCCCGTCTGGAGGACCATCACCATGCCGACGAAGATGCTCGTGAGGGCGGCGATCGGGAAGGACTTCACCCCGATGGCCACTGCCTGCTCGACAATGAGCTTTCCGCGCCAGGGGGGCGTCAGGGCGCGCGCGAACACCTTTCCGCAGAAAATGGCGTAGCGCCCGTTAAAGGCCAGAAACT
The DNA here is from genome assembly GCA_964420455.1 of uncultured Candidatus Sumerlaeota bacterium. GTDB lineage: Bacteria > Sumerlaeota > Sumerlaeia > SLMS01 > SLMS01 > CAYQTO01. The sequence goes on along the minus strand of CAYQTO010000102.1, from coordinate 6,707 downwards.
CCAGCGTTCCCCGGCCGATGGCGGCTACCAGGTTGGGTGAGAAACTTCCCACTCGAGAGAGAAGGGTCGTGGATTGGGCGGGCATCGGCAGAACTTTCAACAGGTAACAATTGACAGGAAGATCACCAGTGACGGGTTATCTTAATGAGTTGCTGGTGAGGGACTCAATCAACAATCATTGCGTGCAAAAAGGGAATCCGGCGCCGCCCCCGTGACAGCGTTCCTGAAGAGACATAATGGTCATGGTCGTCGAGGTTTGAGCCTGTTCGAGCTCGCCGTCGTCGTCGCCATCGGAGTTGTGGTTTTCGCCGTCATGCTTTATTCGAGCCGCGGGCTGATCACCCAGACCAAGGTGAGCCGCGTGCAGGAGGAGCATCGGGCGATCACGAGGGCCCTGCAGAACTACGCCCTCGATTATTCGGCGCTCCCTGGGGCAAAGCAGGGCCTTGCCAGCCTCAGTCGCCCAACCGCCTATCTGGGTAGTGTCCCCGAGGACCCCTTTCAGGACCACGGCACCTACCTTTACCTCTCCCCCCCGAGCGGAGAGTTGGTGTCGCTGGTGATCAGCCCCGGCCCGGATGGCGACTTTGACCTTCCCCAGGAGCTCTGGCGGTTCACCAACGTGGGGAGTGTGGACCGGGAAAGGGTGCCGGTGACCGTGCTCCGTTCGGAGCTGGAGGAGTTGACCGTGTCAGCAGCGGCGATGGCGGAGCACGATCCGGAGGACACCCTTCGCCAGCCCATGTCCGAAGCCGAGGCCGCCATCCTGTCCACCTACCTTCAACTGGGGAGCTACGACCCGGCGAAGGGCGAAGACGGCGACATCATCACCGTGGTCCGCTTCTAGGCGGCCCGGGGAGGGGGGCCTTGAGCCGCACCAACCGCGTCATCCTTCGCCCCGGTGCCGGCGAACCGGCTCCCGCCCCGCCCACTGCCTCCCTCGATCCCCCGGCGCTCTTCCTTGGTTGGTATGGGCTCTTTTCCACCGTCTTCGTGGCGGACATGCCACCGGTCCTCCCGATGCTGGTGGGTCTCATGCTCCTTCCGGGTTGGTATGTAAGCCGCCGCGTCCGCGTCTCCCCGTCGTATGGACGCCTGTGGGCCGTGGTCTCGCTCGCCTTTATGGGGATCGTCTTCGCCATGCACCTTGCCGGTGAATTTGGTGCGCGCTACGCGCTGGCGATCATTTGCTCCCAGCTTCTGCTCCATCGGTGGTTCGTTCCGCGACGGACTCGCGACTACATCGAGATCTGGGGCCTCTCGGTGGTTCTGATGCTTTTGGGCTCGCTGGAGGGCCGGGGGCTCCTGGCTTTGCTGCTGCTCGTGGGGTGGGGGCTTTCGAGCGTCCAGCTGTTCGTGTGTCTCGGGCTGTACCGGACCCGGCGGGAGCTGGCGGACGACCACCAACTCCACGAGTTTGCCCCCCGGTCCATGCGTGCGGCGTGGGGCATTCTTCCCCTTGGGGCGATCCTGGCGCTTGGATTCTTCTATACAATTCCCCGTGTCGACCCGCCGCGAGGGTCGCTGATGGAAGGCAACCGCCTCGCCCCGTCGGAGCGCGCCGCGGTCATGGCCGGCTTTAACGACACGATCACCCTCCGCGGGATGACAACCATCCGGGAGACGGATGCCCTGGCCTTGCGGATCATCGATCCCCCCGCGCTGGTCGAACCCGAGCAGTTGCAGCTCCGGGTGACCACCCTTGATGCATTCGACGGCTGGGAATGGTCGCGAACCCCGCTGCCGGAGAGGGACATCTCCCTCATGGAGACCGGCTACCGGCTGCCGGAGATCACCGAAGGTGTTGCCGGCCCCTCCCCCGCGTCGACCTCGCTTGGCGCTTACTGGATTCGCTTCCACGACTACCCGGGCTCGCTCGTGCCGTTGCCCGAGGCGACGGTGGCCATCGGCGGCGTGGTCAAGAGCACCCCCGCAACGTTGGGTCACGACGGCCGGGTGCTCTTTGGCGAGCGCCGCCTTCCCACCGAGATCCAAGTATTCACGACTCCGCAGCTTGCGGAAGGACGGCGGTCGCGGCTCCGGCGGGGGCCGGTGCTGGCAAGCCACCTGGAGATCCCCCCGGAACTGGCAGAAGCGGTCCGCGGCTTTCGCGTTCGTCTGGTTGGAGCCGGCGAGGGGGCACCGGACTCGACGGCACGGCGGGCCACGGCCTGGCTGCGGCGGCACGGCGTGTATACGCTCGAGTTGCCCGAGGCGGAACCGGGCCCCGATGTGCTTCGCCGGTTCATGGAGGGAACTCCCCGGGGCCATTGCGAGTTGCACGCGACGGCGCTGGCGCTGGTGCTCCGCGACTGCGGCATCCCCACCCGCCTCGTCACCGGGTTCCAGGGGGCGGAACTGGCGGAAAACCCACCGGAGGGGACCGAGCGCGTCCTCCGTGTGCCCCATCGGAACGCCCACGCCTGGGTGGAGGCGCACCTGGGCGGCGGCGAGTGGGTCGCGCTCGATCCCACACCCTCGACGCTCTTCTCACACGTGCCCCAAACCACCGCCGGTGGTCCCCTCCGGATGTTGTTCGAGGAAAAGACCAACGTGGTGGTGGGTGCCATCGAGGGATATGGCCGTACCGACCAGGAGCGCCTGATCCAGGAGACCGGCATGCGAATGCGCCGGGCGTTGGAGCAATGGGAGGGGGGCGCGCTGGTGCGGGCGTGGGCACGAATACGACGCAACGCGACGGAGCCGGGGATCCTGGTCGCGGCGGCGCTGCTGGTGGCTCTGAACGGGGGCGCGTGGTGGCTTCGGCGAAGGATCCGGCGGCTCCCGGCGCAAGGACCTGCCGGGGCCTGGATGCCCCCCTCGCGTGCGCACTCGGCGGCGTTGCTCCGCGAGATCCTCGAGGCGCTGCGGGCGGGGGCAAACCGGGCGACTCCCGCCGGGGCACCGACGGCGCAGGAACGGATTCTGGCCGCCGCGGGGGCCGCCGGGGTCGACAAGGACCTGGCGGCGGCGCTCGCCGCGACCTACAACCGGTGGCGCTATGGGGCCGACCGCGACACCGCCTTCCTCGAGATCAGGAGTCTCCTGAGGGCCGTCCGTCGGGCCCCTGCCGGTCGCGGATAATCCAACGCCCCCCCCGTGTCATCCAATCGGGGACCGGGTCCATCCCCCCCTTGCACAAGGGCTGGCACCGCAGGAGCCGCCACACGATCAGCATGAGCGCCGGCACCAGCGGGCCCCGTTGAAGCGCCTCCTCGGCGTAACAGGAGCAGCTCGGAACGAAACGGCACCGCCCCCCAAGCAGCCAACCAAGGTAAGTCTGGTAGCCGCGGACGAGCGCCAGAAAGAACCGGCGCAGGTGGTAATCGACCTGGAGGAGGGCGGTCCGTAGCAACGACATAGGGGGGAGAACGGGGACACGTGCAGAGGCAGGCAAGTCAAAGGTGTCTCGGAGGATGCGGAAAGGAGGCTCGGTGGGCCATTTGGATACAATGCTATTGGAAACGGCCCGACCAGACCGCCCCAAGCCCCGCCCGGGCAAAGGTTTGAGTCTTGCAATTGACCAGGAATCGGATACCAGACCCGGGAGATTGGGAAACCGCATGGAAGCCCACGAAGAACTGAAAGAAAAAGAAGTTGCGGGGGAACCCGAGGTGGAAAACGGAGGCGAGCCTCCCGAAAGGGAACCTGGAGAGGGTGGGGAAGCGGATGCGGGACCCCGGGACGACAGCGGGGAAGGCCGGGAGGCCCGCCGGAAGCCCGGCGATGAGGAGAGCGCGGAGGAGCGGCTCCTGCGCCTGAGGGCGGATTTCGAGAACTTTCGGCGGCGGTCGGCGCGGGAGCGCGAGCACGAGTTCCAGCGGGGGCGCCGCGATGCCGCCACGGCCCTGCTGCCGGTGTTCGACTCCCTGGCCATGGGGCTGAACAACGTGCCGGAGGACAACCCGGCGCGGGGTGGCCTGGAGGCCGTTTATCGCCAGCTGCTCGGGGCCTTCGAACGCATCGGCATCGAACGGATCGAGACCGCCGGCGAGGCCTTTCATCCAGATGTGCACGAGGCGATCCTGCGGCTGCCGAGCGACGAGCCGGAGGGAACCGTGGTGCAGGAAATCCTGGCCGGATTCCGCGACAGCGTGGGATTGCTGCGGGCCGCGCAGGTGGCCGTGAGCAGCGGCCCCGCAGAGGAAGGATCCAGCAACGATGGCGGTAACGTATAGGGACTACTACGAAATCCTGGGGATCGGGCGCGACGCCAAGCCGGAGGACATCCGCAAGGCGTACCGAAAGCTGGCGCGCGCGAACCACCCGGACGCGAACCCGAACGATCCGAAGGCGGAGGAACGGTTCAAGGAGATCAACGAGGCGTACGAGGTTCTGAAAGATCCGGAAAAGCGCCGCCGGTATGACGCGCTCGGGGCGAACTGGAAGCAGGGCCAGGAGTTCCGCCCGCCTCCGGGATACGAATTCCGTTCAGCCGGAGCTTCAGGCGCCGGGTTCAACTTCGGCGACTTCAGCGACTTCTTCGAGGCGATCTTTGGGGGCGGCTTTTCCAACGGAGGCCGGGGGGGAACCCGGGTGCACTTTGGCGGTGCCCCCCATGGGTTCGACGGGTTCGGGCCGGAGCTCGGCACAGGCGCCCCGCGGCCCGCGACCTCCGAGGCGGAGGTCCACGTGCCTCTCTCAACCATCGTCACAGGAGGCCAGCAAAGGATCGCCCTCGGGATCCCCGGCGTGGGGACACGGACCTTCAATGTGAAGATTCCCAAGGGGATCGGAAACGGGAAGAAAGTGCGGCTGGCGGGTGAGGGCCCCGACGGTGGCGACATCCTGCTGAAGGTGCGCTATGCAGACGATGGGGTTTACCGTTGGGAGGACGAGACGCTGGTGACGCGGGCGCGGATCAGCCCGGCGCGGGCCGTGATCGGTGGAAAGACCCGCGTGGAGACGCCTGGTGGACCCCTCAATGTGACCGTCCCGGCGGGGAGTTCCTCGGGCCGCCGACTACGCCTCCGGGGGCGCGGCATGCCCCAGAGCGGAGGCGCGGGCGACCTCTTGGTGGAACTCCACATCGAGGTGCCACAGGACCCTGGCGAGAAGGAACGCGCCCTGTATCAGCAGTTGCTGGAACTGGAGAACGGCGAGTAGCGAGAACGCCGTCGGAGCGGAGAACCGACAGTCCTCCGCCATCCGGGAAGAAACGCGCGAGCTAGTGGAGCGCCCAATGGCCGACACGGGTTTGACCGCGGGCGACATCGAGCACCGCGGGGCCATGAAGCGTCGCGTCGCCGCCGAACTCGAGATCCTCCAGGAAGTAGGCCCGCATGGGCGCACCCGGCAGCCACGGTTCGGGATCCTCGAACGTATAGACGGCGCCCGTGAAATCCGTTCCCCGGCCGGGGATGATCGAATTGGTGAGCCGTTCGCCGGGGACCCAGACGCCACCCTTGTCGACACCGCGGTAGAGGTGGAAGCCGGCGTTGTCGATCTCGAGGGCGGTTTCCCATCGGAGCCGGGGTCGGTCGCCTCCGTACGGCGCAAGAACCTCGAACGCGATCAGATCCACCAGCAACGGCCCCGTGTCGAAGGACTCGAGTCCGCCGAGATGAATGCCCGCAGGAAGGCCGAGAGCCGAAGTCGAGGCGAAGGGGGTGGACTGAAAGCCGGCGGGCGCGGCGAATTGATATTCGAGCACGTCGCCGCCGTCGAAGGCGGTGGTCCCGATCGTGATGGGCCGGTCGATGGCGACGGAGTAGTTGCCGTTGGGAAGGGCGGCAACGCCCGTGAGATTTGCACCGGGGGGGAGGCCCGCCGCCGAACCGTCGAGGAAAAGCGTATAGACAGCGGGCGTTGCAGCGGACCAGGTCACGACGTCTTCGTCGGCGACGGGGCCCACCCCCGGAAGCAGCACCGTGCGGTCGAAGGACAGGAGGAAAACCGGGGTCTGCGGGTCGGCGACAGAGACCGCATCTGTGTTTGCACCCGCGGGGAGGCCGTTCGCGGAGCCGTCCCAGGCGAGGGCGATGGTGTTGGTCGCCTGTGTATAGACAAGAATGTCCTCGTCGGCGACGGGGCCCGCGGCGGGGAGGAGTGCGTCGCGGTCCAGAGAGAAGTAGATGGTGGTGCCGACCTCGGAGTAGGCATCGATCGCCGCGCCGGGGGGGAGTTGGCTGCTGAGGCCGGTCCAGGTGAGGCGCCAGTCGCCCGCGCGGTTGGTTTGCACAAAGTCCTTGTGGGAGGCGACGATGCCAGCCGGGAGCCTCACGGTGCGGTCGGGCACGAAAACGAGGTCCGCAGGCTGGGCGGGCGCGGCCCAGCGAGCAACAGTAGCCAGGACCATGAACAGTCGGAGAGCAAGCGACGAGGAACTCATGGAATGATCCTGTCGATCGGGTCGCCATCGACCTGAGCTTCCGATTTTTGGAAGTATATCTCACCTACGAAAACCACGTTCCCCGACGTATATACACGACTGGCGGAGGTGCCGGAGATAGTGATCGCAAAATTGTTGGCAAGTCCAAAAGGCGAGGCGTCTACCGTATTGCCGACGATCCGGCATCTTTGTGGATCCTCCAACGCAACAGCCCTTGGATTTTTGGCACCGAAGCTAAAATAGGAGATCGTGTTGCCTTCAATGACCAGGCCCTTGGTGGCACTCGGAGAACGGATCCCATAACTGAAGTCGGCCCCCCCTTCGATGTCCTGGAGAACGTTGGAGCGGACGTGGGTGTAGGATCCATCAAGCTGAA
>CAYQTO010000101.1:7980-13644 GCA_964420455.1 uncultured Candidatus Sumerlaeota bacterium | reverse complement strand
CCCCCAATCGGCCGGCGTTCTTGTCGGCCGAATCGTATAGACAGGCCCGGCATGCACCGAGGCCACCCACACGTCATAGTCCACGAATCCCTCCAGCCCCACCTGATCCAGGCCCAAGACCACCGGCGCGCCCCCCGTCGGGTATCCAATCTCCGCGAGGTAATTGCCAAGGCGGACGATCGAGTCCCGTGGCGGATCGTTTTGAAAGAGGTCCGGGAAGCGCGCCGCCGTATAGACGACGTCCGCCAGAACCAGCACCGAAGCGGCCACCGCCAACCAACGCTTCCCAACCTGCCGCAGGACCATCGTCCCCAGCACGGGGACGAACACCGCCGCGGGGAGGAGGAATGTCGCGCCGTAGCGCCACGGCCAGTTGTTCCCCGTCCCCTTGAGCGTCGTGTTGACCAGCAGGATCAGCAGGAACGCCGCGAGCGCGCCGGCCGCCACGCGCGTCCCGGGAGTCCCCCGCCAGAGCGCCATCGCCAGTCCCCCCCCACCCGCCACCAGCACCACCGGCGATTGCCAAAACGCGTAATAGGGATAATACAGAAAGCGGTGCCACGGACGCGTCAGGTCCAGCTCGGGCGTTGGCATGAGGAGCATCCGGCTGACGTTGTCGACGAAGGCAAACGGCGCCCCCAGGGTGCGCGTGCTGCTCCAGAACCACAGGAGCGGCATCACCGCCAGCGCCAGCCCGAGCGGCGTCCACAGGGCCGCGGCCCGCCAATGGTGTCTATAAAGACAGACACCGAAAAGGCCGAGCGCCACCAGCCCAAAGATCACCGTAAAGTACCAGGCCTCGTACCGGAGGGATTGGGCGGCCATCACCGCCAGCGTCGCCCCAGCCCACGGCCACGAAGGGCGGGAAACCGCCCCCGCCCCGCGGACATGCCAGGCCATCCCGGCCACCGCCAAAAACAGCAACCCGAAGAACAGCAGGTCCGGCTGGGGGGACTTGGCCAGGGCCATCACCACCGGGCGGGTAGCGACAATCGCCACCCCCGCCAGCGCCGCCGGTGGGGAAAGCTCCATCACCCGCAGAAGCGTATAGACGCCCACGCCGGCCGCGGCGGCACTCGCCAGTCCGAAGACAATCCCCGCCGCCACCGCGTCCCCCAAGACCCCCACCATCGGACCCAGCAGCCAGAAGTTTCCCCCGAGCCAGATGTGGTCCCACGGCGCGAAGAAAGGGTCCCGCGACCACAGGACCGCGTAATGCAGGCGGCAGTACTCGTCCGACGACGTATAGACAGGCCCCATGAGGAGGAGGCCGGCAAATCCGGTGGCCACCATGATCGACGCGGCGAGGCCCGCCCACACGCCCCCGCTCATCCCGCCCGTTCCAGGAACAGATAGAGCAACTGGGTCAGCGCCCCGACCACGATGCCGATCAGCCCGCCAAGGCGGACAATGCCCGTGAGCTCGCGGCCACTCACCCGCCGGATCGTCTCCTCGATCCGTGGGGCGTCGAACGCCCGCACCTTCTCGCGGACAATCCCCTCCAGGTCCACATGCTCCTGCATCAGCCGGGGGAGGAAACGCCGCACGCGGTCCGCGATCATCGTCGCCGCCACCCCGCCCACGGTATCCCACTCCTTTTCCGGGACGAAGGCGAAGACGCGTCCGAGGGGTTGGCGAAAGAGCGCACTGTCAATGGCGGCCCGCACCCGGTCGCCCACCAGCGCCCGCCCCTCGTCGCCCTCGAGCCATCGCGCGAGCCGGATTGCCAGGGTCTCCGCGAGCGTATAGACAAGTTGTTCGTCACCCCCGAAAAGGTCGCCCACGGTCCGATCGCGCACGCGGTCGAGGATGCCGCTGAGGGCCAGGCTCGAGGCCTCTGATTCCAGCCACCGCCCGAGGCCCGCCTCAATCTCGCTCGTCAGCCACACCGCCGTGCGTCCGCTCGTCTCCGGGTGATCCATCGCCTGCTCGAGCCTGCCCACCAGGGTTCCCACCCCCTGCTCGACCTCGCGGGCGATCACACGGCCGACCTCCTCGCGGCGGGCCATTGCCTCCAACTCCCCGGCGATGTCGCTCCACCGGTCCTCGATCAGGTCCGCCAGCAGCTCCTCGCTCACCAACATCGCCGCCATCGGAAACTTCGACACCACCAACTCGTGCAGGCGACCCGCGATGCGGTCGCGCGCGAGGCGGGCAAACTCCGCACTGGTGAGGAACTCCGCGAGCCGGTCCTGGACCCCCTGGGTCAATCCGCCGAGGTGCGGCCGCAGGGCGTCGCGTACCACATCCTCGAGGAAGGCGAATCCCTCCCGTCGGGGCAGATCGCGCAGGGCCATGGCGACTCCTTCGCGGACAAGCATCCGCGCCTCGCCACTGTGGACATATTCGAGGAGTCGGTGACGGGTCCACGCGACCACGGCGGTCTGGCGCCGCTCGTCGAGAATGGCGGAGACGCGTGTGGCCACCACGCCGGCAACAACGTCGCGGAGGGCGGCGCGCCCGCGCGACTGCGCATCCTCGAGCCGGGCCGCCAGTCGGATCAGTCGGGCCGTCAGATCCGCCGCCAGCGTATCCCGGAGCCGCTCGAGTCCCTCGCGGTGCTCCGGGGCGAGCAGCGCGGCGAGGGGCTGCTCCTCCTCCGCCAGACGCATCCGTTCCTCGGACACAAGCGTCCTCAAGGGCGCCTCGAGCTCGATCTCGCCGATGTGGCGCCCGATTGTTTCCGCATCAAGGAGGTCCCGCGCCACTGCCCTGCCGATCGCCTCCGCCAGCCGCTCCTGGTTCTTCACCACAAGGCCCGGCGTCAGGGGCAGGTCCACGCCACCCACGCGAAGGGCCTCGCGCGGATGAAACAGCATCCACACCGCCAGTTGGTTGGTGGCGTAGCCGATGAGGCCACCGACGAAGGCCCCCTTCGCCGCCTCCAACAGCCATTCCTGCCACGGTACGGCGAGCACGATGCCGGGCGCGCCCCGTCAGTCCAGGCCGCGGTCGGCCAGGTCGTCCTCCGACAACCCGAAGAAGTGCCCGATCTCGTGCTTCAGCGTGATGAACAATTCTTCCTCGAGCTTCTCGCGGTCCGACGCCAGCAGCCAGATGTTTTCGGTAAACAGAAGGATGCGCGTGGGGCTGGTGGCAACGACGTCGGAACTCATTTCCGTAACGGGGATGCCATCGAAGAGGCCAAGAATCGTCGGGTCCATGGGCGGGTCGGAGGAGAAGAGGAGTTCCTCCCCGGGGCGTTTTTCGAGGACGATGGGGACGTTGGCGAGGGCGGACTGGAGGGGTGCGGGAATATCTTCCACCATCGCCTCAACGATCTCGATGATCTCGCGGTCGGAGATCTCCATGGGGGGATGAAACCGCTCCTCCTGGAGTTCGTGGGCCTGTTGGAAGAACGTCATGGCGAGGTCGCGCTTGTCCTCGCGAAGGGCAAGGAGCCCGAGGTAGTACCAGACTTCGGGGTCGTCCGGGTCCTCGAGGCTGCTCATCTCGAGAAGGGCCTTGGAGGCGGCGAAGCGGCAAAGATGGTAAAGGGCCACGCCACTGGCCACGCGCGCGTCGTGGCGGTCCGGGTCATTCAACGCGACCTTCTGATACGCCTGGTAGGCCAGTTCCCAATCGCCCGCCCCCCATTGGATGTCGCCCTCGAGCATGACGAAGTCCGAGTAGGTGTGCTGCTCCGTGTCCTCGCCGTATTGCTCGAGGAGCCCGAGCGCTTCCTCGCACCGCTTGAGCGCTTCTTCCTTCAGGCCCTCGCTGCTGGCGGAACGCGCCGCATGATAGAGCTGTTCGAGGGTTTCATCGAGTTCTTCCGGAGTCATGACGGGCCCTGGTTTCTGTCTGGTTGGTCGATCAAGGAGGGGCTTATCAGCGGGCGCGAGTCGAGGAAAGCCTAAACCCGCCAACGCCGGGCGAGGTCCCTGTGTGCCATGGGGGCGCTGAAGCCCTCGCCGGTGGGAGCTTGCACTTGCCCTAGGCCCCCTCCTCAAAAAGCGTGGGAAGCCATGCGACCCAAACCGATTTCCTCTGTGCTCCGTTTCTTCCTTTCCGCCCTCGCTCCGGCGTTGGTGGCCGCTCTTGCCATCGGCTGTGCCTCGCCGGGGGGGCCGAACGGCCCCGCCGTGGAATCCCCCACCACCGAGTCCACCGAGCAAGCCCCCATCTCGCGCTCCCAACCACGCGACGATTCCCCCCGGGAAACGATGACGTCGGTCCTGTACCTCCATCCCCCCCTGATTGGTCCGCTCGATCCCAATCGGGGCTTCCGGCTCGGCGTGGAGGTCCTCCCCCAGGACGAGTATCGCCCGCTCCTCAACAAGCGCGTGGGCCTTGTGGCCAACAACACCGCCGTCAGCCAGCGCGGGCGCCACACCGCTGAACTCATCGCCGCCGCCCCACGCGTCAACTTTGCCCGCGCTTTCCTCATCCTCGAGGAAGGCGAGCAACCCTCCCCAGCTTTTCTCCGCGGGATAGACGCCGAGGACCGCCTCACCACTGTGGTCCTCACCCCTTCCGATTTCCGTCCCGATTTCGGCGACCTCGAGGACCTCGACGTTCTCCTCGTCGACATGGCCCTCACCGGCCGCCGCGATTCCCTCGATGTTGCCGCCCTCGGCGCCGTCCTCGAGGAAGCCGCCCTTCACGGCAGGCAGGTCGTCGTTCTCGACCGCCCCAACCTCGCCGCCAACAGTCGCGTCTCCGGCCCCATCGGCAGCCCCGCCCTCGCCGGCTCCCTTTCCAGCTTCCTCCCCATCGCCCTCATCCCCGGCATGACGACCGGCGAACTCGCCCGCCATTTCCGCCGCGCCTACGGACTCGAGGCAGATCTCGTCGTCATGGAAATGCAGCAGTGGAAACGTGCCGAGGGACCGGCGCCGTGGCTGGAAGGGATGCCCCGCGACAATCTCGGGGAAACGGCCCGGGCCGCCCTCGATGCCATCGACTCCATGCCCGAACGCGTGCCCGGTGGATTCGAACTCGAACTCGCCCGCGACCTTGTTGCCGACGGCCCTTGGAACCAGCTTCGCTTCGAACTGCGCGACGGCGTGCCGACGATCGAGATCGAGCCCCGCGAGCTGCCCGTCGCAACAATCCTCGAACGGCTCGACGCGGTGGCGATCCCGGGCCTCGTTGCCACACCCGGACCCCCGGCCGCCGATGGCAACGCCGCCACCTTCCTCCTCACTCCGGACAACAACGGGCCCGACCCGGTCCTCGTCGCCCTCGCCCTCTGGCGCTCCGGCGTCCCCGAGCCGGCCGCCATCCCCGTCCCTCCCAACGGCGGCGCCTTCGCCGACCCCTCGATTTATGAAGCCTTGCGTGAAGGCATCGCCCCGGCGGAGATTCTTCGCCTGATCGGGGACTCCCCCCTCGTCCAGACATTCCGCGAGCAACGGGTCACCTCGCTCCTCTACGACTGATTGTGATGCGCCGGCACCTCCTCACGCTGTTCCTGCCGATCCTGGCGATCTTCCTCGCCGTTGGATGCGGGCAGGATGACAACGCCCCGCCCGCTGGTGCCCCCGCTCCGGTGGAGCAGGTCGACACGAGCGCCGCCGGCACCGCCTCGATCAACGGCGAAATCGGCGTCCCCGCGGACGTCGATCCGGTCGGCATCATGGTCTTTGCGGAAGGCACCTCGCACGTGGCCTTCACCGACAGCGAAGGGGCCTACAGGATCAGCGGCGTACCCCAGGGGGA
>CAYQTO010000101.1:0-7970 GCA_964420455.1 uncultured Candidatus Sumerlaeota bacterium | reverse complement strand
GGCGAAGGGCGCTACGTTCTCTCCGGCCTGCCGAAGGGCGAGTACCGCATCCGCGCCGCCCGCGCCGACCTGGAGTCCCTGTTCATCGACACCGTCGACGTGACGCCGGTCGACATTCGGGCGGACCAGCCTTTTCGGACCTTGCTCCGCGTGCTGATGGACGCCGCGGAGGCCTCCTCCTCCAGAGGGGGCACGGGCGCCAGTTTCGGCTCGATCCGCGGTACCGTCGCCACCCCCTTTCCCGGCGAGGAGGACGGCGTCCGCATCGTCATCGACGGCACGCCCTACCGCACCGTCACCGTCGCGGGGGGATCCTACGAGTTCCCCACGGTCCCCGCCGGCGTGTATACGCTCCGTTTCCAGCGCGAGGGGTACCGCGACGCCACCGCGGTCGTCTCCGTGGAGCCGGGACGCGAGGCGACTGTCGACCCCGTCCGTCTCCGGCTTGGCCGCGCGGACGCCTCGTCCACCGGCGCCACCATCTTTGGCACCGTGGAGGTCCTGACCGCCGACGGCACTCCCATCTCCGACTACAGCACCGTCCGCGTCATCCTCGAGGGAACCCGCTACCTCGTGACTCCGGACGATAATGGCCGTTTCCAATTCAACGATCTGCCGCCGGACTCCTACATCGTCGCCGCCAGCGCACCCGGATTTCTCCTCGACCGCCGCTTTCAGGTAAACCTCGCCAACGTGCCCGCCGTCGAGCTCACCCTGACCCTCGTCGAGGATACGACCATTCCCGACGATGCCGCCGGGGTCTTTGGTCGCGCGCTCCTTTCCGACGCAGGCGAGGGAGGCCACGCCGGCATTACCGTTGCCGTCGCCGGTACCAACCTCCTGGCTTCCACGAACGCCGCGGGCGAGTTCGAGTTCCTCTCGCTCCCACCTGGCACCTACGACCTGGTCGCCTCCTTCAACGGGTACCTTACCACCTACGCGAACGGCGTCGACGTCTCTCCCGGGGCCGTGACGGAAGTCGCCGACATTGTCCTCGAGCCCGACATCGAGCGCCCCCGTGTCGTCTTCGCCAGTATCGACGACGGCGAGAGCAACCTCCCCATCCGTCAACCCACGGAAATCGTCCTCCAGTTTTCCGAGGAGATGGAAATCAACTCGGTCATCGAGGCGATTGACATCACCCCCCCCGTGACCTTTCGCGTGCGGACCGGTGGACGGGGCCGCGGTGGCGCCACCGGTGATGTGTATACGATCGAGATGCAGGCCATCCCGGGCACCGACGGTGGGCCGGTCCTCACCTACGATACCCGCTATACGCTCGCGATCGCCGCCACCGCCACCAGCCGCGACGGGATTACCATGGAGGACCCCTACCAGCTGCGCTTCACCACCGGCGCCGCCCGCATCGTGGGGACCTCGCCACGGGATGGCGCCAGGGACGCCGGTGTCTACCCGGACCAGCCCGTCCTGGTCTACTTCAACGCGCCCATCGACGAGGATTCCTTCTCCCCCGACGACGTCGACATCGACCCCGAGACCTCTCGCTTCGTCCAGATCCGGCGCGACTTCGACACCGGCTGGTCCCTCATCGAGATCGGCTTCGGCATGCAGCAGGACACCGACTACGAGATCCGCATTCGCCGTGGCGCCCGCACCATAGCCGGCAGCCGCGTCGAGAACCTCCCCTACGCCTTCTCCTTCCGCACCCGCGAATGGAAGGACGCGGGCGACGTCTACGACATCAATACGGACCGCGACCGGCGCGACGAGGAGCGCGAGCGCCAGCGCCGCCGATGACCCTCCGCGCCGCGCTGTGCCTGCTCCTCCTGTCCGCCACCCTCTCGGCGGCCGCCACCCCCCCCCATCGACTCGTCTATACACGGCCTTCGGAAGGCCTCCCCGCCCTCCGCGAGGACGGCAATGCCCTCGTCCTCCTCGACATCGAGGGCCCCGGCATCCTCCGGGAGATTCGCGCCGAGGACCCGGCCGGCCTCCTCGCCTTCACCTTCGATGGCGCCGACACCCCACAGCTCGTGGTCCCATTTGACGCCCTCGACGCCGGACCCCTTGCCCCCTTCGACGTCTTCCTCCTCCGGGAGGATTCCGGATCCGTCCGCTACCTCCTTCCAATGACGTTCGCCGAATCACTCGAGATCCGATGGACCGGCAACACGACCTCCAGCTATCGGCTTGAGGCGGACCTGCTTCCGAGGGGCGTCACAACCAGCTGGCATCCCGGGCGCCCCCTCGACGAAGAAACCCGCGCCCGCCTCAATCGCCTCGCCGACGCCATCGAGGATCCGCTCTCCGCACGCCCCTCCGGTCAACTCGTCCGCCTCCCCCGGCAGCTCCTCTTCGATGGTGCCGACCCGATTGTCTATACGGTCCCCGATGGCAGAACCGTCGCGGAAATACGCGTCCTTTCCGAGGAGGTGGGTCCCTCGCCGGACGCCCTCCGCGTCACCTTCGGCGACGAGCGTCCCCGCCCCTGGAAGGAACTCGTCGAGGTATCCCCTGCCGGGCCGGAACGCGGGCGTGTCGGCGCCTCCGGTTACCTCCGCGACACCGCCCTCCTCGCCACCATTCCCCGCCTCGCCTTCTCCTGGGAGGCCGGGCGTCCCGGCGAGTTCTTTCCCCGCATCGAGATCGTCCTCACGGACGAAACACCCACGCCGCCCCGCGCTGGCGAACCGCAGGACACCGTCACCACCGATCCGGAAAAGGTGGGGGAAGTCTTCCGCCAGGCAGACGGCACGGTGGCGCGCCGGGTCGCCCCCGTCGCCTTCGCCTCCGCGCCGCCACCCCAGCGGAGCGGCAGTGGATTCACTGGCGTCTATACGGTCGACGTCAGGGCGGATGGCCTGAGTCGCCTGGCGGCCCGCCTCGATCTGCCCTTCGGATGGCGGGGCACGCTCCGCGCCACACAGGTCCCCTCGCCCGAGCTCAACGGCCACGAGGCCCGTGACGTCCATGACATCGGCTGGCCCCCCCTCGAGTACGACCGCCCCGCGGCCGGCCTCTACGCCTTCGCCTACGAGGCAATACCGCCACCGGACGTCCCCCTCGGCACGTTCACGATCCAACCACGGGTCGAAGCGTTCAGCGCCTCCTGGGCCCGTCACGAGACGCGGGCTCCCCACGTTGTCCCGACGCTCCCCGGGAGCCCGCCCGCCGCCACTCTCGATCCACGGCCGGTCCCCGGGCTGCCCGGCGAGGTCGCCGCCGAACTGCCCCACGATTTCACCCCACGACCGGGAGATCACATCATTGCGCGCCTCCGTGGGGACGGTGCCTGGTCGCCCGACCACCACCGGGCAGGCCGGTCCCTCCTTTTCGAGCCGGTTGCGAACGCAGGCAACTCCGACGTCTTTTCCCCCGAGGCGACTCTCGACATTCCTCCCGACGGGCAGGCCAACGCGAGCTTCCTGCTCCTTGACGAGGACCCGCTCCTGCGAACCGCTGTCTATACAGTCGGGAGCGCGCCGTCCTGGATGGGCACGCCCCGGGTTGTGCGCCTCGCCCCGATGGACCAGCACCTTGAGTCCCTGACGCTCCATCGAGCGCCGCCCCCGCCGAAGCCCGAGGGATGGTCGCGAACCGTCCCCTACCTCGAGGATCCCCCGGGCACCTTCCGCTTTACGGGCATCCGCGCCCATGTTGCCGGGAGCGACCTGCTGCGCCGCCTGCACGTTGCCGTGGGACCCCCGGGCCTGCCCCTGGAACCGCGACTGCGCCCGGCCACCTTCCTCGAAAACATCGACGCCGGGCCGCTCCGCTGGCAGTTCGCCCGCCCGCTGCGTCGCGAGGGCAACCTTCCCCCCGCGCGCACGATTGTGCTCGCCCCCCCCGCCGCCGGAACCCGCATCGCCCTCCACGACGATCGCATCGCCGGCCACCAGTTCTTCGGCTTTGAGTTCGGCTACGGCCCCCGCGGCGCCCGGGTCGCCATCCGCGACTGCGAGGGACGCCTCGTCGCCGTCCACGACACCTTCCTCCCCGCCGAGGTCGCCCTCCCCCATTACCTGTGGGTTGCCCTGCCGTTTCCAAGCCGCGACCCGTGGATCTACCTCGAGGTGCTCGGCCCCGCTCCGGCCTCCCACGGGCTCCAGCTCGCGCTCCAGAAGGTCCTCTTCGTCGAGCCCGGCGCCATCCGCTGAAGATCGGCCTCCTTGGCCCCCCTCCCTTTTATTCTTGCCCGGCTGTCGATCCACTGCGTATATCACCCATTCACGGGCCAACCGTGATCCCGCGAAGACAACCGCGGGGCACTCCGGCCCCAAACCAGAAGGAACCACACGCGTGACCCCCCAGCCATCCGGCGGACGGGCCGGCCGCAAGACCGTCGAGGAACCCAGCGTCAATCGCCTCCACCCCATCCAGGTGGAGTACTCCTATCCCATTGGCACCCGTATAGACATGGACCGGGAGCTCCCCCTCGACCTTGGGGAGGAGGACCCCGAGGACGTCCTCGACCTCCTGTCCACCCCCATCGCCTTCGAGGACCGCCTCTCGCCCCTCTCCGCCAACTTCAACAACGAGACCCTGAAGGCCATCAACCCGTCGGACCTCGCCATGAAGTTCTATCGCCGCCTTGCGGCCAACCTCCGCAGGGTGGCCGCGGAAATCGAGGTCGCCTCCCGCACCACTTTCGGCGAGAAGGGCCCCGTCTCCTTCCTCGGCCTCGGCCTTGATCCCGACACCATAACCCGCATCATCGACGCCGACTTCGAAACCGCCGACAACGTCTATACAACCTTCGTCGACCTGATGGAGTCCGGCTTCGTCACCCCCGTCGCCACCACCCCCTTCCACTCGCTGCTCCCCCTTTTCCAGCACGACTTCGAAATCCGCCTGCTGCTCCGCGCCGGACTCGAGATCTACTGGCCCCTCCTCCGCAAATACAACCGCGCCGTGTCCCGTCTCCTCGGCGAGCGCTACTTCATCATGCCCTTCTGGCTCCCCGAGGGGGCCTACTCCGCCCGCGTCCTCCAACTCCTCCATCAGGAATTCACCCGCCGCTGCGAGGCCGAGAACATCAAGCCCTGCCACCTCGTCCTCCTCCTCGATTCCGAACAAAGCAAGGAACGCGAGCAGGACCTCCTCATGAAGCGCTGGAACACCCTGCGCCCCGCACCCACCACCCGCGACATCGTTACCATCCTCTTCAAGGAACGCACCTTCACCGACTGGGTGATCGAGGGACACCCCTCCACCAAGAAGCAGCTCGACCGCACCATCGCCAAGGTCGACGCCGGGCTCCGCGATCGTCGCATCGACCACGTCTGGTCCCACTTCGAACCCCTCACCACACTCCTGTCCACGTTCAGGAGCTGCACCAACTTCGAGCAGAAGCTCGTCAAGCTCACCGAACTCAACTACCAGCCCTGCGGGCCCGACGTCTTCGTCCGCCGCAAGCTCCTCAAGACCTACGGCATGGAGGAGGACGAGCCCCGCCGCACCACCCTGCGCGACGATACCTGCTGGTCCGCCTACGCCGACACTCCCGGCTCCCTCTCGCGCTTCACCGGCTACGAGACCACCGGCGGTTTTGCCCCCCGCAAGCTCCCCGCGGTCCCCCGTCCCTACGAGGCCCGCTCCGAATCCGGCGAAACCGTCACCCACCCGGGCAACCCCTGCTGGAAGCCCGCCCTCCTCGCCGCCCTCCAACGCGTCCACCGCGCCGTCATCGGCGAACCCAAGACCTTCATGGGCGGTATGCTCGGCCTCATCCGCGAAACCCTCCCCATCCGCCGGGTCCCCGTCGCCATCCGCAACATCGAGGACTTCCTCGTCGAGTTTACCCACATCAGCTGGAAAGAACACTTCATCCACCACGGCCTGAGCGAGGCCGACATCCAGCTCCGCGAAATCTGTCTCGCCACCCTCCTCAAGGACGCCCCCGAGGAAGAGGACCCCGATCTCACCGACGAGCAGTGCGCCGTTATCGGCTGCGCCGCCCACGCCATCTATCTTGCCCACTCCGGCCTCAACTCCACCGCCCTCGCCTTCGAGAACATCGACACTCGCGCTGTCTACGAAAACGTCGCCCTCATGACCCTGGCGGTCGTCCACGCCATCACCGCCCTCCGGTGGAACGACGAGGGCGAAAAGGCCGAGGCCCTCTTCTCCGTCTTCCAGGAGGAATTCCTCGACTTTTCCAACGCCTACACGCGCCACGGCATCGCGGAGCTCGGCGTCGACGAGAAGACCTGGAAGGAAACGATCGCTTCCGGCGTCCCCCTCGATTCTCCCCTCAACGTTGTCGAGCGCGCCGCACGCCGCCTCGGCGGCCGCTATCTACGCGCCCTCGGCTTTCGCAAGGAATTCGACCGCAAGGACGAGCATCACTCCACCGCCGTCGGCCACATCTGGAGCCACGACATCAACCACCTGAACTACAAGTGGGAGAACGAGGCCTTTTGCGGCATGGCCGAGGAGTAGGTCGTCAGCCGGCCGTTCGCCCTTGACCGATGCGGCCCAAAGCTGGCTTCCTCCATTCCCGGTGGCCACGCCGTGCCCGCGTGCCCTGCGCCGCCGGAAACCGCCCCGAGGAT
Source organism: uncultured Candidatus Sumerlaeota bacterium (assembly GCA_964420455.1). GTDB lineage: Bacteria > Sumerlaeota > Sumerlaeia > SLMS01 > SLMS01 > CAYQTO01. Next base: position 1,455 of record CAYQTO010000101.1, on the reverse strand, counting down.
TCCATGCTTCCCTTGCTGACCGGAATGCGTTCCCGAACGGCCATCGCCGCGCTCCTTGGCCTTCTCGCGGCCGCCTGCGCCCCCGCCCAACGCGCCTACCAGCGCCTCTGGGAGGAGCGCCTCCGCGAGATGGATCCCCCGGCCATCGTCGAGGATGACGCCGACCCCCTCGACCCCGACGACCAGCAACTCTTTCTTGGCAATCCCCACCTCGACTTTCGCGACTTTCCCGGCGAATCCCGCCAGTCCCACAGCCGCGACGACCTTCGCGCCCTCCAGAACTACGCCCGCGCCACCCTCCTCATGCAGAACGCCGACCCCGGCCAGGCCCTCGACGAGTTTCTTGATTCCAGCCGCCGATCCGAAAGCCTCTGGATCCGACTCCGCGCCGCCGAGGCCGCCCTCCGCCTCAACAACATCTCCCGCGGCGAGCGCCTCCTCCAGGACATCCTCGAGGACCATCCTTCCGAATATCGCGCCCTCCTCCTCCTCGGCGACGTGCACCTCCTCCGCCGCCAGTACGGCGACGCCAAGCGCGCCTACGAAAGGGTCGTCGCCGAAAAGCCCAACAACGTCGACGCCCTCGAAAGCCTCGCCCAGATCGCCCTCCAGATCGACCGCGACCTCGATGCCGCCCGCGATTACGCCGACCGCATTCTTCGTATAGACGACGGCAATCTCAACGCCATGCTCTGGAAGGCGGAAACCAGCGCCGCTCTGGGCGAACCGGAACTCGCCGCCGACTACTACGAGCAGCTCATCCGCTACCGCCCCACCCTCATCGACACCATGCGCGAGATGGCCCGACGCCTCGCCGCCGGCGGCCGCTTTAACGACGCCATCATCCTCTACGAGCGCGCCCTCCTCATCGAACCCGGCCGCACAAACATCCGCGCCGCCTGGGAGGAACTTGTCCTCAACCAGCAGGGCGTCGACGGCGTCCGCACCGCCTATGAACGCCTCCTCGACGAAAACCCCACCAACCTGGACTTGGCCGAAACCTTCGCCGATTACCTCGCCCGTCACGGCGCCACCCAGCGGCTCCTCGAACTTCGCCGCGAAATCCTCGCCATCGACCCCGACCACACCCCCTCCCTCCTCGCCCTCGCCCGCGACGCCCTCGCCCGCGACGACGCGGACACGGCCGAAATCTACCTCCAGCAGGCCGAACGCGCCCATCCCAACGACCCCGAAACCCTCCGCGAAATCGGCCTCGTCTGGCTCGGAGCCGACCGCCGCGAACGCGCCCTCCCCTACCTCGAACGTTCCGCCCAACTCGACCCCGCCTCCATCCAGAGCCTTGTCGCCCTCGCCGCCATCGCCCAACGCAATGGCGACCTCGACGCCGCCGAACGCCACCTCCGCGCCGCCATCGACGCCTCCCCCGCAAACCCCACCCTCCTCCGCCAGCTCGCCACTCTCTACGACCAGCGCGGCAAGCCCACACGCGCCGCC
>CAYQTO010000100.1:0-13671 GCA_964420455.1 uncultured Candidatus Sumerlaeota bacterium | reverse complement strand
CGAGGGCGGTCGGCCGATAGCGTGGGAGGCTGACCTGCGCACGGCCGTCTTCCGCCTGTGTCCGTTCCCCGGTCGCGTCCTCCATGCCATTCACCGGGGTCGCGCCCTGGATGCCGCCGCCAAGCTCGATGGATGCCTCGATCGTGTCTTCGCCGGACTGGTTGTGGAGACGGGCGATGAAGGCGTTGCTGCGTTCGGCCTTCTTGAGGGCTGTCAGGACGACACCGCTTCCACCGATCCTGCCAAGGGAGAGGCGGCGGCCGGCGGCGCCGGAATGACGGGCGACCGGGGCGGCAAGCACCGGCATGTTGAGCCGCCGGCCCAGCGTTTCAAGCCCCGCCGTTCGTGGTTCACCCTCGAAGCCTGCAAGACGCACCCGCATCCGGTGGCGGCCAAAGTCGAGTTCCCCCTGCTCGCGGAAATGGTCGACGAAATTCGCCCCACCCAGGTGGCAGTTGAAGCCGACGAGTTCCGGCGTGTGCAGCAGCGTCAGCCGCAAGGTCTGGTCGTCCGGCTTGTCCCATCCGTACTTGCAGTCCGTATAGACGACGAGGCCGCCCCGGCCTTCGGGGTGTGCCTGCGCGGCCCACTGCTGCGCCGGTACCTCGTGCAGGCGCGGGTGGTTCACGCCCCGATCGATCACACCAGTGCCGAGGTCGTACAACGCGCGGGGGTTTGCGTGGGGCATGGGAAACGCAAGCTTGAGGCAGCGACCTGGCGTCTCCCACCGGATCTCGATCTCCATGTCGAGCCATGCCGCGCCGGGCGTCTGCAGCAGTTCGAACCACTGGATGATGCGGGTCGGACCCTGGGAGCGCTCGATCCGGAGCCGTTGGCGGAGGGGGCCGTTCTCAACGAGGCGGATCTCCGCCGGACCGGACAGAACTTCCCGCGGTTCTGCCATCAGATCATCATGGACCAGGGTCCAGGCGGGCCACTCCCGCGGCGCCGTGCGCAGAAACTCGAAGCGAATCGCACCGCCCAGCAACTCGCGCTCCCCCTCCTTGTCGTAGAGGCGCGACAGGTTGCCCTCCGCATCGACTTCCGCCAGAAGACGTTCATTCTCGAGGCGACTTGGCATCCCGCGAAGTGCCACTTCCGTGGCGGCCGTATCGCCCGAGCGGATTTCGTAGACCGCCGCCTCCATCGGACCAAGCGACACGGGGAAGCAAAGGGCCGCACCGTCGCCGGATCGTTGCGCGGGCACCGGTTGCTCCTCCGGTATATAGACCGATAGCGGAAACTCACTGCCCAGCTCCAACTCCACGACCTCCTGCCGCGGAACCTCCAGCGGATTGAAGACGAGCACCGGGATGCCCCGGGTGTTCGTATTCATGGCTCCCACGACGGCCTGGAGCGAGTCCTCGATCACACCAAGGAACTGGCTGGCGGTGATTCCCTCATCATTCCACGAAAACGTGTAGGCCTCCGGGATCGACGACCCGGGAAGGATGTCGTGCATCTGGTTGGCAAGGAGTCGGGTCCATGCCTCGCGGAGGGTCTCGCGCGGGTAGGCCGGACCGCCGAGCAGCTCGGCAAAAAGGGCGGCCCGCTCCGCTGCGTCGGCGAGCTGTTCGTTTCTCCGGTTCCAACGCTTCATGGCCCCGGCAGCCGTGAAGGTACCCACGCCGTGCTCAATCAGGAGGAACTCCGTTCGGTGTCGCGGAAGGGCCGCCTTGTGCGCCTCCGTCAGGTCCCGCGCGAGCTGGTCCGGACCTGTGCTGACGACGCGGAATCCGTCCTTTTTGGCGATCGCCTCCTCGAGAATCTGTATAGACGCCTCGTCCGGTGCCCCCCCGGTGTCGCCCAGGCCAAAGTACTTCAGGGCCACCGGCGCGCCACAGGCCGCGCGCGTCTTTTCCATGCGCTCGGCCCAGTCCCGGTCCCCCTCGTGGATCGGCTTCTTGATCGGGTGGGAATACTGACCCGGGTCGATGCACGCCACGATGGCGGACCCGTCCACCCCCTCCCACATGCCGACGTCGAAGGGGATGCCCTCGGAGGAGCCCCATTCGAGCTTCGAAGTTGAGAAGCTGACAAGGTCGCAGTGAGTCGCGATCGTGGGCAGGACCCAGCTGAAACCGAAGCAGTCCGGCAGAAACAGGTCCCCGCTCTCGACGCCGAACTCCTCGCGGAAGAATCCGTTGCCATAGAGCACGTGGCGGACGAGCGATTCCGGCGCGACCGTGTTCGTGTCGCCCGCGTCCACGGACGCGCCGCAGACCTTCCAGCGACCGTCCCGTATAGACGTCTTCAGCCGATCGTAAAGCTCCGGGTGGAGCCGCTTGGCCATCAGGTAGCGGTAGGACCCTTCGAAGCTGAACGTATAGTTGGGGAACTTCTCGAAGCGCTTGAAGTTGTCCTCGAGCGTCAGCGGGAGGTAGCGGTGGGCGGTATCCTGAAATGTCCAGCGCCATTGGGTATCGAGGTGCGACGTGGCGACGACGTAGAGCGTGGGTTCGGTGGGGGTCACGGCAGCCCTCATGGGGTGGTGTCTATTGGGCGAGGCTCACTTCCGCGGGAAGGCGGCCGCCGGTGCGCCGCTCGTATTCCTCGCGGAGGTCCGGCCGCTCGCGAACGTTGCGTTCGATGCGGCGGTTGATGCGGCTCGCCGCGGCAGCGAGCGCCTCCTCCGGCGTCTGCAAACCGTTCTCGATGATCTCGAGGGTCTCGTCCCAGATGCGGGCGACAATCTTCGGATCGACGAAGGGGCTCACTTCCTGCGGCTGGGCGTACTTCATGGATTCGACAAACTTCTCCTGGTAGTCCTCCCACGGGTATTCCGGATTGAGGAGACGACGTGGATCCGCCGCGTAGTCCGCGTTTGGCGGCAACGCGTCCGCCCCCATCGCCACGATCTCGCTGTATTCCGGGCTCGCCAGGTAATCGAGGAAGCGCAGCGCCTCCTCGATGTTCTTGCTGTTGCGATTGATGCCCGGTGTACGCCCCACCACGTAGCAGTTCGGGTTCCCTCCCTCGAGCCTCGGCAGGATCACACAGCCGATCTCCTCGCGAATCGCGGGATACTGGCGAAACTGCACCAGCATCCACCGGCTTCCCCACATGGTGGCTCCGCGCCCGTTCGCGAACCAGCGGATCTCGCCCGTGCCCCAGCCTCCCTCGCCCGAGAGGGCATCCGCCGCCATCGGCGTCGGCACCACCTGATACTCCGTCATCAGGTCGTAGTAGAACTCCATGGCGCGAATTGATTCCGGCGAATCCAACACGCAGTGGGTCTTGTCCTCGTTGAAGATGCTCGCACCAAACTGGAGGTGGACATCATTCACGTAGAACCGCGGGAGCAGCATGGCAAACTGGCGGAATCCCTTGCCGTCCTCGCGCCGCACGGTCAGCGGCCGGATCAGCTCGATCAGGTCTCCCCACACCATGGCGTCGGTCGGCTCGGGGATGCCGGCCTCGCGGAAGAGCCGCTTGTTATAGAACAGCACCTGCGCGGCGACGTTCGCCGGGTAGCCGTACTGGCGCCCCTTGTAGGTAAACACGCCAACCATCCGCGGGAAGGTCGACTCGGGCTTGAACCGGAAGCGATCCTGATACGGCGTCAGGTCGAGGAGGATGCCCGCCTCCGCATACGCGACGAGGTCCGCCTGGCTGTAGATCTCGATCACGTCGGGGCCGATTCCGGTCGAGCATTGGATGATCGTCTTCTCGAAGCTGGTCGGTTCGACGACGACCGCGAGGTCCGGGTTCATTTCCATGAAGGGTTCGATCTGTTCGCGACGCGCCGGGTTCTCGTCCGTCGACCAGTAGATGATCGTCCTGTCCGGGAAGTCGCTTTCCGGTTCCGTGACCAGGGCCAGGAGCCACATGGCGCCAATGGCGACGCTTAGCAGAATGAAGAAGGCCTTCATGATGGGCTCGTCTCGTGGCGGTGGATGAGGAACAGGAGCGTCTCGAGGTCCACGAGCACGGCGTCCCCGCGGTCGATCGCGTCGAGTTCCTTTTCAACCTCCAGATACCAGGTCGGGGACATCAACACCGATCGGAAAGCGAGGAAGCGAGGCGTGCGCACCGCGAGCGCATCCTTGATTTCACGGGCGGCCTGTGATGCCGCCCCCCGCGTCAGGTCTCGGACCATCACGGTCCACGGCATCCCGTTATAGACGCCCTGGCGGGGACTCATGCGTTGGAAGACGAGTCCTCCGGGGGCAAAGGCCGCGTAGGCGTCCCACCCCTTCTCCGAGAAATTCGGGCAGTTCCCATCGAGAACGAAGCCCACCACGCGGAGGTCCCACTGGCCCATGAAGCGGGCGCAGTGGTCGGCCCAGACGCCCATCGCGTCGGGCAGGCCCGAATGGGGCCGCGGCGCCTCGAGGTTTCGCGCGTTCACGTAGCCCGCGCCGGAATCGCCAGCAACGAAATGGTCGCGCCCACGTGCGTTCTGGCGCATCCACGCATAGCCAAAGGCGAAGCGCTCGCAAAGGTTCGGATTGAAGGCCCAGGAGAGGGGCAGTTCGCCGCGGGCCGGGTCGCGCCAGAATTCCGGCAGATTCCAATACATCCACGCGGCGGCGTCGTAGTCGCCCACATAGTGAGCGTAGTAGTTCCGCGGGACGACGCGCCCCTCCCCGTCGAGATAGCCCGCCTCGCGGAGCTTCTCCTCCGTGGGCCGGGTGGTTTCCGCCGCCTTCTCCGCCAGTGGGTAATGGCGAAAGAAGGAGGCGTTCGCCATCGAGGCATACTCGAGCGCATCGGCGTCGAGATACACGTTCCACGCTGTCATGATCTCGGTGCATCTCCACTCGGCGGGGACGGCCCCGTGCTTGCTCCCCGCGTGCCAGCCGTTGCTCTCCACGTTCGTATACTTGTAGCGCCAGGGGACGTACCCGGCACAGTGGATCATCTCGCGACCTTCCGTGACCGTATAGACAGCGCCGAGGAGCAGCTTGAGAGTTTCCAGGTCGAGGCCGGGTCGTGCCTCCGGCTCGTCCACGGGGGCCTCGTCCTCCCACACATTCAGGTCAAAAAACACGCCCCGTTCGGCGATGACCCAGTCGTGATTGCTCAGCGTGTGGTTCACCGGCCAGCCGGTCTTGCCGCCGCACTGCAGCCAGAAGCCATCAATATAGTAGCCGATTCGTTGGGCGTTCACGCGGCCGGTCTTGACGTAGTTCTCGATAAGCCAGCGGTAGGCGTCGTTCTTGGGGCTGCCGGTGGAGGGAAGATCCGTGCCGGGGATGGTGCCCTTGCCGGTGAAGAGCGGCCCGCCGTCATGATCGGTCAGCGCGATGAAGTCGGCGCCGTGGGCCAGGAGGCGGCGACAGAGCGAGTCGGGATCCTTGTCGAGGCGCAGGGGGAGGCGGTCCTCGACCCCCGCGATCGTCGAGGCAAGGTTCGACGTGGCGGGCACCCGCTCGTCCCAGACGACGAAGCCGGTGAAGGCCGTCGCGAATTGCTCGAGCAGTTCTTCGGCGGTGTTCAGCGCCACCTCCGGCCGGCCATCCATCCAGGCGCCGTCGGCCGTCATCTCGCTGAACCAGAAGTCATCGATCTCCCGATTGATTCGCAGGTACAGCACCGGTTCGTCGCGATTCACGATTCCCTGCAGGGCCGCAACAAGGTGCGTCAGATCCCATGCCTTTCGAATCGCGAGGGGGTCGCTGAAGTCGGCTCGATGGAGTTCCGACACGTCGAAGGTGTAAATAGGCTGCAAGGGGGCAAATCTCCCGAAACGGGATGGTTTTAGGGTTCTGTCGAGGACCCATCCCTATGGTCCGCAGCGGCGGAAGTGTAAAGACCTTTCCCGGCGCGCCATCTTTCACTTTGCCCACCTTGAACGCTTGCACCCAGCCTTGCACCATCCCATGCGGCCCAACCAGCGGCGGCATTCCGTACCAGAAAAAGGGGGCACCCATGCACGAGTACTTCCCCGGCGTGAAAAAGATCAAATTCGAGGGTCCCGGCACCAGGAACCCCCTCGCCTTTCGCCACTACAACCCCAAGGCGAAGATCCTCGGCAAGACCATGGAGGACCACCTGCGCTTCGCCGTGTGCTACTGGCACACCTTCAAGGGGCTGGGGAACGATCCTTTCGGCTTCCCGACAATGATCCGTGCCTACAACCAATCGAGCGATCCCATGACCGTCGCCGAGGAAACCATGCGGGCGGCCTTCGAGTTCTTCTCCAAGCTCGGCGTGAAGTTCTGGTGCTTTCACGACCGCGACATTGCCCCCGAGGGCGACACGCTGAAGGAAACGAACCAGCGACTGGACAAGATGGTGAAGATGGCGAAGAAGCTTCAGCGCGACCACGGCATGAAGCTGCTCTGGGGAACCACAAACGCCTTTTCCCATCGGCGGTTCCTCGCCGGCGCGGCCACCAATCCCTCTCCCCATGTGTTCGCCTACGCCGCCGCCCAGGTCAAGAAAGCCATGGAATGCACCAAGGAACTCGGTGGCGCCGGCTACGTCTTCTGGGGGGGGCGCGAGGGCTACGACACCCTCCTCAACACGGACATGAAGCGCGAGCTCGATCACTTCGCCGCGTTCCTCCACATGGCCGTCGACCACAAGAAGAACATCGGGCTCAAGGCGTCGCTGTATATCGAGCCCAAGCCCAAGGAACCCACCAAGCACCAGTACGACTTCGATGCGGGCACCTGCCACGCCTTTCTGCAGAAGTACGACCTAACCGAGCACCTCAAGCTCAACATCGAGGCGAACCATGCCACCCTCGCCGCTCATACCTTTCAGCACGAGCTCGAATACGCCATCAGCAACGACATCTTCGGCTCCGTGGATGCCAACACCGGCGACCTGTTGATCGGGTGGGACACGGACCAGTTTGCGACGAGCCTCTACGACACCGCGCTGGCCATGTATCATATCCTGCGCGGGGGCGGGTTCACAACGGGCGGGCTGAACTTCGACGCAAAGCTCCGCCGCCAGTCCATCGACCCCGTGGACCTGTTTCATGCCCACATTGGCTCGATGGACGCCTTCGCCCGCGGGCTCAAGATCGCCGCCAGAATGCTCAAGGAAAAGCGCTTCGAGAAGTTCATCGCCCAGCGCTACGGCGGATGGGACAAGGGCATTGGCCGGGAGATTGAGGCGGGCCGCGTGGGCTTCACGGAGCTCGAGGCGTATATCCACGAGCACGGCGAGCCGGAACTCCAGAGCGGGCGCCAGGAGATGCTGGAAGCAATGTTGAACGACTATATCGAGTAGGCTCGCGGGGCGGGGCGGGGCGGCCCGGACGGAAATTTCAGGGTCGCCCCTCCGCCTTTTCATTGCGCGGTGGCTGTCCACCTGACGAGTTACGTCGGCAACACGGTCCAAAATCAACCTGGGATGACCCCATGCGCCGGCTTCTTCCCCTCCTCCTTTTACTTCTCCTCTACCCTTCCCTTCTCCTTCCCCAACCACCCAACGGCATGATTCGCATCCATTACCATCGCTTCGACAACCGCGAAAGCGAGGCCGGCATGTGGGTCTGGGACGGCCGATCCATTGCCGACCCCGACGAGCCCGAGATCTTCCCCGCCGGCCGCACCGACTACGGCGTCTATTTCGACATCGATCCCTCCCTCTACGGGCCCGATGACTCCACCAACGAGCGTATCGGCTTTCTCGTCCGCCTCAACCGCGACTGGAACCAGAAGGACGGAGCCGACCGCTTCTGGACGCCGGAGCTCGGCCGCGAGATCTGGCTCATCGGCAACGATCCCCGCATCTATACCGAGCAGCCGGATATCAGCCCCAAGGTCGTCTTCGCCCGTATAGACGAGCCCGACCGCATCACCGTCAAGTTGTCCCACGAGGTCGCTCCGCGCGAGCTCGGCCCCGCCACCGTCACCGCCCTCTCCCCCGGGGGTGACCCCACCCCTCGCGAGCTGCTGGTGCTCGCCATCGAGACAACCGGGGGCACCCTTGACGAACCAACGGCCTTCGTCCAGGTTCGAACCGCCCAGCCCCTCGACTTTCTTGAGACCCGCTACCAGGTCGCCTTCCCCGAATACCGCCCCGCCGGCACCACCCTCGGCAACGTGCTCTTTGACCGCGATCTGTTCCACACGGATCTCCCCCTCGGCGTCATCCTTGGCGGCGACTCCACGACCTTTCGCACCTTCAGCCCGTTGGCGCGCTCGCTCGCCGTCGTGCTCTATGACGAGCCCACGGGCAAGGCCGGCCGCCGCGAGATCCCAATGGCCAACGAGGGCAAGGGCGTCTGGGAGGTGACCGTGCCGGAAAACCTCGAGGGTCGCCACTATCGGCTGCTCGTCGAGACGGAGCGCTACGGCCTCCACGAAATCATCGACCCCCACGCCACCAACACCACCGGCGACGACGGCCACCCGCGCATCACCGATGTCCGTTCCACGGACCCCGAGGGCTTTCGCCCGCTCGAACCCCCCGCCTTTGGCGGCCGGCCCACCGACGCCGTCATCTGGGAGGTCCACCTCCGCGACTTCACCATTGATCCCGACGCCAGCATCCCCGAGTCGCTCCGCGGCAAGTACCTTGGCGCCGTCCTCCCCGGCACCACCCTCGAGGGATATACAGACATACCCACCGGGATCGATCATCTCAAGGACCTCGGCGTGACCCACGTCCAGATCCTGCCCCCCCAGGACTTCGATAACGACGAAGACCGGCCCACCTACAACTGGGGCTACATGACCGCCTTCTTCAATTCGCCCGAGGGCTGGTTTGCCTCCGATATCCGCACCGAGGCGCGCCTCCGCGAGTTCAAGCAAATGGTCCAGGGCTTCCACGAGGCCGGCATCCGGGTCATCCTCGACGTCGTCTATAACCACACCGGCACCCAGAACACCTTCGAGTTCCTCGCGCCCGGCTATTACCTGCGCACGCGCGAGGACGGCTCCTTCTGGAACGGCTCCGGCACTGGCAATGAATTCCGGTCCGAGGCGCCCATGGGGCGCGACTTCATCATCGACTCCTGCCTTTATTGGGTCGAGGAGTACGGTATAGACGGCTACCGTTTCGACCTCATGGGCCTGGTCGACATCGAGACGATGAAGCAGCTCCGTGCGGAATTGGACCGCGTGGACCCAAGCATCCTTCTCTACGGCGAGCCGTGGGCTGCCGCCCCGCCGGAGAACACCGGCCTTGGCACCCTTACCTACAAGGACGTCGTCAGCGGCACCGGCATCGGCGCCTTCAACGACCACTTCCGCAACGACCTCAAGGGTGCCCCCGACGGCCCCGCCCCCGGCTACGTCATGGATGGCAGCAACCGCGAGGGAGTCATGCGTGGCATTGCCGGCGCCATCGACGACTGGGCCACCAACCCCGCCGAGTCCATCAACTACGCCACCTGCCACGACAACCTCACGCTGTACGACAAGTTCATTGAGTGGAATCCGGACCTCTCGCGCGACCAACTGGTCCGTCTCCAGACCCTCACCGGCGGAATCCTCGCCCTGTCGCAGGGAGTCCTCTTCTACCATGCGGGTGTCGAGCTCATGCGCAGCAAAGGCGGCAACCACAACAGCTACAACGCGGGTGATGCGGTGAACATGATCGACTGGTCCGCCCGCGCCGAGTACCCGGAAGTCTATACCTACCACCGCGACCTGATCGCCCTGCGGCGCGCCCACCCGATGTTCCGCCTCGCCACCGCGGCGGAGGTCCGCGCCCGCCTCGCCTTCCACGACGACGGCCGGCCTCACCCGGACACAATTGTCTATACGCTCGACGGCCGTGACCTCCAAGGGGAGTCCGCCACCGACGCGATCGTCCTCATCAATCCGACAAGCCGGGAACTCGAGTTTGACCTCCCGCTCGAGGGGGCCTTCACCGTCCACGTGAGCGGGCTCGAGACCTCCCTCGAAGGCCTTGGCCGCGCCTCCGGGTCCCTGGGCGTCCCCGCCCACGGCCTCGCGCTCCTCATGCGCTGATTCCCGAAGCCCCGCGAAACGCAAACGGCCCGTCCCCCTGGGGGGACGGGCCGTTTGCGTTTCGCGGTGGCGGTGCCGTCTAGACGCCGAGACGGCTGCGACGGAGCAGCTCGCCCGTGTCCGCCGGGCGGGCGGGTGTATATCCCCGCAGCGGCACAATGTGCTCGTGGATGGCGTCGAGCATGTCCGCCGGGAAGGGGAAGAAGGTGTCCTCCACCTCGTCGGCGGGGGTGATCCAGTTGCGGGCACCGACGACCACCGGCGGCGCGTCGAGCTCGTCGAAGGCCAGCTGGCTGATCCGCGATGCCATCGTGTGGAGGAAGCTGCCGCGCTCGCACGCATCGGAGGTCAGCAGGATCTTCCGTGTCTTCTTCACCGACTCGATCACCCTCGTATAGTCGAAGGGAACAAGGGTCCGGGCGTCGATGACCTCGGTCGAAAGGCCATGCTTTTCCTCCAGTTCCCGGGCGGCCTCGATCGCGCGATACAGCGTCGCCCCGACACTCAGGATCGTCAGGTCTCGACCTTCCTTCTTCACATCGGGCTCGCCGAAGGGAATCTCATAGCGGCCTTCCGGAACCCCGCCGGGATGGAACAATTCGGGCTGGTCGTAGACGCGCTGGCTTTCAAAGAAGACCACCGGATCGGTTCCCAGCAGGGCGCTATACATGAGCCCCTTGGCGTCGTGGGGCGTTGCGGGGAAGGCGACCTTGAGGCCCGGGATATGTGCCACGAGGGAGGTCCAGTCCTGGCTGTGTTGGGCGCCGTACTTGGAACCGACGGAAACCCGGAGAACCACGGGCATGCGCAGCAGTCCGCCGGACATGGACTGCCACTTGGCGAGCTGGTTGAAGATCTCGTCACCGGCGCGTCCCATGAAGTCGCAGTACATCAGTTCGACGAGTGCGCGGCCGCCCTCGAGCGCGTAGCCGACGGCGGTCCCGACGATCGCCCCCTCTGAAATCGGGCTGTTGAACAGCCGATGGTAGGGGAGCGCCTCCGTCAGCCCGCGATAGACCGCAAACGCCCCGCCCCAGTCGCGGTTCTCCTCGCCGTACGCCACCAGTGTCGGGTCCGTATGGAACATGTCGAGGATCGCCTCGAAGAGGCCATCGCGGATGCCAATGCAGCGCGACTTGGGCAGCGGCTCGCCCGATTCGTCGAGGCCGCTGCGGCTACGCTTGGCCAGCATCTGGACGCGGGGGTTGTCCTCCTTTGCCAGCAGCACCTCCGGGTCGCGGTCCGCCATCTTCTCCACCCGTTCATTGGAGAACATCGTCCTCTCGAGAAGGCATCCGGGGAACCGCAGGTCCGCACGCGGGGACACGTCGAGGTCGATCGCCTTGGTGTAGGCGCGAAGGATGACGTCGTCTATACGCTCCTGGTCTTCGTCGAGCTCCGCCTGAGTCGCGAGGCCGACGGTCACGAGTTGGTCCGCGTAGGTCTTGAGCGGGTCGAACTCCTGCCACGCCTCGATCTCGGATTTCTCCCGATAGGCGCTGGCATCGGACGGCGAGTGGCCGCTGAACCGGTAGGTCACCGTGTCGAGCAGAACCGGCCCGTCGCCGCGCTCGATGATTTCCTTCTTCCGCTCGATGGCATCCACAATGGCGAGCGGGTTGTAGCCGTCGACGCGCTCCGCGTGCATCTGGTCCGGTGTCAGGCCCGCCCCCATGCGCGCCAGCATCTTGAAGCCCATCGTCTCGCCAAAGGGCTGGCCGCCCATGCCGTAGAAGTTGTTGACGAAGTTCATGATCAGCGGGAGGCCACCCCGGTGGGCCTCGTCCCACAGTTCCTTGAACTGGTCCATGGTGGCGAAGCAAAGCGCCTCCCAGGTCGGCCCGCATCCCGCCGAGGCGTCGCCAATGTTGCAGATCACGATCCCCGGCGCGCGGTTCACATGCTTGAACAGCGCGGCGCCAACGCTGATGTCCGCCGAGCCCCCCACGATCGCGTTGTTCGGATAGACGCCAAAGGGCGGGAAGAAGGCATGCATCGATCCGCCCATGCCCTTGTTGAGTCCCGGCTCGCGTCCGAAGATCTCCGCCAGCGCGCCGTACACCAGGAAGTCCACCGCCAGGTCCTTCGTCGTCCCCTTCGCATCCTTTTCCACCACGCGGAGGCAATCGCCGTCGAAGTAGGTGCGCATGATGTCCAGCAGCGCGGCGTCGTCCAGCTTGGCGATGGCCGAAAGGCCCTTGGCCAGGATCTCGCCATGGCTCCGGTGGCTTCCGTATATATGGTCGTCAATACCGAGGAGGAAGGCCTGGCCGACGGCGGTGGCTTCCTGGCCGATGGACAGGTGCGCCGGCCCGCGGTGGTTGTACTCGATGCCCTTGTAGGCTCCGGTCAGCTTGACGTTGCTGAGCATCGTCTCGAAGGCGCGGATGACTGCCATGTCGCGCCAGATGCGGACGAGCGCCTCGCGGCCGTGGCGTTCGATCTCCTCGCTGAAGGGGCGATGGTACTGGTTGACCGGGATCGGCTGGAACTCGATGGCGCCTTGGCGCCGCATTTCGACCGGGTCGATCATGACCGCCTTGGGCATGGGTCAGTTGCTCCTGTGGGTGGGGAAATGGGTGTTGGTGGCCGCGGCGGCGCCCTCGGTGGACTCCGCGGTTTCCGGGCAAATCAGTTCGATCTCGTGCTGGCGGAGGGCCGCCTGCCAGGCCTCATCGGGCAGTCGATCAGTTACCACGCGGTGGATCGAGGCGAGGTCCGCGATGCGATAGAGCGATGGCGCCTCGAACTTTGAATGATCGACGAGGAGGATCGTCTCGCGGGCGTTTTCGATCGCGAGTTGATACAGGTGGGCACTCTCCATGTCGCAGGCGGTGACGCCAAAGTCCGGGCTCAGCCCGTCCGACCCGATGAAGGCGCGGAAACCGCGCAGCTTGTCGAGCGCCTCGAGTGTCATCGGCCCGATCGAATCCATCCGGTCCGGCCGGTACTGGCCGCCGAGGGTCACCACGCGAACGTTGGGGGCGCCGCCGAATTCGAGGGCGAACCGCGCCGAGTGGGTGATCACCGTCAGCGCCCGCCGCGTCCGCAGATGCGGAATCATCGCAAAGATGGTCGTGCCGGAATCGAGGAAGACGGTCTCGGCCTCGCCGACCAGGTCTGCGGCAAGGCGGCCGACGATGCCCTTGGCCTCCACCTGTCTGCGGCTCCGCGCGCGGAACGACGACTCCCCTTCCGCCGCGCTGGTTGCACCGCCGTGGGTCAGTTCCAACTCGCCGGCGGCGGACAAGGTCCGCAGGTCCCGCCGTACCGTCGCCTCGGAAACCTTCATCGATTCCGCCAGATCGCGGACCTTGACGTGCCCTTGCGCGAGTACCCTCGCGAGGATCGCCTCGTGCCGTTCGCTTGTGGAGGGGGGCATTTACCTCACGGAAACCTTTCTGGGGCGAAATCGCGGGAATCAGGCGCAAATTGCAAGCAAAATATGCATGCTTTTGCTTGACTCTTGATCGATTTTGGCTCATGCCGTGCAAATATTGGATCGATCGATGGCGAGTCACTCGTGTCCCAACTCCGCCTGCCCTACCTCCTGAACTCCGGCAACCCGGCGACCCTCGTCGGGTGGACCGTCAAGGCTGGTGGACGAGCCGCCGCGGGCGACCCCCTCGCCACCCTCGACACGGGTACAGGCCTTCTGCTCGTTGAATCGCCAGGCGCTTTTCAGGTGACCCGGCTGATCGCCATCGAGCGCCAGACACTCGAGCCGGGTGCCGTCCTCCTCGAGTACCGCGGCGCCGCCCCCCAGACACCTCCTTCCCGCGAGGCCTCC
>CAYQTO010000099.1:6637-13684 GCA_964420455.1 uncultured Candidatus Sumerlaeota bacterium | reverse complement strand
ACGGCGTGTGCGGTGGTGGGCTGTTCGGTGATGAACGCGTCGCTGGCGGAGGCGGTGGCGGGGTTGCGCGACCACCTGGGGTGCGAGGTGGGGGTGGACGAGACGAAGCTGAAGGAGGTGAGCCGGCTGGTGGAGGCGTTCAGCGGCAAGCGGATCTCGAGCAATATGCCGATCATCGGCAACGACGTGTTTACGCAGACGGCGGGGATCCACGCGGACGGCGACATGAAGGCGAACCTGTATGAGAGCCGTCTGACGCCGCAGCGGTTTGCGCGGGACCGGGTGTACGCGCTCGGGAAGCTTTCGGGGCGGAGCAACCTGGACTTCAACCTGGATAAGCTCGATCTGGACCTGACGCCGGAGCAGCGCAAGACGGTGCTCCAGCGCATCATCGATCTGGGGGACCGGAAGAAGACGGTGACGACGGAGGACCTGCCGTTTCTGATCGCGGACCTTTTCTCGACGCCGGGCGACGCGGACTTCAGGGTAATCGAGTGCGTGATCACGACGAGCGTGGGGATGAAGCCGGCGGCGAACATCCGGGTGCGGTTGCACGACCGCGAGTACGATGCGGTGGCGCACGGCAATGGGGGTTACGACGCGTTTATGGTGGCGCTGCGGTCGTTGGCGCCGGAGATGGGGATCGAGATTCCGCTGCTGGAGGACTTCGAGATTCACATTCCGCCGGGTGGGCGGACGAACGCGCTCGTGGAGTGCACGATCACGTGGGAAGGGGGGATCAAGACGCGGGCGGTTTCGAGCGACCAGGTGCTGGCGTCGGTGGCGGCGACAGAGCGGATGATCAACCTGAAGTTGAAGACGCCGGCGGAACGGCTGAGCGACATGGTGAAGCGGATGTCGTCGAGCGAGGCGCCGGCACCGGCGCAGACGTGACGGAGGGGACGGCGGAGGGCGATTGGCGGACGGCACGTCTGCAGGTGGACCCGGAGCAGATCGGCCTGGTGGTCGCGATTCTCGAGGGCTATGAGAACTATTTCCTTGCGCGGACGGAGCGGCGCGGCGAGGGCTATTTGCGCGTTTGGCACCCGGCGGCGCAGGAGGAGTTGCTCGGGCGGGTGCTGTTGGAGCTGGGGCAGGACATCACCGTGGAGCGGCTGGAGACGGAGGTTGGCATGACCCGGGTGGACGAGATCTTTCCGCCATGAGCACGCGCCGACGCCGGCGGGCGTCCACCGAACCGTCGCTGTCGACGTCGCTCGTGCTGGCGGCGGCCCTGTTCTTTGCCGCCACGACGTTTGTGATTCTGGGCCTGACGCCGTATACGAACCAACTGGACGACATCAAGATTCCGGGGCTGTATAGCGGGGGGGCGGCGTGCCTGGCGGCGTGGGCGCTGCTGTGGCTTCAACGGCGGGTCCCCAACCCTCCGGCGGCGGTGTGGGTTCCCTTCGCGGCGTATATCGGGGCTTCGGTGGTGTCGACGCTGGCGGCGGCGGATTTTGCCCGTTGGATCGGATGGCAGTACGTGGGGGCGCATGTGAGCACGCTCGGGTTCGTGCTGCTGGGGGCGGCATGGATCCAGTCGCGGCGGCTGGCGGAATGGGCGCTCAAGTTCTGGGTGTTGATCACGCTGGTGACGACGCTGTTTGGGCTGTTTCACTACGCGGGGTTGTTCGAGGGGCTGCGGGACCTGCTGTATCCCGGGGGACAACCGCAGGGGCAGGACCGGCTGTTCGATCTGATCACGACCTTCGTCGGCGGGCGGGGAATGCTGTCGACGTTCCTCAATTCGCAGTTCTTTGGCAACTTCCTGCTGATGGCGTTGCCGGTGACGACGGCGGCGCTGATCTTTGTCTATAAAGATTTACAGGTGGCGCAAGGGCTCTACGGCGGCGAGGGGGACGTCCGTTGGTCGCTGGTGTGGATGATCCTGGCGGGGCTGGCGATGGTGCTGGCGCTGACGTGCATCTTTACCACGTTCAGCAAGGCGTCGATCTTCCTGTTGCCGGTGGTGATGCTGGTCTTCGGGGGCGGGGCCTGGCTGCTGATGGGGCGGCCACGGATTCCGTATGTGGGGGTGCTGGCGGGATGCGTGGGTGTCATGGCGGCCTCGGTGCTGTATTTCGTGTGGGGGGACCTGCGGAACCAGCTGGTGGACCTTGGCGACTCGGTGGGGCCGCGGCGGTATATCTTTGGCGGGGCGTGGCGGATGTTCCTGGACAACTGGGCGCTGGGGGGCGGGCCGGGGAGCTTCCGGCTGCTGTTTCCCGAGTACCGGAGCCCGGACTACCACCTGTCGCGCATCAGCAACGTGACGCTGTATGCGCACAGCTGGCTGCTGGACCTGCTGGCGGAGACGGGGCTGGCGGGGACGATGGCGTATCTGGCATTCCTTGGGGGCGTGGGATGGCTGGCGTGGCGGGCGCTGCGGTCGCCGGCGGATGCGATGCTGCGGGTGGCCGTGCTTGGGGCGGCGGTGGGCGTGGCGAGCGTCCTCGCCGGGTCGCTGACGACGCCGATGACACGGTGGCCGGTGGGGGTGGTGGCGCTGCACTCGATGATCGGGACGCTGGTGGGATTGAGCGTCTATACGCTGCGGTTTGCGACGGACCTGGCGGACCGAGAGGCGCCGCCCGGATTGGTGCCGACAATGGCGCCGACCAACGCCGCCCAGCCACCGGTGGCGGGGGTGGTGCTTGCGGCCACGGTGCTTTTTGGGGTGTATATCACGCTGTGGTCGGTGCGGATTTTTCGCGCGTCCTATGAGCACAACGAGGGAATGCGGCGGACGGAGCTGCCGGCAGAGTTCTTTGGCCCGACGGGCGTGGCCCAGGACCAGCGGGTGATCGCGCTGCTGGGCGAGGGCGAGGAGCGCTTCCAGCGGTCCCTCGAACTCGATCCCGCCCGGCCAACGACGTATTACAAGCTGGCGGCGGCCCAGAATCGCCTGGGCCGGCCTGCCGAGGCGCTCGCCACCTACGAGGCGATGCGGGCCTTCGCGCCGGACTACTCGGAGGTGCACTTCAACCGGGCGATCCTGTACAACGAGTTGGCTCGCCGGGGTCGTGAGGAGGGGCTCGCGGAGGAGGAGCTGGTGGCGTTGCGGCGCGAGGCGGCGGCGGCGGCGGACCGCGCGGCGGAGCTGAGCAACAAGATCTCGGTGGTGTACTACCACGGGACCACGTATCTGGCGCTTGGCCAGGAGCTTGCGGAGGACTCGGGAGAGAGCCGCGAGGCGTTCCTGAGGGCGGCGCGGGCGTTCGAGCGGGCGGCGAAGCTGCCGGTGTCGACAGTGCTGCAGGCGGAGCGTCAGATCGAGCGCGAGGAGAACGAGAAGCGATCGTCGGCGACTCTGGCGCCGCAGGCCTATCGGCAGGCGAGGGCGTTCGTCGAGGCGGCACGGCTCGCCGAGGAGGCTTTTTGGAGAATGCCGGCAAGTGAGCCGCGCATGAGGCAAACGGTGTCGGACTACCTGGCGGCGGAGAACCCGGAGGCAGCGCTGGAGTTCCTCGACGAGGTTCTGGCGATCAACCCGCTGTGGATCGAGGCGAGAGAGGAACGGGCGAATGTACTGGAGGAGTTGGATGCCGCCGCGGCAGAGCGGGAGAAGGAGCGGGCGGAACTGCTGGAGGAGCGGATAGCGGCCGCAAGGCGTGGCACTCGGACGGAGCGGTAAAGGCTTTATCCGCATCTCCGTCGAAAATACATCAAGCACAGAACTTCATGGAGACGGGACGAAAGAGCGTTCCCATACTTCTCGCCTTTGTTTATCAGCGGATCGGAAACGGAAGATCGGAACGAATGAGCAAGCCGGAATCACATCGCACTGTGCTCGTGATCGACGACGAGCCCGCTGTCCGAGCGGTGGTCCGGCGAACGCTGGAGAGGGCGGGCTATCGTGTGGTTGAGGCCATGGACGGTGTGGATGGGTTAGAGAAACACGCGGAGTACCGGGGCCAGCTGGCACTGGTTTTCCTGGACCTGACGATGCCCCGCAAGTCGGGCCAGGAGGTTTTTCGGGAGATTCGGGGGAAGGGCGACCGGACTCCGGTGCTGATTTCGAGCGCGTACTCGATGGAGGAGGTCCTGGCGGATACGGGGGTTGAAAACCTCGCGGTGGGATCGCTCGCAAAGCCGTTCGGACCGATGGCCCTGATGGAAGCCGTCGAACAGCTTGTGGGAGATTCCGGCCTGGAAAATCCCGATAGGGAATGACAAACCGAGGGCGCCGCGCCACGATATAGTAACTTGGAAAAGAGCTTGATCCCGGCGTGATGGAGACGCCAGCCCCGAGGTCTGGTCCGTGGTGCCTGCCGACGAGAACCCCGCCCCCTGCCCCTCCGGCCCCGAGGATCCCACTGTAGTCCGCCCTGATGGGGGAGGCGGTGAGGAGCGACCAACGATCGTTCCCGAGGATTCCCACGAACCCAAGACGCAGTTGCTTGCGGATTCCCAGGCTCCGACACGAACGCGGATCATGGCCGGCGACGAGGAGACGGCGATTACGCCGCGACCGGCGGGTCCGGACACGCCAACGAACCTGGCGCCGGCGAGCGCGTCGGACAAGACCGCTCCGGTGGGAGCGGTCGCCGGGGAGGCCGACGACGGGCAGAAGGACCCGCTGGTGGGTCGCCATCTCGATGGATACTACATCAAGAAGAAGCTGGGTGCGGGGGGCATGGGTTCGGTGTATCTGGCGCACCAGCTCTCGCTGGATCGCGAGGTGGCGCTGAAGGTGCTGCCGAGGAAGATGGCGATTCATCCGGATTTCGTGGCGCGGTTCACGCGCGAGGCGCTGAGCGCGGCCCAGCTGAATCACCACAACGTTGTTCAGGTGCACGATGTGGGGCGGGTGGAGGACACGCACTACATCAGCATGGAATACGTGAGGGGGGATAATCTGGGGAACCTGACGCGCAAGGGGGGGCGACTGACCTTCGAGGACGCGGCGGGGTATGTGCTGCAGGCATGCCGGGGCCTTTCCTACGCACACCGGCGGGGGGTGGTCCACCGCGACATCAAGCCCGACAACCTGATGGTAAACGAGCATGGCGTGGTGAAGGTGGCGGACTTGGGGCTGGCGAAGATGAGGGGCGAGATCGAGCGGGGGGTGGGGTTGGATTTCGGCGGCGAGGACTTTCTGCGCGAGCAGGCCTATGGCGACCTGACGGGGTTGAACACGGCGATGGGCACGCCCGCGTTCATGGCGCCAGAGCAGGGCCGCGACGCGAGCAAGGCGGACCACCGGGCCGACCAGTACTCGCTGGGGTGCACGTTGTTCTACCTGCTCGCGGGACGGACCCCGTTTACCGGCAAGACGAGCTTCGAGATCATCAGCAAACACGCAAGCGAGCCGCTCGAGCCGTTGGAAAGCTACGTGAAGAACGTGCCGGAAGAGCTGGAAATGGTCGTCCGAAAGATGATGGAGAAGAGGCCGGAGGACCGTTATCCATCGCTGAAGCACGTGGAGGACGCGCTCGAGGCGTATCTGGGGATCGAGGCACAGAGGGGCCCGTATACGCCGCGGGAGCACCACGTGGCCCAACTCGAGAAGGACGTGGCGGACTTTCACGCGGTGCCCCAACTGGGGATGCGGCGTGCGGTGCTGCTGGGGTTCGCGCCGGTGCTCGGGCTGCTGTTGGTGGCGTCGTCGATGATCGGCTCGCCGTTCCTCGCCGCGGCGATGCTGGGGCTCCTGGTCCTGACGCCCCTGGCCAACATGGTCCTGGCCGGGGTGATGGCGCGGGACGAGTTGTTCCGCCGCGTTCGCAATGTCTTCTTTGACATGACGTTCAAGGGATGGATGGCGGTGGTGTTCAACGGGCTGCTGCTGGGGCTGGTGTTGTTCTTCTTTGGGCTGCTGGTGCCGTGGGTTGTGGTGGCGGTTGTGGCAATTGGGCTGGCGGCGGGTTACCAGGTGGGCCTCGCGGGTCGCATCCGGGCCGCCCGGCGCGAGCCGGTGGAACACACCCAGGCGATGCTAAAGACCCTGCGCGTGCGCGGCGTGTCGGAGGACGCGCTGATGGACTTCGTGTGCCGCTATGGAGGCGAGCGGTGGGAGGAGTTCTTCGAGGCATTGTTTGGGTACGACGCGTTGCTGTTGCAGCGGAGCCGTTGGGCGACGCGGGAGAAGACGGCGCGGCCCCGCAAGCGCTTTGTGATCTGGCGCGATCCGTTCATCCGTTGGGCGGACGAGGTGGAGGAAGCGCGGAAGCGGCGGCGCGAGGAGGCGGTGCTCGCCCGGGCGGAGAAGGACCGTCTGAAGGCGGAGGGGGTGGACGAGTCGGAGGCGGAGCGGCAGGGGGACAAGCTGGCGAAAGAAGCGATGGACGAGGGGTTGCTGCAGGAGACGGCGATCCTGGAGGGGGTGCCGGAGCGGGAGGTGGCGGAGGAGGCGGCGAAGGACCTGAACAGGGCGGCGCGCCGGTCGGCCGGCGGCGCGGGCCTCATGGGATGGGGTGGACGGCTGGTGCGGCTGGCGGGGGCGGTGGCGATTTTCGGGGCGTGGGCGGTCGCGAACGGATGGGCCCCGGAGGGCGTTCCGGACTTTGCCGAAAACCTGGTGGACAGGTACGCGGCCCTCGGGTGGGGGGAATCCTTTTGGGGGCTGGTAGCCGGTTGTGTGCTCCTGCTGACGGTTGCCTCCGGCCGGATCGTGCTGCCGACGGTGGTCCTGCTGGGGTGCGTTTTGCTGGTGGGGCACGAGCTGGTGTTTCCACTGGTCGGCGGCGCGCCGATGGGAGGAACTCCGCAGACGCAGGCACTGTTTGGGGGCGGCCTGTGCATCCTTGGGGGATTCGCGTTGATGGTGATGGTGAAGCTCGGGGGCGGAAAGTTCTAGCCCTCCTAGCCGTGCTCCCTTGGATTGTCGGTGATCAGCACCCTTGGGGAGCGACGCCATGCGTTGTCTATACGTCCTGCTGGCGGCGGTGTTGCTGGCGGGGTGCGGGGCAAGGAGCACACCGATGCCGGACACCCAGGAACCGTTTGGCGGGCTCTTGAGCGAGCTCGCACGACTCGAGGCGGACCGTGGCGGGATCGTCGCCGTTTCGGTGGCGGAACCGGCAAAGGGCATTCGCTGGGAGC
>CAYQTO010000099.1:0-6627 GCA_964420455.1 uncultured Candidatus Sumerlaeota bacterium | reverse complement strand
AGCACCGGGGGGACGAGTTGCTTCATGCGGCGAGCACAATGAAGATTCCGGTCATGATCGAAGTGCTTCGTCGCGCAGAGGCGGGCGAGTTCGCGATGTCCGACAAGTTGCTGGTGGATCCGGTCTGCGAAAGCTTCATCGACGGGTCGCCGTTCCGGTGCGACCCGGGCCGCCGACTGGCGAGATACGTCGGCCAGGAGGTCCCCATCACGCTCCTGACCGAGGAGATGATGGTGGTGAGC
Source organism: uncultured Candidatus Sumerlaeota bacterium (assembly GCA_964420455.1). Lineage (GTDB taxonomy): Bacteria > Sumerlaeota > Sumerlaeia > SLMS01 > SLMS01 > CAYQTO01. The sequence goes on along the minus strand of CAYQTO010000099.1, from coordinate 6,385 downwards.
GACAACCTTGCGACTAACCTGCTGATCGAGAAAGTTGGACCCCGGAGCATCACGGCGACGATGCGGGCACTGGGAGCGAAAGATGGCTACGTGCTGCGCGGCGTGATGGACGAGGAGGCGTTTCGGGCAGGGCTTTCGAACCGGGTGACGGCCAACGACCTGGTGGCGCTGCTGGTGGCGATCGAGGAGGGACGGGCGGCGGGACCGGAGGCCACGGCGGAAATGAGGCGGATCCTGCTCGCCCAGGAGTATGGGAACAGGCTGCCCGCGCAGCTGTCGGAGCGGGTGAGCGTTGGATACAAGACGGGGTTGATCAGCGGCATCCGACACGACGCGGGGATCGTCTATACGGACGACGGCTGGTACGCGGTGGCGATCCTGACAAGGGACATGGGTGCGGGGGGCGAGGTGACGGGGATGATTGCGGACCTTTCGCGGCGGGTCTTCGACGCGCGGGCGGGCGTGACGAGGGGGGACAACGGGGGGACGCCGGCCCCGTAGCGCAAGAGTGCTCCACGGGAGGGGGAGGCCCGCTCCATGTTCTTCGACAGCCTCGAGTACGCCGTCTTTCTTGCGGTCGTGCTCGTCCTGTATTGGCTGTCGTCCCACCGGCTCCAGAACGGGCTTCTCCTGGTGGCGTCCTACTTCTTCTACGGATGGTGGGATTGGCGGTTCCTGTCGCTGATCCTGCTGTCGACGTTGCTGGACTATGGGTGCGGGCGAGCTATCGGTGAGGGTGCGGCGAGTCGCCGGCGGATTTGGCTGGCGTGTTCCCTTCTGGGGAACCTTTCGATTCTCGGGTTCTACAAGTACGCGGACTTTTTCCTGGAGAATGTGCGCGCGGGGGCGACGGCGCTCGGGTGGGAGGCGTCGATCCCGATGCTGGAACTTGTGCTGCCGGTGGGGATCTCGTTCTATACATTCCAGACAATGGGGTACACGATCGATGTGTTCCGGAGGAAGGTGGAGCCGGAGCGGGACCTGTTGAACTTCGCGCTGTATGTCTCGTTCTTCCCCCAGCTGGTGGCGGGCCCGATCGAGCGGGCGGGGCAGCTGATGCCGCAGATCCGGGGAAGGCGTCGGTGGGACGGCGCCGCGATCCGCGAGGGGGGATGGCTCATCTTCTGGGGATTGTACAAGAAGGTCTTCATCGCGGACAACCTGGCGGCAGTGGTCGACGGCGTCTATACGAGCCCGACGGATCCGTCGGCCTGGATGGTGCTCCTCGCGACGTACGCCTTCGCGTTCCAGATCTACTGTGACTTCAGCGGCTATACGGACATCGCCCGGGGCACGGCGAAGTGGCTCGGGTTCGACCTGCGCTTGAATTTCGACCTGCCGTACTTCGCCATCAACCCGAGCGACTTCTGGCGCCGGTGGCACATCACGCTTTCCGAATGGCTGCGCGACTATCTGTATATCCCGCTGGGGGGAAACCGTTGGGGGAAGTGGATGACGTTGCGGAACCTGGTGATCACGATGGGGCTGGGGGGGCTTTGGCACGGGGCCGAGTGGAACTTCGTCGCATGGGGATTGTACCACGGGACGCTGCTGGTGGGCTATCGCCTGCTGGCTGGTCCGCCGGAGGCGCAACGGCCGGGATGGTGGCGCGCCGCCGCCATCATCATCATGTTCCATTGGACGTGTCTGGGGTGGATGTTCTTTCGGGTGGAGGAGATCGGCGACATGTGGGTGCTGCTGGGGGGGATGGACGACTGGGCGTGGTCGGCGGCGGCCGGCAACGCGGCCTGGCAGCTGCTCGCTTTTGGCTGGCTCGTCGTTGTTGTCCAGGCGTTCCAGTACCGGACGTCGGACCTGCTGGTGGTGTTCCGGACGCCGGCGGCGGTACGCGTGGTGCTGTATATCATGATGTACTTTTCGCTGACGATTTACGGAGCGTTCGATGCCCAGCCGTTCATTTACTTCCAGTTCTAGGGCATTGCCGTGGGCGGGGCTGATCGCGGCGGTGATGATCGTCGTGGTGGAGGGATTCGTCCATGCTCGGCGCGAGATGCTCCTGCAGGATCCGGTCATTGTGGCGAAGTCCCGGCACATGCGATCGGCCGAGGGGGAGGCGGATGTGTTGCTGTTCGGAGACAGCCGGTACTTCAACCTCCGGCCCGGGGTGGTCGAGCGCGCCCTGGGCCCGGGGATCCAAGCGGTAAACTACTCGTGGCCGATGATGGGCATGGACGGATACCGGGCGATGTACACGGCCTACCGGGCGAGCCACCCGCCGCCCCGGGCGATCCTCGTCAACTACATGCCGAGCATGGTGAGCCTGCCGCTGCGCGAGTTGCGGACGGAGGAGACGGAAGTCTTTCGCGTGCGGGCGTACACCGCGGTGCCGGGGCTGGCGCTGGGGGGCATGCTTCTGGGCGAGGGGCGCTGGACGTTTCTGGGCGATTGGCTGCTGTACCAGATTACCCCGCCGACCGCGCGGCATCGCACCGCCTTGCGCGAGGGGTTCGAGGGCCTGGCGCTCGAGGGGGCGTGGCCCCGCCGTCAGCAGTTTGTGGAACGCTGGCAGCGGGAGTACGAGGCCGAGGGGGCACACACGATCTTTCTTGAGGACACGCTCACTCGCGAGGAATTCGAGGCGTACCTGACGTTCTTCAGCTACGAACCGCACGACGAGGAGGAGGTGGCCGGGCGGTTTTCCGCCTTCGTCGAGCAGGCCGGGGAGGAGGGGGTGACCGTGGCCGTTTTCAATCCGCCGATTCCGCGGCTTCTGGCGGATCATTATCGGTCGCTCGGCATTCTGGAGGTGTACAACAGGCGCGTCGAGGCCCTCCGCGTACGCCATCCGAACCTGCTCTTTATCGAACCCTTGATTGTCGAATACCCCGATGAGCTCTTTAGCGATGCGGCCCACCTGAACGGGGAGGGGACCATGGATTTTCTGGGGGAGATGGAAAGCCGCTTGAGGGTTTGGCGGGGACGGCTTATGGATTAGTTTTGGCTTTGGGTGTTGTGGGGTGATTGCGTGACCCCAACGCCACTTTGGCATGCCAAAAAAGGGTTTGACTTGGCGGCGGCCCCTCACAAGGCTCTCCGCCAGAACTTCGACAGGAAAGGTCCACTTTCCCCAGATGCACCAGCGGTCCCAACAACGCGTCGCTTTCACCCTGATCGAACTGCTGATCGTGGTGGGCATCATCGCCGTGCTGGCGGCGATTGCGGTGCCGAATTTCCTCGAGGCGCAGACCCGCAGCAAGGTCAGCCGTGTCCAGAACGACATGCGCGCGCTCGACACGGCGATCCAGGCCTACGGGATCGACTACAACCGGTACCCACCAACGACCGGGACGTTTTCGCAAAGTTTCGAGGAACGGCTGATTCCCCTGACGACACCGGTGGCGTATATCACCACGCTGCCGTCGGACCCCTTCACGCGTCTGACCGGCGCAGGAGGGGGCTGGACCGGCGCCCTCGCCCCGGGAGACCGCGACGACATGTATGGCTACAACACGGGGGCGGGATCCCTTGGCCTTGGGAATCCCGGCGCGGCCCACGACGAGCAAATGAAGTGGAGCCTGACCAGTGGCGGGCCCGACGGGCTCATCAATTTCCCCTACTACGCCTTTGGACCCACGTGGGAGCGCAACCAACGCTACCTGGTCTTTGTTTACGACCCGACCAACGGAACCGTCTCCAACGGGGACATCTTTCGCCGCGGAGGAAGGATCCCGAACGCACTCCAAGGCATCAACTGACGGCATCACACACCCATCCAACTCTACTCCTGAAAGGAGTTCCCTATGAAGCGGGCACTTCTTGCCGCTAGCTTTCTGTCCTGCGCCCTTGCCGCGCCCACGTTCGGACAGCCCACGGAAATCACCGGAACCCTCCGGACGGACACCTGGCACTATCCGTTCAACGCCACGCCGGGGTCGCGCGCCATCGGGCCGCTGTTCATCACGACGGACCCAACCTTCCCCCAATTTGATCTGCGAGATGGCGTCGCGATCCTCCAGTGGGATCTCGAGGTTCCGCCCGCGCTGGATGGCCTCGAACTCGAGGTCGTGAGCGCCACCATCACCTATTACGACGAGCAGGGCGCGAACTGGCCGCTGAGCGAGACGAATTCGCTCGGACTCGACTCGGAGATCCAGCTTTTCGCCGCGGGCTTCGGCCCCGTGCACACGGAGGAGTCGTGGACCGGAAGCTGGGCGAGCCTCTTCGGCCCGCCGCCGGGCGACGAAACCGACGCGTTCCAGGGTGGCTACATCATCCCCGGGCAGACACCGGTGATTTCCACCGACCCGCGCGACCCGTTTCCCCGCGATCTCCTGACGGACGAAAACGTGGCCAACAACGGGACGACGGCAACCTCTTGGGCCACGCCGATCATCGACCCAGGCTATACGCCCGGGGGCATGAGCGACGCCGTTCCTGTGAGCTTCGAGCTCGACGTCACCGAGCGGCTGATCCAGTTCGAGCTGCGCGAGGACCTGGCCAGCGGCATCAGTAGCTGGATCGTCAGTTCGACCTACGATCTGACTCCTGCAGGAGCGGGGCCGGGCGAGCCCTCGACCAACGCGCCGCAGCTGATCTTCAGCGAGGGCGCAAGCGATACGGGCCTCGGCACCTCGCAGATGGCACCGAGCCTCGTGATCGAAGTGCAGGAAGCCCCGACCACCAGCGCGGCGAACTGGGAACTGTATCAGTAACCCCTCCTCGCTTTCCTCCAAGCAGACAGGGCGCGGCCTCCAGGGGCCGCGCCTTTTTCATTGTTCCCGGGGGAGGGGTCGCCGCGAGCGTCTCGGAATCTGCCAAGGAGTGGACCTTATGGCCGTGCTTTACCTGGACGAACTCGACCTGACAGCGATCCGCCAGGGATGGGGCGAGGCGCGCGCTCGGACCTCCGTGGATGGGAATCCCCTCAGGGTCGGTGGCCGCACATTCGAACGGGGCATCGGTACCCACGCGCACAGTGAATGGCGGATCGATGTGGGAGGGCGCAGTGGAACGCTTGAGGCGATGGTGGGGATCGACAATGAAACGGAGGGGAAAGGATCGGCGGAGTTCGAGGTCCATGTGGACGGCAGCCGCGTCTATACGTCCGGGGTGTTGAGGGGGAAAGATGCGGCGGTGGCGCTGCGGGTTATCTTTCGCGGGGCAGGGGAGCTCGCGCTGATCGTGACGGACGGAGGCGACGGGATGGATTTCGATCATGCGGACTGGGCGGAGGCCAGGCTTGTTTTCGAGGCGGACATCCCGCGTGTGGAAAGCGTCCGGATCGAGCATCCGGAACCGGAGCTGGCACCGTTCGATCCCCATGAGCCGGGAATCCATGGTCCGTCAGTCGTGGGGGCGACGGCGGGCCGGCCATTCCTCTACCGGATTCCCTGCTCGGGGCACGGCCCGCGGAGGTTCCTGGCGGAGGGCCTGCCGGAGGGGGTAACGCTCGACGCGGAGCGGGGGATCCTTTCGGGGACCATCGTGGAGGCCAAAACACTGGACGTGCTCATCCGCGTGGAGATGCCGGATGGCGTGCTGGAGCGGGAACTGCGACTCGACGCAAGGGGCACGCTGGCACTCACGCCCCCCATGGGCTGGAACTCGTGGAATTGCTTTGGCAAGGAGCTGGACGAGGCGAAGGTCCGGGAGGTGCTCCGGTTTCTGGTGGAGTCCGGGCTGGCGGATGCAGGCTATCAGTATATCAATCTAGACGACGGGTGGCAGGGAAAACGAGATAGCGGCGGGCGAATCATGCCCCACGAGGGATTCAAGGACATGGCGGCCCTGGTGGAGGCGATCCACGCGGAGGGGCTGCGGGCGGGGATCTATTCGTCGCCCGGTCCCCGGACCTGTGGGGACTTCGAGGGCTCGTACGGGCACGAGCGGGTTGACGCGACGCTCTGGGCCGAGTGGGGCTTCGACTACCTCAAGTACGATTACTGCAGCTTCGACAAGGTGCGTCCGAGCGATGAGGACGCAGCGCAGGCGGAGCCATACCGCCTTATGGGCGAGGCATTGCGGGCAACCGGGCGCGACTTCGTTTTTGCGGTATGCACGGCGGGGTACTTTGGTCCGTGGGATTGGTCGCGCGATGTGGGCGGCCACCTGTGGCGGACGACGGCGGACATCTTCGATTCGTGGGGATCCATGGCGGGGATCGGCTTCCAGCACGACCGTTGGGCGGACGCGGCCGGACCGGGTGCCTGGAATGATCCGGACATGCTCGTTGTGGGGCGCGTGGGATGGGGGCCGAACCTGCGGCCAAGCAACCTGACACGGCTCGAGCAGCAGACCCACGTGGGTCTGTGGGCACTGCTGGCGGCGCCGCTGCTGCTGGGATGCGCACCGGACGCGAACGACGCGTTCCTGCTTTCCGTGGCGGGCAATCGGGAGGTCATCGGGATCAACCAGGACGCAATGG
>CAYQTO010000098.1:0-13789 GCA_964420455.1 uncultured Candidatus Sumerlaeota bacterium | reverse complement strand
AAATCAGGATGCAGAACTCAACCTCCGCGTGGAGCAGTTTCTGGGGAGCAGGTCAGATCCGCCCCTGCGCCTTCGCGAGGGTGACCGTGTGGGTTTTTGGCAGGCGACCGGCGGCAGCGATGGCTACGCGAGCATGTTCCTGCAAGGCACTCCCCCCGCGGACCAGGACGGGATCATCCTCCGCTGAGGGGACAAAAGCGTGGCTCCTGGGGTAATAGAGACGGCCCGCCTCTCTCGAGGCGGGCCGTGGGTTATTCCAGGAAGGGGGGCCCCGCTTAGTAGCGGTAGTGCTCCGGCTTGTAGGGACCTTCCTTCGGAAGACCGAGGTATCCGCACTGCTTGTCGTTCATTTCGGTGAGCTTGGCGCCAAGCTTCGCGAGATGGAGGCGCGCGACCTTCTCGTCGAGGACCTTCGGAAGCGTATACACGGCGTTGTCGTACTTGCCGTTGTTCCGATTCTCCCAAAGGTCGATCTGGGCGATTGTCTGGTTGGTGAAGCTCGCGCTCATAACGAAGCTCGGGTGGCCCGTGGCGCAGCCGAGGTTCACGAGACGGCCCTCGGCCAGCAGGATGATCCGCTTCCCATCCGGCCAGATGATGTGATCCACTTGGGGCTTGATGTTCACCCACTTCAGGTCGCGTAGCCCGGCGACCTGGATTTCCGAGTCGAAGTGCCCGATGTTGCACACGATCGCGTCGTTCGTCATCTTGTCCATGTGCTGGCGGGTGATGACGTCCACGTTGCCGGTGGTCGTGACAAAGATGTCGCCGAACTCCACCGCCTCCTCCATGGTCACCACCTGATAGCCTTCCATGCAGGCCTGGAGCGCGCAGATCGGGTCGATCTCCGTCACGTAAAGGGTGGCGCCGAGGCCCTTGAAGCTCTGCACGGTGCCCTTGCCGACATCACCGTAGCCGGCCACGACGACCTTCTTGCCGGCGATCATCACGTCGGTCGCCCGCTTGATCGCGTCCACGCAGGACTCGCGGCACCCGTAGAGGTTGTCGAACTTCGACTTCGTCACCGAGTCGTTCACGTTGATGGCCGGGAAGGGCAGCGTGCCCTTCTTCGCCATCTCGTACAGGCGGTGCACGCCGGTGGTGGTCTCCTCGCTCACGCCGACGATGTTCTTCGCCATGTCGCGCCAGAACCGGGGGTTCTCGTCGAGGGTATCGTTGAGAACGGTGTCGAGCGCTTCCTCGTCCTTGCTGCTGGTGGCGATGGCCGGCTTGGTGCCCGTCTTTTCGAACTCCTCCTCGCGCTTGGCGCCGCGGAGGATCATCATGGTGGCGTCGCCGCCGTCGTCCACGATGGTGGTCGGACCGCCTTCGGGAAAGCTCAACGCCCACTTCGTGCACTGCCAGTACTCGTGGAGGTTCATGCCCTTCCAGGCGAAGACGGGGATGTCCTGCTCGGCGATGGCCGCGGCCGCATGATCCTGCGTCGAGTAGATGTTGCAGGACGCCCAGCGGATGTCGGCACCAAGGTCGCGCAGCGTCTCGATCAGCACCGCGGTCTGGATGGTCATGTGGAGCGAGCCGGTGATGCGGCATCCGGCGAGGGGCTTCTTGGCGCCGTACTCTTCGCGGGTGGCGATGAGCCCGGGCATTTCCCCCTCCGCAATGTCGATTTCCTTCCGTCCAAAGTCAGCCAGATTGATGTCGGCCACCTTGTACTTGGGGGCCACAGCGGTCGGCTTGGTCGTCACGCTCATAGATTGGAATACCCTTCGGGTGGAGATTGCAACAAGGGCGTGGCGCCCTCATTTCAAGGCATCATGATGTCCTGATATGGCGCCCGTCAAGGCCTGATTCCCCCTAATTCTCCAAACCCCGCATCCATTCCGCCGCCCGGGCGACGCCCTCGGTGGCCAGAAGCCGCTCGGGAGCACCGCCACTTCCCCGCACTACGGTGACCGCAACGCCGAGGTTCTGGAGCCGTTCCGCGAAGGCCAGTGCATCCACCAAAGGCGGGTACTCGAGGTCCTCGGGGTGGTAAACGAAGACGGGGCACCTGGGCAGGAGGTTCGACCGGTCCGGCGAAACAAAGTTCAGATAGTTGGTGATCCCCGGCAGTTCCGGTTCGAGTTCCGCCATCCGGTGCCCCCCCACGTGGTAGGTCGCATTTATGACCGGTGCCAGAAGGATAACGCCGCGGATGCGGTCGTCGCCGGACGCACGGCGCAGCGCGAGGGCGGCGGCGGGTCCCTCCGCCACGAGGAAGAACCGGTCCTTGTCGGCCTGCTGAAAGGCCCGGAATCCGTAAGTCAAGACGGCATCCAGGTCGTTCTCGCCCGCGTTTGCCTCCACGAAGGCCCGCACCGCATCGTTCCGGGGGATTTCCTCGCCTGCTTCGTCGACCCGCGCCCCCGAGACCTCAAACGCAAGCACCCCGAAACCAGCCCGAGCCCACGCCACATGGTGTGGGCGATCGAGGTCCGGGTCGAGCCGGGCCCCGTGCAGGAGTGTCGCGCCCCGCGCAGGGATCACGGCCACGGGGACCTTCCCCCTTCGCACCTCGTCGGGCAGGTAAACCCACAGCTGGCCCGCGCTCCGGCTCTTGCCGTAGGTGATCTCGCGCACCCAAACGCCGGGCTCGACTTGCTTTGTGTCGCGCGCGTTCCCGGGCGCGGCAACCACCAGCACAAGGGCCACCACGATGGCCCGCATCATCCGATTCCAATGTGTCATAGGCTTTTCTCGACCTCTCGAACGGACAAACGATTCAAAGGACTGGCGCATTCCGGCAAACGTTTTGCCTTCCTTCCCCATCACGGCAACCCTTCGCGTGCCAGAACGGCCGCGTAATTCGTTTGTCCTGAAGGATGGAGACATCGTGTCGCTCTTGTTCCCCTTGCAACCGAGATTCACCTGGCTTGCCGCCGCTCTTCTGGCGCTGGCAGGCCTCGCCTCACCTGCCGCTGCCCAATGGGGCCCGCCCGCGGTGGTTTCCGTCCAGGCCGCCGTGGAGCCCACCGAAATTCGACCCGGCGGCGAGGTCACCCTCCGCATCACCGCCACTGTCGACGAGGGCTATCACCTCTACTCGATTGTCCAGCCCCCTGCACCTCCGGGGAAGGAGTTCGGGCCGATCCCCACGGAAATCAACCTCGACGAGGCGACTTCCGGTCTGATCTCCCCCCGCAGCACTTGGGCCGAGCCGGAAATCACCGTCAAGTTCGACAAGGGCTTCGAGCGCGATGTTGGCTACCTCTACGGTTCTCCGCTCGAGTTCACCCGCACCTTCCGCCTTTCCCCCGATGCCCAGCCCGGGACCATCAACCTCGCGGGCGGCATCTACCATCAGGCCTGCACGGAAACCAGTTGTCTCCCGCCCGCCACGGTCGACTGGACGGCGTCGCTGACCGTCCTCGAGGGCGATCCGATCGAACTCGCGGACCCGGCCCCCGCCCCCTCCGATACCGGAGCAACCGTCACCGGCGCGGCCGCCGCCGTCGACTCCGCCGCCGGCCAGTCCGACTCCGAACGCGTCGTCGGCGAATCCACCTTCCTCGGCTTCCTCGGCCTCGCCTTCTTCCTCGGCATCCTTGCCCTCGCCACGCCCTGCGTCTTTCCGATGATCCCCATCACCATCAGCTTCTTCAGCAACAAGGCGGCGAAGTCCACCTTCGAGGCTGCCAAGCTGTCCGGCGTCTACGTGGGGTCGATCATCCTCGGCTTCACGGCGATCGGCTTCGGGTTTTCGATCCTCCTCTATCTCCTCGGCGGGGGAGTGGAAAACAGCGGATTCGCGAACTGGATCGCCGCCAATCCGTGGGTGAATCTCTTCTTCGCCGTGCTGTATATCGCCTTCGCCCTCAGCCTGTTCGAGGTGTTCGTGATCCAGCCCCCGGCATGGATGACCTCCGGCCTGCAAAAGCGCGCCGGCGGCGGGTCGGACCTTCTCGGCATTGCCGCCAAGGCGATCGTCTTCGTCATCATTTCGTTCACGTGCACGGCGCCGCTCCTTGGGGTGCTCATTGTTCAGGCCCTCACCGGCGAGTGGACCCGCCCGCTCTTCGGCATGATGGCCTTCGCCACCGGCTTCGCCGCCCCCTTCTTTCTCCTCGCCATGGTGCCCCAGCTCATGGGCCGCATGCCCCGCAGCGGCGCCTGGCTCTACTCCGTCAAGGTCGTCATGGGTCTCCTGGTGCTGGCCGCCGCGTTCAAGTTTCTCAGCAACGCAGACCTGATCCTTCTCGGCCAGAGCATGGTCCTCACCCGCGAGGTGCTCCTCGCCATCTGGGCCATGATCGGCCTCGTCATCACCTTCTACCTCTTCGGCATGATCCGCCTGCCGGATGATCCCGAAACCAACAGCATCGGCGTCTCCCGGCTGCTCCTCGGCACCACCTTTGGCTCCTTTGCCCTTTATCTGGCCGCGGGGCTTTTTGGCCGCGATCTCCACGGCTTCATCGAGGCCTACATGCCGCCGGATCTCCGGCCCCAGGCCCGCGCCTCCGCCTTCGCCGACGCCGACCCCCTCGACCGCCTCCAATGGCACAGTGAGATCGAGCCCGCCCTCGCCCAGGCCCGCGCCGAGGGCCGCAACGTCTTCATCGATTTCACCGGCTATACCTGCACCAACTGCCGCCTCATGGAAAAGAACATGTTCCCCCGGCCGGCGGTGGTGGAACGCCTCGAGCAATATGTTCTGGTCAAGCTCTACACCGACGACCCGGAGAAGGGCCGCGAGCGACAGGCCTACCAGGCCGAAAACTTCAATACCGTCGCGCTCCCCTTCTACGTCGTGATCACCCCGGACGAGGAAGTGATCGCCAAGGCCGAATACACGACGGACGAGTCCGCCTTCGTGGCGTTTCTGGACAAGGGGCTCCGGCCCGCGGGGCCATCCCCGGCGGCAGTCGGCGGGTAAGGAAAACCCCGGTTTCCCCGGACGTCGTGCCTTCCCCTTGACCTGCTCGTGGCAGGGCCGCGACCGTGTTCCCATCTGAAACAACGCAAAAGGACCTCGCCATGAAGCAGAAGCTCGCCGTTGCCGTGCTTGCGCTGGCGCTTGTCGCCATTGCCATTCCCGCCTCGGCGGACCGCTACCGCCGCGGCCAAAGCGACAACCCCATGCGTCTCGTCGCCTACGTGCTCCACCCGGTCGGGCTCGCCCTCGAATACGGCATCATGCGCCCCGTTCACTGGGTCGTCTCCCGGCCCGACCTCGACATCGTCTTCGGCCACAAGGCTCGCCCCGATGACGAGGGCACCTTCTTCGAGTGGACCCACGGCGACTTCACCCCGTCTATCAAGTCCGAGCGCATGGCCATGGAGGAGTCGCAGCCTACGACCCGCCCCACCACGCGACCCGCCAATTCCCAGTAACCTTCCGCTCCGTTCTCCGGCGCCCCGCCCTCCCGGCCGGGCGCCGACTCCTTTCCTTCCCATGGCCTCCGCCCTTGTCGCGCGGGCCCTCTCGCGCACCTACGAACGTGCCCGGCCAGCCCTCGCCCCGGTCGACTTCGACATCCCCCGGGGTGCCGTCCTCCTCGTTCTCGGCCCCTCCGGCGTCGGCAAGTCCACCCTGCTGAACCTCCTCGGCGGCCTCGACCGCCCCACCTCCGGCAGCCTCGCCGTCCTCGGCCGCGAGATCGCCCGCCTCTCGGAAACCGCACTTGCCGCGTACCGCCGAACCACCGTGACAACCCTCTTTCAGCATCACCTGCTTCCGACCGGGCTGCGCGCCGAGGAGGCGGTCGCCGCGCCCCTCCTTTGGGGACGGGGGATGGCGCCTGGCCAGGCCATCCGCCGGGCTCGCGAGCTGCTCGTTCGTTTCGGACTGAGCCCCGCGGAGGTCCGTCGCCCCGTTCAGCGCCTCTCCGGCGGCCAGCGCCAACGCGTCGCCTTCGCCCGCGCCCTCGCCCCCGAGCCACCGCTCCTCCTCGCCGACGAGCCCACCTCCCAGCTCGACCCCCGCAATGCCGGGCTCCTCTTCACCGCCCTTCGCGATTACCATGACGGCGGCGGCACCCTTGTCGTCGCCGCCCATCGCCCCCCCGATGGATGGCCCTTCCCGGATGCCGTCCGCCTCGAACTCCACGCCGCACCCGCTGGCGCCTGAACCTCCAACTGCCGCTCCCTCCTTCGCCCTTGCGGCATGGTGCCCCACGGCGTTTTCCTCACACGCTGTGAGCAAACATGGAATCCGCAACGGAACAACATCCCGACCAAGCTGACGAGGCCACCCCCTCGCCGCCCGCCCGCCAGCGCCATCGCCGCTGGCGCCGGTACCACGCGCAACCCCTTGCCCGCGTCTATACACCGCGCGAGGCCGCCATCGCCTGGCTCACCGGGTGGTCCAATCCTCCCGCGCTTGTCAACCTCGGCCTCTTCCTCCTCCTTGTCCTCATCTTCCTGATCCAGGCGTCCGTCTACTGGCATCCGGTGATTGATGACGCGTATATCACCTTCCGGTTCGTGGACCATTTCGTGGAGGGCTACGGCTGGCGGTTCAATCCCTCGGGCCCTCGCGTCGAGGGTTTCACGAACTTCCTCTGGGCCCTCCTGCTCGTCGTGCCCCACACCCTCGGCTGGGACCTGATGTACGTCTCCAAGCTGATGGGGCTCGCTTCCGGCGTGCTGGCGATGGGCGCCTCCTGGGGCCTGCTGCGGGTCATCCGCCAGCGCGAGGATCCCCTCAACCTGGTTCCCGCTGCCCTCCTTGCCATGAACACCCACTTCGCCCACTGGTCGCTCATGGGGCTCGAAACGCTGCTCCAGGTGGCGCTTGTAACCGCCTGCTATTGGCGGTTCGAGGCGGAAAGGCGCGACCCGCGCTCCTGGCCCCTCAGCGCTGCCCTCGCGGTCCTTGCCGCCATGACCCGCATCGACTCCCTCTTCTACCTCGCTCCCCTGGGTGCCTACGGCCTCTGGCTCGTCGCCTTCCGCCGGCTGCCGTATAGACGCCTGCTGCTCTGGGCCGCGGTTGCCGGGATCCCCTTCGCCCTCTTCTGGCTCTGGAAGTGGAACTACTTTGGCGACTTGCTCCCGAACACGTATTACGCCAAGCAGCGCCTCGTCACCGGCCACGCCATGGGCACGGCCCAGTTGGAGGTGTTCTATCTGGACCAGGCGGGCTACGAGGCTTCGCCTCCGCCCACGGGGCCGCTCGCCCCCAGGGATCCCCTGGCCTGGACGCGCACCGTCGAGGCCCTCCTCTGGAGCGTTACCCTCGCCGCCTACAACTCCTTCCTTTGGCTCAACTTCTGGCTCATCGGGGCGCTTGGGCTGCTGGTCCTTGCCGCGTCGCGGCTGCTCCTACCGGGCCTTCCGCGGCGGTTCCTCCTCGAGCCCCATTTCGGGCGTACTTCCTTCCTGGTCGCCGCCCCCTGGATCCTCAACCTCTATTACGTTTGGCACGTCAACGGCGACTGGATGCCGTCCTTCCGCTTCTTCCTCGTGGCGCTTCCCTTCATCGGCGTGGCTTTCGGGCTGGCGCTCGACCTCGCCATGCGGGTCGCCCGCGCCCACCTCCCTCCCGTCGGGCGGATCCCCGTCTATACGGTCCTCGGACTCTTCTGCGTCTATATGCTCATCGGGGTGGGGTGGGAGCAAATGCGCAGCGGCTCCGCGTCCGTCTACGACCGCCAGTCGGTCTTCTGGGGCCCCCGGCCCAGCGGCTGGTTCGCCCCCTCGCGGGTCGCCTCCGCCTATGCGCGCGGCTTCGTCCCCCCCCTCGAGGCGGTTTCCGACTACCTTCTCCTCAACACCCGGGAAGGCGCCACCATCTTCATGTCGGACATCGGCCAGCCCCTCTGGTTCGCCTCACACCTCGACCTCCTCGACGTGGATGGCCTCACCGACCCCTACCTGAGCCATGCCCCGTCGCGACGGGGCCGCCTTCCCTCCGAATCCGACCGCTACCGCGAACTTCTCGCCCTCCACGGCGAGGAAAACCTCACTCCCGGGCGCCGCCGCCTCCTCCGCGAGCAGGCCCGTCGCGACACCTTCCAGGCCTTCCTCGACCGCAACACCCGGTACGTCATGGAGGAAAGGCGCCCCGAGTACCTGCTGATCTTTCTCAAGCACTCAATCCCCGGCGACCCCACGTCGCCCGGCTTCGCCTATCCCGACATCGCCCGTGCTGTCTATACGCACCCGGCCCGCGCCGACAACTACGTGGACGATCACCACATGATCAAGACCACCGGGGTCTTCAACCATGTCTTCCGGCGCCAGGACGTCCCCCGCGAAATCCCCGGCCCCGAGCGCGTTGCCCGCGTCCTCCGCACCATCGAGCGCAACCCCCGCATGCCCTACCTCGTCGGCCTGCTCTACCGGGAGGCGACCTCCGCCGGCATGGAGAACCTCGACGAGGCGACGCGCGCCCGCGTGGAATCCCTCATCGAGGAAACCTTCGAGCGCTGGAAGGGCGACCCGGTCGTGCGCGAGCTTGCCCGCCTTGTCCGTCGTGGGGGCGACAATTCCGACGCCGCGGCCGCCGCCCTCCGCCAGATCCTCGACGAGGACCCTGCCGACCTCGCCACCCGTTGGGCCCTCTCCGGCATCTATCAGGAGCGAAAGGACTACCGCCGCGCCGCCGAAGTCCTCCAGGGTGCCATCCCGTATATACCGCCCACGGACAACGCCATCCATTACCACCTTACCTGGCTGTACGAACAGGCGGGCGATCTCGAGCAGGCACGTCGCACCATCCTCGAGGCCATCAGCCGCCGGGCCGACGACCAGCGCGCCTGGTCCGACTACGCCGCCCTCCTCGAGCGTGCCGCCCGCAACGCCGAGCGCCCCGAGCAACAGCGCATCGACTTCGCCAACGAAGCCATCACCGCCTTCCAGCAGCTCCAGGGAATCCAGGGCGGCGAAGCCGCGCCCGCCCGCGAGATGATTGCCGAAATGCGCGTCATCCTCGATCGCCTTGAGGCCACTACCGGCGAGGCCGTCCCCGATCCGCAAGCAACTCCCGCGGCCACGCCGCCTCCAGCCCCCGAGACACCCGCCACCTCCACCCCGGAGGCGACGACCCCCGTCAACGAATCCGTCCCCAGTCCCGACCCCGCCAACACCGAAACCCGGTACGAATGACGCCGCCCCAAGACCTCGGCCTCTACCTCCACGTCCCCTTCTGCAAGCACGCCTGCCCCTACTGCGACTTCTACAAGATCGAGCTGCGCGATCGTCCCGCCCGCGACCGCCTCGACTTTCCCGAACGCCTCGCCCGCGAACTCGAACTCCTTCTCGTCGCCCACCCCGACATCGCCAGCCGCCCGATTTCCACCATCTACTTTGGCGGCGGCACGCCGAGCACCCTCGAGCCAGGCGCCGTCGCCCGCCTCCTCCACCGCATCGACACGCTGCTTCCCGCACCCGCTTCCGCTCGCGAGGTGACCCTCGAGGCGAACCCGGAAAACCTCACACCTGCCCGGTGCCAGCGATGGGCGGATGCCGGAATCAACCGCCTCAGCATCGGCGTCCAGTCTTTCGCCCCCGGCGACCTCGCCCTCCTCGAGCGCCTCCACGCGCCGGAGCTCATCCCCACCGTCGTCACCAACGCCCGCGCCGCCGGCATCACCAACCTATCCCTCGACCTCATGTTCGCCCTCCCCGGCCAGACCACCGGCGAATGGCTTGCCTCCCTCAACGCCACCCTCGTCCTTGATCCCGACCACATCAGCTTTTACGGACTCACCTATCACGAGCGGACGCCCTTCCACGACGCCCTCCTTGCCGGCCAGGTCGAGGAAGTCGACGACGACACGCAGGCGGAAATGTACCTGTGCGGCGCCGAACTCCTCGCCGCCCATGGTTACGAGCACTACGAGATCAGCAACTTCGCCCGGCCTGGCGTGCGCTCCCGCCACAACCAGCGCTACTGGACCCGCGCCGATGTGCTTGGTCTCGGGCCCGGCGCCCATTCCAATCTCGGGGCCCGGCGCTGGGCAAACCCCGAGGATCTCGATGCCTGGGCTGGCGCCACCGACGCCGGGCAACTCGCCCGCGGCACCGTCGAGCAACTCGACGCGGAGGCCGCCCTCTCCGAGCGCCTTTTCACCCACCTCCGCCGCCGCGAAGGCATCTCCGCCGCCACCGATTCCGCCCTCCTCGCCCAGGCCCGTACATGGGCCCGCGCCAACCCCGCGTACAGCGATCTATACACCATCGATGATGACGGATTCCGCCTGAACCCCCGCGGTTGGCTGCTTGCCGATGCCATCGTCCGCGAGATTCTTCGCACCAGGTCCGCTACGGACGGATAAAGAGATACGCGATATACACGAAGTAAAATACGAGGAGGAACACGCCCTCGGACCGGTTGAGTTGCCGGTTGGTGAACATCATGAGCGCCGCCAGTGCCTGAATCACGATCACCGCCGGAATGTCCACCAGCAGCGTCCCGTCCGGCACCTCCAGCGGCCGCAGGACCCCGCAGACTCCGACGATGCCGAAAACGTTGAAGATGTTGCTCCCCACCAGATTGCCCAGCGCGATGTCCTGCTGGTTCTTGCGCGCCGCCACCACACAGGTCGCCAGTTCCGGGAGCGAGGTCCCCCCCGCGATCAGCGTGATGCCGATCACACGCTCCGGCACCCCGAACAATTCCGCCAGCCCGATCGCCCCATCCAGCAGCATCCGGGCGCCCGCCACCAGCCCGAGGAGTCCGATCGCCAGCAGCCAGACCATCCGCCCCATGCTGCCACCGGTCGCCTCCGCCATCTCCTTCACCTCCTCCTCCATGCCGAGGACTTCCTTCTCCACCACCTTCCCCCGCTGAACCGAAAGGACAAGGTAGGCGGCCAGCGCCACCGTCAGGATCGCTCCCTCCAGGAAGCTGACCCCCAGGTCCACCGCCACCCACAGCAGCGCCGGCCCGGTGAGAAACATCACGGGCACCTCGAACCGCAGAAACTTCCCCTGGCAATTCATCGGCGCCAGCAGCGCCGTGATCCCAAGAATCAGCCCGAGGTTCATGAGGTTTGATCCCGACGCGTTCAGCACGGCGATGGTCGGCTTGCCAAGGAGTGACGTGATCAACTCCGGCGCCGACGTTCCCATCGCCACCACCGTCAGCCCCACCACCAACGGCGTTACCCCAAACCGCAGCGCCATCGCCGAGGCGCCCTGCACCAGCCAGTCCGCCCCCTTTCCCAGAAGGTAAATGCCCACAATCACCAGCACGGAAAGGAAGAGGATCATGGTCATGGGCGGTGCGGCAATTCTCCCGGGCGGCGGAAAGGGTGGGGCTGGTTCCCCGAGGTCATGAGACGGGTCAAGGTCAACGCCAGAAAAAGCCCGTGCCCCGGCGCGTCAGCAGGAGGCGGATTACCTCGCGCGTCCGCCAAGCGTGCGTCTCCTCCACCTGGCGGATCAAAAGGAACGTCATGCACCGCATGACCCCGCTGATCACAAAGAGGAGCTGATACTCGGACCATCCGCCCACAAAGCTCCCCGCATCGACCACCACCAGGAGATTCAGGAGGCCGGCACCGGCCAGTGCCGCCGCGAATCCGCCAAGCCCCGCCAAAAGGCTGACTCCCCCGATGTAGGACAGCCGCTTTTCCTCCGGCGCGCTCGCCAGCATCAGGTTGAACATCGCCGGCCCGATCCCTCCCCATGCGATCCCGTCGACCAGACCGCTGATGATGATCAGCGTCGGGTCGCCCGGCTCCGCCAGGATCCAGCACGCCGGCAACAGGCTCCCCGCCAGCACCGTGGTGATTCCAAGTACCCCCCGGTTCCCCACCCGGTCCGACAAACGCCCCCAAAACGGCGAGGCCACCAGCGTCGTCACGGCCGCCACCGACTGATACAGCGCAATGTGCAGGTACAGAAGCCCCAACTGGTCCAGATAGTAGGGAAAGACGAACGGCGCCGCCAGGAACACGGAGGACTGCCACCAGACGTTCATCAGCAGGAACCCGCGAAACTTGCGGTCGCTGAAGGGCTCGTGGAGGAACCCTTTCAGCGTGAAAAGTGGCCGGGTCTGGGGCGGCTCGTAATGATATCGGTACATGTTGATGCCCAGGGCGGCGAGCAGCACCGCAAGGCCCAGCATCACCTGGTAGTTGTACGGGCTCGGGAGCGCGTCGAGGAACACACCGGCCAGGAGGCTTGCCGCAAGGCCCACCATCGCGTGGACGCCGTTGCGAAACCCGAAGTAGCGTCCCCGGCGCTCCTGGGGAACCACGGTTCCCATCCATCCGGTCCAGATCACTCCACACACAGCGCCGGAGAGGTGCGAGATGGCAGCAACCGCCAACGTGAGGACGAGGATGTCCTGGGGCCGCGCCATCAACAAGGGCGCAAGGGCGGGCAAGAGCCAGACCACCCGGCTGAGTGCCGCGAAAACGGTCGTCAACCTCCGTGGCCGCGGGTACCGCGACTGGACCCATGCGGCGAGCGGCGACGCGGCCCCCGCCAGCATCGGAAGGCTGCCGATCAGGGCCAGTTCCAGCGGCCGCGCCCCGTGGTGCAGCATGTATCCCGTCAGCACCGCCCCCGACGTCCAGTTGATGAACGCCATCGTCAGGGACCCCTCGATCACCGAGAGGCGCATGGTGCGCTCCACACGGGGATCCAAGGGCGCCTCCGGCAGGGAAGGACGCGAAAGGCTCGGATTCGACTTCAGGGTGAGCGAGGCAGACAAGCGAGGGCGAGAGGGGAGGGAATTTCGAGGGGCCGTGGCGGCAGTGGGACACAAGGCACCAGATTTGGCCCGTCGCAACGTTAATGCGGTCCGCCACCATGCCGTTCGGTCAGAATTCTCTAAACCGTTGTCCGGACCTGCTCCCCACGCTTGCCCCTCCTCCGTCCTTTGTTCAACATGCGTCCATCATGGCTCCGCCAGCCACCACCACTGTCCGCTTTCACTACCACCGTCCCGACGGCGATTATGAGGACGTGACAATCTATCTGTGGGACGCGGGCGGAAACGGCGAGGGCCGCCCGGTGGAATTCCGCCCCACCGCCGAGGACGACTTCGGTCCCCTCTTCGAAGTCGATCCTTCCGTCGCCTCCGCCGGAGGCACACCCGATCTCGTCGGCTTCCTCTTTCGCCTCCGCGGCGACTGGAGCACCAAGGAAGCCGGCGACCGCTTCTGGTCCCCCCACCTCGGCAACGAGGTCTGGGTTGTCGGCCAGGATCCCGCCATTTATCGCGACCGGCCCGATGTCGCCCCCCGCATCGAATCCGCCTTTCTCCTCAACGACAAGACCCTCTCGGTGCGCCTCAGCCACGCCGTCGAGCTCGGCCGGCTCACCCCGGCACTGTTCCAGCTCGTCTGCGGCAACGGAACCCGCCGTTCCCCCATCGGTGTCCGCGCCCTCGCCCCCTCCCAGGGCAAGGCCCGACGCGCCGAAATCCTCCTCGAGGACTGCCCACCGGCCGACCGCCCCCTCACCCTCCTCGCCGACGGCTACCGCCCCGCCGAGGTCACCCGCCGCAACCCCACCGCCGACCCCGACTGCTTCGACTGCGAGGAAATCCTCGGCGCCGTCTATACACCCTCCCACACCATCTTTCGCGTCTTCTCGCCCACCGCCTCCAACATCGCCGTCCATCTCTATCCGACGCCCACGGGCAACGACGACGCCGGCGTCTCCCTCCCCCTCTCGCCCAAGGGCAACGGCCTCTGGGAGGCCGTCCACTGGGGCGACCACCACCTCAAGGCCTACTCCATCCAGGTCGAGCTCCCCGACGGCACCCTCCTCCCAGAGGTCAACGACCCCTACGCCGTCTGCACCACCGGTCACGACGGACGTGCCCTGATCGTCGATCCCCGCCGCTACGACCCCGACGGCTTCCGCCCCCTCCGTCGCCCCCCCT
>CAYQTO010000097.1:0-14007 GCA_964420455.1 uncultured Candidatus Sumerlaeota bacterium | reverse complement strand
TCCCCCGCCGACCCCTCAAGCGAGCCTGCAACCGGCGATGGGCCGGAGGTCCGCGCGACCTCCGTCGCCAGAAAGGTCGCCGCCGAATACGGCGTGGATCTCGCCGAGGTTCCGGGACACGGCGCCGGCGGCCGCGTCACGAAGCACGACGTGCTCTCTTACGCCGAGCAGAAGCAGCCCACCCCGCCTCCCCAGCAGGCCGCTTCGCCAAAGGCTGAACCGGCCAAGGCACCGGAGCCCGATACCCCTTCCAAGCCACGCACTGCCGCAGGCACGCGGGAAACATCCCGCGAACGCGTCACCTCGCTTCGCAAGCGTGTCGCCCAGCGCCTCGTCGAGGCCCAGTCCACTGCCGCCATTCTGACCACCTTCAACGAGGTCGACATGACCGCCGTCATGGAGATCCGGCGGAAGTACAAGGAGCCGTTCAAGGAGCGCCACGGCGTCGGACTCGGCTTCATGTCGTTCTTTGTGAGGGCCTGTGTTCAGGCGCTTGAGGAGTTCCCCAGGGTGAATGCCTACCTCGAGCAGGACGAGATCGTCTATCACCACTATTGCGACATCGGCATCGCCGTCGGGTCCGACCGCGGACTGGTGGTGCCCGTTATCCGCAACGTGGAGTCGATGAGCTTTGCGGAGATCGAGTCCGCCATCCGCGACTACGCGAAGAAGGCCCAGGGCGGCGAGCTCACCATGGACGACCTCACCGGGGGCACCTTCACCATCAGCAACGGCGGCGTCTACGGGTCCATGATGTCGACGCCGATCCTCAACCCGCCCCAGTCCGGCATCCTCGGCATGCACAACATCGTCGAGCGACCCATGGCGATCAACGGCGAGGTGAAGATTCGCCCGATGATGTATCTCGCCCTGAGCTATGACCACCGGATGATCGACGGCAAGGAGGCTGTCAGCTTCCTCGTTCGCGTGAAGGAATGCATCGAAGCGCCGGAGCGCCTGCTCGTCGGGGTCTGACGTGGCAACGCCTTGACGGGGCGCCGCCCGCTAGGTTTTCGGAAGTTCCCTCACGAGCGGCTGCGGGCCCTTGAGCAGAAGCGATCCGCCGTCCTCGCCACTTGAATAGACAACCTCGCGCCAGGCACTGCAGATGACGACGAGGCCCATGGCAGTGGCAAGCGCGGGCTCGTCGAGGCCGGAGGTCAGGGGCTCTCCGGCTGGCGGGCGACGGGGCGATACCCGCAGTCGCTTGCCGCCCCCCTCCAGAAGGTCCCCATACACGCTGTGTTCGTGGAAGGAAATGAGCGGTTCACCGACGTTTGTGTACTCCTCGATGAGGCGGCAACGGAACGGCGACTGGCACTCGGCCATGAGGTCGCCGTCGGCGGAGTCCACCTGCCAGACGCGAAAGCGCAGGGCTTCGCCGTTGGGGCGATGGGTGCCCGCACGCCAGCGGCTCGCCAAGCCGAGAGCCTCGAACAGGCTCAGCCGTATTGACAGTGCCAGGAGCGGATCGCTGCCCGCGACAAGCTTGACCGCCGTGCGTACCAGCACGTCGAAGCTCGCCGTGGAGAGAGTGGCCACGTCCAGGAGTGCTGTAGCCAGGAGGCGTCTCATTCTTTTTTCTCCAGCCCCTCGCTGATGGAGGGGATGAATGCCAACCGATCGGAGACTTGTAGACATTTTGCGAAAGCCAGGAAGGGAATCTGCCCACCGGCGATCATCAGTCGCCCGCCATGCTCGCGCAGGAGCCGGTCGGACGTCAGGAGCCACGCCATGAGCGGGGAAGTCGGAAAATCGATGGAGCTGACGTCGAGAATGACCTTGTGTCGCGACCCGCGCAGCAGGCTGTAGACGAGCGCTCGGAGGCGTTCGATCTGCCCTTGGGAGACCGAGGGCCCTGCGATGGAAAGAACAACGGGATCGGGGGAAGCAGACATGTGGTCGTTTCTCGTCCAACTCGGGTTCGCAGGAAGACCTGCACGAGCATGGAGTAGCACGAATGGACGCCAACCCCGGTAAAGAAGCCTAAGTTCAACAATTTCAAACTCCTGAGAGAAAATCAGCCATGAGGTGAGGCGTGCAGTCCACCGCAATGAGTCTCTCACGGAGACTCGCCTCGATGCCGTCTCCCTTGCGGATTGCGGCGCGCGCCGTTCCCGGCTTTTCCGTTGCGGGTCCTCCGGCTGCTCCCCACCTTGCCCCGTCATGCTGCTATTTCCCCCGTCGCCCACTCCCTGAACCCATGAATCGCGTCCTCGTCACCGGCGGTGCCGGCTTCATCGGTTCGCACACCGTCGAAGCCCTGCTCGCGCGCGGATACAGCGTCCGGATTCTCGACAACCTCGAGCCACAGGTACACGGCCCCCTTCCCGATCTTTCGCTTCCGGCCTTTCGCCAGGCCGAGTTCCTTCGGGGCGACCTCCGCGACCCTTCGGTGCTCCGCGAGGCCCTCGACGGCATCGACACCGTCATTCACGACGCGGCCGTCGTCGGCATCGCCCAGAGCCAGTACCAGATCGATCGCTACGTCGCCGCCAACGTGGGGGGCACCGGCCTCCTCCTCGACCTCCTCGCCACCGGCAAGCACCAGGTCACCCAGTTGATGGTGGCCAGTTCCATGAGCCTCTACGGCGAGGGGCTCTATCGCCGCCCTTCGGACGGATCTCCGGTGATCGTGCCTTCACGCCGCGAAGACCAGATCTCCGCCGGCGACTTTGACATTCGTGATCCCGCAACGGGCGAAAACCTCGAGCCCGCGCCCACACCCGAAGACAAGCCCCTCGAGTGCGCCTCCATCTACGCCCTCACCAAGAAGTTCCAGGAGGAGTTCGCCCTCCTCTTCGGGCGCGTCTACGGCATGCGCGTCTTTGCCTGTCGCTATTTCAATGTCTATGGCCCCCGCCAGTCGCTCCGTAATCCGTACACCGGTGTGGCGGCGATCTTCTCCTCGCGCATCAAGAACGGCAATCCGCCGCTGATTTACGAGGACGGGTGCCAGACCCGCGACTTCATCCACGTCCGCGATCTGGTGGAAGGGAAGCTGCGCCTCCTTGAGGACGACCGCGCAACGCCTGGGGTCTACAACATCGCCACCGGGATCGGAACCGCCGTGGTCGACATGGCAACGCGGCTCTGCGCGCTTTACGGAAGGAGCGACCTCGCGCCAGAAGTTACCGGCCGCTTTCGTTCCGGGGACATCCGTCACTGCATCGGCGACCCGGGCAAGCTCGCTGCCCTTGGATGGTCGCCGCAGGTCCCCCTGGACGAGGGCCTGCGGGAACTCGTGGAATGGGGCGAACAGGCCCACGCAGTCGACAAGGTCCAGGATGCCCACCATGAACTCGTCGAGCGCGGACTCGTCGGCCGCTAGCGCCGCCGACCCCCGTCTTCTCCACTTCGTTCTCGCGGTCGCGCTGGTCCTTCTCTGGGGGGCCATGTTCCTCCTTCGGCTCGACTTTGCTCCGCCGAACCTCATGGACAACGACCAGGAGCGGCCTGCCCTCTACGCCCTCGACGTCCTGGTCAATGGCCAGTGGATCGTGCAACGCGACGCCACCAACGACATCACCAGCAAGCCCCCTTTCTACACCTGGCTGGTGGCCGTTGTGGCTCTGTTCAATGGGAGCCTCGATTCCTTCGCCCTCTATCTCCCGGGGGCGCTGGCAACCCTCGCGGTCGCCCTCCTGCTCCACCATATGGGACTTCGCCATGGAGGTTCCTTCGTGGGCTTCTGGGCCGCTGTCGCTTGGCTTCTTTCCTCCGCCGGGTTCAAGCTCGTTCACCTCGCGCGGACCGACAGCATCTTCGCCCTGACGGTGTTTCTCACGGCGCTCGCGGGATGGCACGCGTATAGACGCGGACGCGGATGGACGTGGTTCTGGGTTGCCGCCGCCGTGGCCACGCTTACCAAGGGACCCTTGGGGCTTGTGCTTGGCTCCTTCGGCTTCCTGATGCTGCTGCTGCCATCCGGGGATTCGGGCAGCGCCCGGCCTCGACGCCGCTACGCCGCCCACGCCACCGGCATCCTCCTGTATCTCGGTCTCTGCGGCGGCTGGTTCCTCGCCGCCTGGTTGGTTGCGGGCCAGGACCTCATTGACAAGCAGCTCGGCCGCGAGCTCGTCGGCCACGCCACCGTCAGCATCAGCGGCGCCCGCCCCGGCGAAAACGCCTGGCGTCCCATCCTCTGGTTCCTCAGCCGCTTTCTCCCCTGGTCACCCCTCGCCATTCTTGCCCTCTGGCGCATCATCCGCGCCTGGCGCTCCCACCGGCGTCACCACCCCGAGCTCCTCTACTGGGCCGCGTTCTTCCTCGGCGGCATGGTCCTCTTCTCCGTCGCTCCCCACCAGCGATGGGACCACCAGTACCCCCTCCTCCCCGCCGCGTCGCTCCTCGCGGTCCACGAGCTCCGTCGCTGGGTTCCCGCAAACGCCCAACGGCGAAGCTACCTCCTCTTCCCCCCGCTCGCCCTCGTCGTTCTCCTCGCCGCGTTCCTCTATCTGGACGCCAATCGCATCGAGGATGTGAAGCGTACCATCGCCACCCGGGAGGCCGCCGCAGACATCCGCCGGATGGTCGACGCTCCCGCCACGATCCTCTTCGACGAGGACACCATGGCCGCCCAGTTCTATCTGGGTACCCACACGACGGAAACGGATCAGGCTCTGGTCCTCGAGCTCCTGGAGGGCGACCTCCCCGCGGTCGCACTGGTCCGCCGCGAGGAGGAGTTCCGCTTCCTGCGCCCGGAGGGCACCGCCGTTTTTCACGAGTGGGCCCGCTGGAGCGAACCCGGGGAGGAGAAGCCCTTCCTCCGCCTTGTCTCGAATCGGCCGGCACCCGCCCCTTTCGGCGACCGCGCCTTTGTTCAGAATGGCCTGATCTTAAAGGTCCGTGGCGCCCGGCCCGTTTCCATCACCCGTGATCGCTTTGTGTTCGACGGCGTGGGTCCGCACCCCCGCGTCACCATCACCAACAGGTCCGGGGAGGTGCGGCGTGCGGCCCTCCAGCTGCGTTTGCCTGACGGCACCGTCCTCCGAAGCGAGAACCGCCTCAGGCCCGCTGAGACGTGGGATCCGAACGCCACCCAACCCACGAACCCACCGCCGTGATCACGCCGGTCACCTTGTCTTCCGCCCAAATCCCAAGACGGAACGGCCACTGCATCGAGAAGATCACATGCAGGGTGATCCATCCCAGCGCCCCGCCAAAGATCACGTCGCCGGGGTAATGCATCTTGAAACGGATTCGCGCACAGGCGGTGCCGATGGCGAGGATATACCAGAGCCAGCGGCCCTTTGGAAAAAGGATCGAGAGATAGGCGGCAAGGAGGAACGCGCTGGTGGCGTGGCCCGAGGGGAAGGAGGAGAAATCGCCGGTGGAAAGATCCTCGCGTCGGTCGCCGAACTCCCGGTCGCCGGTGAACCAGCCGAGGAACTCAAGGCCCGGACGATGGGGGGAAAGCCACAGCCAGTAATCGCCGGGCTCGGGCCTGAGGATCGCGTTGGGATGCACGGCCAGGTACTCGCGCACTTCCTGGAACTCGCCGGCTTCCTGGCGAACGCCGTAGGGCTCCGGACGCGCCCGCCCCGTCACGAACTTCATCGCCGTGACCACCGTCGAGGCGACCAGCAGCGCAATCAGGTAGGGGACGACCGTCTTGCGGTAGTCCGGCCGGAAAATCATGATGGTGACCAGAATCGCCGTGATCGTGGCCTCGCCCGGCAGGTGATTCATGTTCGCGTAGTAGGACTCGAGCCCCAGCGTGTAGCGAATGAAGGGGTAGAAGAAATGCCAGGAGGGCTCGGCGAACTGGATCTCGACGAGGGCCACGAGCATGGGGATGAGACAAAGGAGGTAGCGCCGTTCGCCGACCGGCCGGGGCAGCGGCCCGCTTTCGGTCTGGAGGCGCACGTTTGAACTTGCCGCTTTCACGTCCTGGGGGAGCACCTTTTCCGGAGGTTGGCCGGCCCGCATGGGTCCGACGAATCACTTGCCCTTCGCAAGGTCCGGACAAAAGCCTCCCCAGCCCCCAGCAGGTCAAAGGAATCCGGTCCCCGCCCCCGTGAAGTCCCCCCTCCAGACCAGCCTCCTCCTCTTCCTCTTTGCCTTCGCGGTCTATCTCGCGGGGAACAACAACCACGCCTTCTGGGACCGCGACGAACCCCGCTACGCCACCGCCACGCGCGAGATGATCCGCACCGGCGACTGGATCATCCCCCATTTCAACGGCGGCATCCGCTATGACAAGCCGGTCCTCATCTACTGGCTGATGGCGGGGGCGGTCTCGCTCTTTGGCGAGAACGAATTTGCCATGCGGTTCCCGTCGGCGCTGTTCGGTGCCGGACGAACCGTTGTCATTTTCTGGCTGGCCATGTGGCTTGGCTGTCGGCGCGAGGGAGCGCTCTTCGCCGCCATCGTCGCCACCCTCGCCCCGCTTCTGCTGGTCATCTCCAAGGCGGCCACCATCGATTCCACCCTCACGCTGACGGTGGTCGGTGCGCTGGCCTGCGGCTGGCAGGAGTGGCGCCACGGCTTCAGCTGGCCGCGGCGGCTCGGCTGGTGGGCGCTGCTTGCCCTGTCCGCCCTGCTCAAGGGTCCGCCGGGCCCGGCCATCATCCTGCTCACCCTGATCGTCTTCCGCCTGTGGTCCGCCTGGCGCCGCGAAGGCACGCCGGAACCCGTCTCCCTCGGCCAGGCGCTGTTGCGCTCGGTCGCCGGCGTCGCCGTGTTCTGCCTCATCGGCCTGCCCTGGCTGATCGCCGCCTGGGTGCGGACAGACGGCCAGTTCTTCATGGTCTCCGTCGGCCGCCATGTCATCGAGCGCTCCGCCGAGGCCATGGAGGGCCACGGTGGGCCCGTCTTCTATTACCTGCCCGTACTGATTGTCGCGGTCCTGCCCTTCACGCCCATGTTGCTCGTTGCCCTGGGGTGGGGGTGGAAGCGTCGCGGCGAGAATCCCATGCGCTTCCTCTGGTCCTGGATTCTTCCCGCCCTTCTCATGTTCTCCTTCGTCCAGACCAAGCTCCCTCATTACGTGGCCCCGCTGGTACCGGCGCTGGCGATCATGATGGGCCTCTGGTGGGATGACCTCCGGGGGGGCACCGCACCGCGCGCGGCACCATGGCTCCACCATGCCGGGACGTTGCTGCTTGTGCTGCTGGGCCTCGGCGGCCTCCTCGCCCCCGGCATCGCCATCGCGCTGATGGGGGCGCCGCTCGAGGGATGGGCCCTCGCCCTCATGAGCGCCTGCCTCGGTGCGACCTTTCTCGCGAGCGCCGCCGTCTGGGGCCTCCGCCGCCACCAACTTGCCTTCCGCGTCATGGCCACCACGTGGACCGCCACGCTCGCCGTGGCCACCCTCGTCTTCCTCCCCGTGCTTGATTCCGTCCGCCCCTCGAAGTCAATCGCCACCTGGGTCCGCGAGAACGCTCCTCCGGGCACGCGACTCCTCATGGCGGAATTCGACGAGCCCACGATCGTCTTCTACGGCGGTGGCATGTTCACGACGATCGGGCGGGGGGAACCCAACCGCGCCTTCGCCCTCCTCAGCGACCTCGACCAGCCCACCGCCCTCCTAACCACCGCCGACCGGTGGCGCAAATACCAGCGAGAGCGCACCGGCCCCGCCCCGCCCCCCGAGGTGTCCTTGCGCACCCGTGGCGACTTCTTCTACTTCGAGCAGGGCGAGCCCGAAAGCCTCGTCGTCATCGGCAACTGGCCCGCCAGCGAGACACCATGATCCCCTACCTCGACCGCGACCTCCTCCGCGCCTTCTTCCTTTCCTTCCTCACGATCCTCAGCTTCGTGCTGCTCGGCTACTTCGTGGCGGTCATCCTCGAGAAGAACCGCTTCATCTTTGGCGGCGAGGAATCCAAGCTCGGCTGGGTCCTGCTGTATTACATCGCCACCCTCCCCCGTCAGGCCTCCTTCACCATCCCCGTCGCCACCGCCCTCGCCGTGCTCTTCGTTTATACGGTCAAGGCCCGCCAGAACGAACTGCTCGCCTACATGGCCGGGGGGATCAGCCCCTCGCGGCTTGCCGTTGCCTATCTCCTCGTCGGCCTCGTCTTCTCCATCGGCGGTTTCTTTCTCATCGAGTTCGTGGCCAACGGAGCTGACCGCTTTGCCCGCCGCATCGAGCGAATAAACATCGAGGGCCGCAGCCTCGAGGGCCTCACCCGCGAGCAGAACGTCTTCCAGCGCGGCGAGGGAAACCGCTTCTTCTCCATCCGCTCCTTCGATCCGGCCACCGAGAAGATGCAGCTCCCCATGATCATCGACACCGGCGAGGACTGGAGTACCATCAACTGGCGCCTGGACGCCCACCGCGCCGAACGCCAGTTCGTGAATGGAATTCCCCAGTGGGTCTTCTATGACGCGCAGTTCCGGCGCTGGGACGAGGCCGGCACCATCGTCGAGTATCTCGACGCGCCCATTCTCCGCGAGTCCGACCTCGACGGCGTCCAGCTTGAGGAACGCCTCATCGAGTACCTCCGCGAGCGCTTCCGCCCCGACCAGTCCAACTTCTACGAACTTATCGAGTATATACGCGTCTTTCAGGAGCAGGGGAAGCCGACCTACCGCCTCGAAACCTACCTCTTCTTCAACTTCGCCATTCCCGCCGGCGCCTTCGTCCTGACCATCCTCATGTGCGGACACATCCTCAGGCCCTCATCGACCGGCGTCGTTGTCGGTTTCGGGGGGGGGCTGGTGTGGGTCGCGGCGTATTACGTCGCGCTGATTGGCGCGCGCCAGGCCGCGCTCACGGGATCCATCCCACCCCTCGCCGCCGCCATCGCCCCCAACCTCCTCTTTCTCCTCCTCGGCATCTACCTCCTGAGGACCTACCGCGCCGCCTGACGCCCCATCGTAACATGGGACCAGGGAAAATAACGGCGGAGCTAGAAGTCCCCCGGCTTCAGCACCGCGTCGGGGAACTCGCCCGAAAATCCATAGAAGCGGAACAGTGTATAGTCGCGGTACTCGAGCCCGTCCTCCTCGATCACCAGATACTCGGGCCCGCTCCATTCCTCCGCCTGGCCGGCGATCTGTTCCTTCAGCGAATCCGCCGAACCCTTCGTCACATAGATCCCGTTCCAGCCCGCAAACTCCTCCCCCGGCACGCCCCACAACTGGTACTGGGTCATGCGCCGATCGCCGAAATTCACCATCCAGGTGCGGGGCTGCCCCTCGACATAGAACGCCAAGACCGCCGCCTCCTGATACCGCTTCGTGACGATGAAGGTCCGCTCCGCCCCCATCTCCGCCAGGGCATCGGACACCCACTCGCCGAGTTCGTCGTGCCCGACCGCCTGGTAACCCGGGTCCAGATTCGCCCGCACGGGAATTCCCAACGCCCCCAACCCGTGTACCATCCCCCGCGCGATTGTCCGGTCGTAGAGCACAAACATCGCAAAGAGAGGAATGATGAAGCCCACGACCGCCAGCACGATCCATCCGCGCAGCGCCCTCGTCCCAAGACGGCGCCGGAACATCTCGTCGAACGTATAGACGCCGAAAATCCCCCATGCATAGTACGCCGGAGCGGCCCAGTTCCCCAGGACGTCGCCCTGCAGGCTCTTGACGAGCAGCATCAGGAACACCGGCGCACCGAACGACGCGAGGAACGTCAGCTCCGGGCGGTCGCGCCATTCGCCCGAGCGGAACAACCGCCACGTGCCCCACACCATGAACACGAACAGCACCGGCGAGGCCAGCGCCGCCTGGCTCCCAACATACTCGCCAAAGCTCGCGAAATCGATGCGGAACCCTTCGTCCACCTTGGCGAGGCCCGCCACATGACGGAAGTTCACCCAGTCGTTCGCCCAGCTCCAGAGGATGACCGGAAGAAAAACCAGCGCCCCGATCAGGAGGAAGGCGTAGGGCTCCGGCCGCCGCAGCCATCGCCGTTGGTCCGGCATCAAAAGAAGGAACACCGCGAGGCACGGCACCACATAGATCATCGCGTATTTGCTCAGGAGCCCGAAGCCGAAGAAAACACCGGCCGCGTACCACCAACCGGTCTGCCCGCGGAGGAGCGCCCGATGGAGCGCATACAGGCAAAGCCCCCAGAAAAACAGGAGCGGCGTGTCGGTCGTCAGGATCAGCGACCCCACCGCGAAAAGCGGTACGACGTTCAGCACCAGCGCGCACAGGGCGGCGAGCCGGTTCGAGCCGAACATCTCGCGGACGGTGACCCAAAGGACCACCGTCATCCCCAGTGCGAGGGTGACGGCGGCGCTCCGCACGCCAAACTCGTTGTTCCCGAAGACCGCCGTGAACACGCGGATAAGGTAGGCGATAAAGGGCGGTTTGCTGTAGTAGGACCAGTCGAGATGCCGCGACCAGTCCCAGTACTGGGCCTCCTCCGCAACAAGCGGCAGGACCGCCCGGGACGCGATCGAGTAGCGGTAAAGGTACAAGGCGACGAGCAGCAACGCAGCCACACCCGGCCAGTTTACGCGGGCCGTTCCCGAGTCGAAGCTCATCGCCGGCTGGTAACGCTGGAGGAGCAGCAACCCGCCGGAGACCGCGCATCCCAGCAGCGCTCCGGCCACCACATCGGCCGGAAAGTGCACACCAACGTAGATGCGCGAAAAGGCGACAAGGACCGGCAGCGGCAGCAGGGAGAACCACAGGAGTCTTCGCCCTGGCCACAAGTAATAGCCAAAGGCCGTCCAGGCGGCAAAGACGTTGACCGCGTGGTTCGACGGGAAGCTGGGCGAGCGGCTCGACGCGCCGCCGTCCGGCAGGCGGACGGCCTCCTCGCCTAGCGCCAGATAGGGCCGCAACCGGCCGAAAAAGTCCTTCATGTCCTGACCGATCATGTCGGCCAGCAGGACCGACAGCACCGCCAGCACCACCGTCGTCCGCAGCCGCCCGTCGCCAAAAACAAGCAGCCCCAAAGCCGCGAGGGCGATGGGGATCTGCCAAAGACCGAAGTCCGTAATCGTCGTGAAGAAGAAGTCGAAGAAGGGGTTTGCCAGCCCGCCGTTAAGGAACTGGAAAACCCCTTCGTCAAGGATCCTCAGTGCATCGGGCATCAACGCGTGAAGATGTCCGCCGCTGTATAGCTCCTGCCGAGCCGGTCCGTATAGCGCACCTCGATGCGGTGGGTGCCGCGCGGCAGGTCGCCCGCCACCGTTGCCTCCCATACGTGGTGGGCGGTGGTGGGATTCACCCAGCTCTTCCCGGCGTCGAGAGGGCCACTGTAAAGGGCCTGGGCGGTGGGGTCCTGCTGCGGGGCGAAGGTCATCGGCTGGAAGCTTCCGTTGTTGATCCGGTATTCCACGGTGGCGTCGGGCATGCCGTCAAACACGTTCACAAGGAAGGTCCGGCCAGGATTGTCGCCACTGGAGTGCTGGCCGGGCGCGTAGATGCGCATTTGGTAGTCGTCGTCGTGACCGGCACCCTTGTAGCGGATCGTGTAGTCGTTTCCGTCGATCTCGAGGATGTGATACCCGTTCGGGGTTCCGTCGCGCTGGGTGGCGACGGGGATACCACGGAGGTCCTTCGGGCCGGACCACCAGGAGCCACTCACCGTTGTGATATTGTTGTGCTGAAAGGTGCCCTCGCCGGTCCAGCCGTCCTCCGACCCAAAGAACCGGTTCGTCGTAACATGCGTGTGGCCATTGACTGCCAAAACCCGGGGCCGGTCCCTGAGAACTTCAAACAGCAGGTCGAGGTTTCGGATGTTGGGATTCCGCGAACCGGCGGACCACAACTGCGCGTGAGTCGCCACGACCACCAGCTTGTCCTCCGGCACGTTCTCCAGCACGCGCGCCATCCACTCTGTCTGCTCCGGCTCGATCATCGTCGTATAGTTGCCGGTGCTTTCCTTCCCGCCATCCCAATGGATGTTGTCGAGCACGAAAAAGATCGCCTCGCCCCAATAGAATGCAAAGTACTCGGGCCCAAAGTACCGGTTGAAGGTTTCGTCGGAATACTCGTCATTCGGCGCATCAAAGTTCAGATCGTGGTTGCCGATCACATTGAAGAACGGAATGCCGACCGCCGCAACGTACTGATTGTAGGGATCGAAGAGGTTCAGGTGGTCGAACATGATGTCGCCCAGGCTCATGCCGAAGGCGGCGTCGACCGCCGGCAACTCCGCCAGCACGTCGTCGCGCACCCAGGTCACCTCCTGCGAGGTCTCCGGCTGCGTGTCCGCCATCAGCACCACTCGGTACGGGGCGGACTCGTCCTGACGAACGAACGGAAAGTTGATGGCCTCGGGAAGCGAGCCGGTGGGCGCCACCCCGTCGTAGAAGGAAACGGGCGAGCCTTCCGGTTTGTGGATGTAGAAGAACTGCGGCAGGTTCTCGTCATCCACCGGCGGCATGTAGCCGCTCGGCTTGATCGCAAAAACGATCGCGTCGTCATCCACCTCAATTTCATAGGTCCCGTCGGTGCCGGTCGTGACCAAGCCGCCGTCCGTCGTTGAAACCATGACCCCGGCGAGGCCCGGTTCCCCTTCGTCCTGCATCCCATTGGCGTTGCGATCCTCGAAGACCGTCCCGCGCGCCTTCTCGCCGATGGCGGGCGCTGACGCCGCCACCAACGCCATCAAGAACAAGCCTGCCTGCTTTTTCATGTCGGACCCCCTGCGATTGGGCTCTGAATTGGCGCAAGGAACTCCGCGGATTGGTCCGCCCCAAGCAAGCACTATCGCTGTGACAAGCCGATGGCGCCCCCCACAACCGGAGATCCCCATGCGTCTCGTAACAGCTCTCCTCGCCAGCCTCTTTCTCCTCATGGGCGCGTTCGCTCCCGCGGAGCCCGCCTTCCGCAAGGCACTCCCGGGTTATCAGTTCACTTTTCCCCGCGACCACGCCGCCCATCCCGACTTTCGCACCGAGTGGTGGTACTTCACCGGCAACCTCTCCACGCCGGAGGGCCGCGAATTCGGCTTCAAGTTCACCATCTTCCGCAACTCCCTCGCCCCGCGCGCCGCCTGGGTCGATTCGCCCCTCGCCGCCAACGAGGTCCTTCTTGGCCACTTTGCCATCAGCGATCTGACGAACCGCGAGCACGCCGCGTGGGAACGCATCGGCCGGCCAGGCTTTGGCCAGGCCGCCGCCTCCACCGAAACTCTCGACACACACATTGGCGACTGGCGCATCCGCATGGACGACGCGGGCCGCCTCCACGTCACCACCACAACCGGCGACGCAGGCGTCGATCTCGTCCTTACGGCCGCCAAGCCCTTCGTCATCCACGGCGAGGACGGCGCCCACCAGAAGGCCCCCGAGCGCGGCGCTGCCTCCCACTACATCAGCTTCACCCGCCTCGACACCGAGGGCACCCTCACCTGGCGTGGCGAAACCCACCAGGTTACCGGCCAATCGTGGATGGACCAGGAGTTTGGCTCGAACCAGCTCGGCGATGACGAGGTCGGCTGGGACTGGTTCGCCCTCCAGCTCGAGACCGGCGAGGACCTGATGGTCTATAACCTCCGGCGTCGCGACGGCACCTACAACCCGTTCTCGCGCGGATCGCTCATCCTTGCCGACGGCACCCGCCATACCATCCCCGGCGAGCAATACACCATCCAACACACCGACACCTGGACCAGCCCGGAATCCGGCGCCACCTATCCCATGGGCTGGCGCATCGAACTCCCCCAATACGATGCGGAGATCATCGTGACGCCCGTCTTTCCCGAGCAGGAGATGCGCATGGAGGACTATACCGGGACGACCTACTGGGAAGGGGCGATCCGCGTCTCGGGCACCTGGCGTGGCCAACCGGTGGCGGGGAAAGGCTACGTCGAACTCGTCGGCTACAAGCGGGACTTCGACCTGCTTTGAGACTGGCCACGCCCCGCCAGCGCTGAAAAGTCTGCCGCAGGTGTTGCCGTTGCCGCCAGCACCACGAGCGAGACCAGGCTGACGATCACAACGAGCACAAGCGCCTGGCTGTCGCGTCCGGCATTCATCAGCTCGTAGATGGCGATCGAGGCGGTCTGCGTCTCCCCGGGGATGTTTCCCGCCACCATCAAGGTTGCGCCAAAATCCCCTACCGCCCGGGCGAAGGCGATCGTGGCCGCCG
>CAYQTO010000096.1:0-14104 GCA_964420455.1 uncultured Candidatus Sumerlaeota bacterium | reverse complement strand
GGTGGGGGTAGGGGTGGGCGTGGGGGTGGAGCCCGAGGGGGTGAACCAGGCGTCGATCTCGTAGACGAGGGGGGAGACGAAGGCGGCGGGGGCGTTGTCGCTGTCACGCGCGGTGCCGGGCTCGTAGGGATCGCGGTAGGCGTTTGCGAGGTCCGCCGCCGCGTACAGATCGAGGCGGAGCGCGGTGATGCCCGCGGCGAGAACGCCGGATTGGTGGGTGAGACGCGTGGAGGTGGCCTCGAGGTTTCCGTTGTTGAACTCGCCAGGGAGGCCGGAGGCGATGCCCTCCGCGATGAGTTCCCAGGAGCCGAAGGCTGACGGGACGGGATCGCGCGAGAGATACAGGTCGTGGGTATGGAAGACACGGCCGTCCTTGCCGGTGTTGCCGCTGAAGACGCGCACCTCGGTGAGGTCGACGGGGCCGGAGCTGTTGAGGGTCCAGAAGCCGCTCCAGGCGGAGATCCCGGCGCCGGGATAGTCGCGGAGGAGGCCGGTGAGCGCACCGAGGCCGGCCCCATTGGTGAACACCACTTCCCTGTCGGCGTCGTCGGTGACGGCGGGATGAAAGCCACCTTGGATGCGGGTGGGCATCATGGCGGAGAGGTCGTCGTTGGCGGAGGGCTGGGGCGAGAGAGCGCCCTGGCTGGGGGCGGAGTCGCGCTCGACCTGGAGCCCGGGCACCGGTGTCGGCGTGGGAGTGGCCTCGCTGCATTGGGGAGTGAGCGAGCCTGCGGGGATTTCCTCGCCGGCGACGGATTGGAAGGAATCCCAGAGGTCCTGGCCGGCGCCGCGGGGGCCGTTGTCCCGCAGGTGGCGGATGGAGAAGTTCTCCCATGCGGGATCGTCGGGATAGATGAACCAGGCGGCGCAGACGATGGGATGGTTTCCCGGGGTGGCGTTCCATTCGCCGAGGGCGCGAAAGGCGTTGATGAGGAACTGGGCGGTCTCGGCCTCCTGGTCCGCGTCGGTGGGCGGGTTGGTCTGGCGGTTCCATTCGAGGATGAAGGCGGGCTTGTCGCAATGGCCGGCTTCGTCGATGATCTCGAGCTGGGTTCGGACGCCGTTCATGAAGTCGGCGGTGGCGCCGTTGGCATCGAACCAGGGGGCGCCGTAGGCGTGGAGGGCGAAGCCATCGGTGTCGTTGTCGCCGAGGGCCTCGGCCATCTGGCGGAGATAGACGCCGCCGTCGGTGTGGCGGACCTCGTTGAAGTAGGCGCCCGGGGAGACGGGCCCGACGAGGACCAGCTGCTCGCCGAGGGGGCTCGAGACCTCCTTGATGACGTCGCGCATTTCCTTGTAGTAGTTGATGTATTCGGACGCCGTGAGCACGTCGCCGCCGTACTCGTCGAAGAGGTTCATTTCGTTGCCGATCTGCCAGATGCGGCAGACGCCGGAGGCCTGCTGGACGACGTTGCGCAGATCGTTGAGGTACTGGGCGCGATCCTCGGGACGGGGGATGCTCATGCCCCATTCCGGCTGGATGCGGATGACGAGGGTATGGCCCTTGCCCGCGACGGTCTGGAACTTCGCGAGCTGGTCCGCCATGGTCCAGCCGCCCGTATAGACCATCACCGTTTCCAGCACCCAGATGGGTCGGTTGCCGGTCATCGCCTCGACGTCGTTCGAGGCCGCATCGCCGTACCAGTGGATTCCATAGATATACGGCGAGAGGGCGCGAGCGGTCGTGGCCTGGCTCATCATGAGAAGCATCCCCAGGGAAAGGAGGAGCAATCTTCCAAGGCTGGGCATTCCGGGCATCCCCTCGCTGCGGTCTTGGCGTGGGAAAACCTGTCGGGAGGAGCTACTGTTGTCCAGCGTTTCCCGCGGGTGCGGGCTGGTCCGGGCCTACCACCACCGTCGTGGGGACGATGAAGTACTTGTTGGCGACGCGCATGACATCACGGGGGGTGACGGCGCGGATATCGTCGAGGTACCGCCGGTCGTAGTCGACGCCGCGGCCGGTGAGGTGCCAGTAGGCGAGATAGTTGGCTTTCTGGGCGTTGCGCTCGTGGCTGTGGAGGTAGGTGCCGGCGATGTAGTTCTTGGCGCGCTCGAGTTCGTCCTCCCCCACCGGTGTGGTCTTGAGGCGTTCGACCTCGAACCACAGCCCTGCCTCGGCAAGGGAGTCGTCGGGCGCCTGGGGATTGAAGCGGATGTTGCCAGGAGAGGTGCCGATGGAGACCATGAAGAAGCCCTGGTCGCGCTGGAAGGAGACCATGCTGCCGACGGAGTAGGCGAGGCCCCGCTTGTCGCGCAGTTCCTGGAAAAGGCGTGAACTCATGCCGCTGCCGAGGATCGCATCGGCGACGCGGACCGCCGGCTCGTCGGGATCGCCGAGGGGGCAGGTGAGCGTGCCGAGGATGACGTAGGCCTGGCTCGAGTCGCGCCGCACCGTCTCGCGCACGCCCGGCGTGGCGATCGTCTTGCCCGCCAGGTGCTCCGGTTCCACGGGGCGCTGGACCTCGGGGAAGGTGCGCTCGACGAGGCGCCGCACCTCGTCGAAGCCGGCGTTGCCCACCACCGACACGATCATGTTGGAGACGCGGAAGCGCTCGCGGTGGCGCGCGGCCAGTTCCTCGGCGGTGATCGCCACCAGCGTGTCCGGATACCCGAGAACGGGCACCCCATAGGGATGGGGGCCAAAGAGGAGTTCGCGAAAGCGGCGGCCCGCCTGGGTCGCGATCTGGTCCTCGCGGCGTCGAATCTGTGAAAGGAGATGCTTCTTCTCCAGCTCGAGTTCGTCGACAAGGAAGGTGGGCTCGAACAGAATGTCGGCGAGCAGTTCCATCGTGGGGGCGAGGTCGCGGTCGACGCACTGGAGCTGGATGGTGGAGAAGTCATGGCGGGCGGAGACGGAGAGGGCGCTGCCGAGTTGCCCGAGTTCCTCGGCAATCTCGTCGGCGGTGCGGTTGCGGGTGCCTTTGGGAAGCATCTCGACGAGGAGGTTGCTGAGGCCGGCACGGTCGCGCGGGTCGGACGCGGCGCCGCTGCGGATGGCAACGCAGACGCCCACGATCGGGGTGTGGGTTTCCTCTCGATGGATCAGCGTCAGGCCGTTTTCGAAGGTATGGACGGTCACTTGGTTGATTCTCCGGATTTGCGGCTGCGGAAGGCGGAAGACGGGCTCGGCCTCGGTGGCGAGGACGGGGCTCAGGCGGGAACCGCAGCCGAGGAGGGCCGAGGCGAGAAGTCCCGCGAGAAGGAGGCGGATCATCCCGGCGGGGGCCCGTCGGGGCCGAACCGCGCCGTGACGTAGAGGGATGACATGTCCTCGAGGAGGTAGCGCTCGACGAGCGAGAGGATCTCCTTCTCGCCGATGCGCTCCAGCGCCGCCTCGTAGTCCAGGAAAAGGTCGGGCCGTTCGAGGAGGATATACGAATAGCCGATGGTGGAAGTCCGGCCGTTGTTGGTCTCGAGGGAATAGAGGTGACCGTTGATGGCCTGGCGACGGATGCGACGCATTTCGGCGCCGGTAATGCCGTCGGTGCGGAGGCGTTCGAGCTCGGTGAAGATGGCGTCGCGCACCTCGTCCACCCGTTCGGGAGCACAGACTCCGTAGAGGAGGAAGGGGGCGGCGTGGCGCGTTGTGGGGAAGTAGGCGCCGATGGAGTTGGCGAGGGCTTTCTTCTCGACGATTTCGTTGCGCAGGCGGGAGGTGCGGCCGGAGACGAGGAGCGTCTCGAGGAGATCCGCCGCGGCCATTTCCTCGAGGTCGTCGCCGTGGGCCTCCGCGGGAAAGGTGAGGATGAAGTAGGCCTCCTGCCAGTCGCGGTCGAGGCGCTGGCGGCGCGGGGGGCGGAAGGCCGCCGCCTCGGGTTGTTCGCGATGGGGGCGCGCGCGGCCGGGCATTCGATCAAAGGCGTCGCGGACTGCCGCCATCACCGCGTCGCGATCCACATCGCCGGATATCACCAGATAGGAGTTATCGCCCGTGTAGTAGCGCTGGTAGTGGTCGAGGAGTTGGCCGCGAGTCATCCGCGAGACGGTTTCCGCGCTCCCGATGACGGGATGTGTGTATGCCCCGGCGGAGAGGGACCCGGGAAAGGCGATGTCGAAGAGATAGCCAAAGGGGTTGTCGTTCTTGCGGCTGATTTCCTCGAGGATGACCTGGCGCTCGTGCTCCATTTCCTGGGCGTCGAGGCGGGCGTTCTGGATGACGTCGGCGAAGTCCGTCAGGGCGGCGAGGAAGTTCTCGGAGGGGACGGAAATGAAATAGTGGGTGTAGTCGAGGGATGTGGCGGCGTTAAGGTAGCCGCCGAGGAACTCGATGCGGCGGTCGTACTCGCCGGGGGCGAGGCGTTCGGTGCCCTTGAAGAGCATGTGCTCGAGGAAGTGGCTGATGCCGGCGACCTCGGAGGGTTCATCGCCCGCGCCGGCCCGCACCCAGAAATCGGCGGTGACCACCGGGATCGCATCATTGGGATGAAGGGCCACGGTCAGGCCATTGTCGAGTTTTTCCACGTAAAGCGTCCGATCCGAGTGGGTGGTGGTGAGAAATCCACGAAGGTGCCCGCACGCCGTCAGCGTGACAAGGAGAAGGCAGACAAGGGCGAGGCAAACGGGATGCCGCCGCGGATTCAGGTCAGCCCTCCTCGACGGTGCGTTTGGCCAGTTCGTCGATGAGCGCGTCGGCCACCTCCTCCACGCTCAGTTCCTCGGTATCGATGACGATGTCGGCCTCAAGGTAGAGGGCTTCGCGTTCCTCGAGGAGGCGCTTCAGTTCCGCCCGGGGGTCCTCGACGTTGAGGAGCAGTGGCCGCGAGTCCTCGTTCTTGATGCGCTGGTAGAGTTCGCGGGCGCTCGCCTTGAGATAGATCCCCAGCCCCAGGGAACGAAAGACGTGGCGGTTTTGGGGATCAAGCACCGCCCCGCCACCCGTCGCGATGACGTGACTCTTCATCCCTGCGAGATCCTCCACGACCTCCGATTCGAGACGCCGGAACTCCTTTTCCCCCTTCTCCTCGAAAATCTCGCGGATCGATTTCCCCGCTTTCTTTTCCACCAGATCATCCGTATCGAGGAATTCGTAGCCGAGAATCTCGGCGAGGGCCTGACCCACGGTGGTCTTTCCACAACCCATGGGTCCGAAGAGAATCACACAGCGCTGGGACATGGAGGAGTCAACTTCCTTGCTAATGTGGGGTTTGCTACTATCAAGAATCCGTCAACCGGTCGACAGGGCGGCCCTCATAACGTCGCGGTCGGGCGGGATGTCGAACCAGAATTCAAAGGCTGCTGCACCTTGCTCCAGAAGCATGGAAAGGCCATCACTGGTGCGCAATCCCTTCGCGCGGCAGGCGCGAAGAAAATCCGTCTCGGCCGGGGCGTAGACTGCCTCGAGGAGGTGCATCTCCGGGCGCAGCAATGAAGGGTCAACGGGCACCCCCGGGTTGTCCTCCATGCCGATGCTGGTCATCTGCATCACGATGTCGACAGTGCTCCAGTCGATGGTCGATCCATCTGGCGAACCAGCGGACCAACGGGGCGAGACGCCCATCGGCCCGAGCCTCTCGCCAAGCTCCTCGACGAGTTGTTGAGCCTTGCCGACCGTGCGGTTGAGGACCGTGACCGCAGCAGCGCCGGCGAGCGCCGTGCCCGCCGCCACGCCCCTCCCGGCACCACCCGCGCCAAGGACCACCACGTGGCGCCCCGCCACCGGGGTGCCGTCCTGCTCCACCGCCCGGACGGCCCCGAGGCAGTCCGTATTATGGCCCGTCAGGCTTCCGTCGCCCTCCACCCGGATGGTGTTGACCGCCCCAACGACCTCCGCCTCGGGGGTAAGGGAATCGAGGAACGGCATCACCGCGATCTTGTGCGGAATGGTAACATTTACTCCGCGAAATCCCAGCGCCCGAAGCCCTGGCACCGCATCCCCGACCTGCTCCGGCGCCACTGGCAACGGCACGTAGACGGCATCAATTCCCGCAGCCGCAAGCGCGGCGTTCTGCATCAGGGGCGACTTCGAGTGCGCCACCGGCCAGCCAATCAGCCCCACAAGCCGGGTCGTGCCCGCGATGGCCGTCACAGCCCATACCACCAGCGGAAACCAACCACGACAACAAAGGCACCCAGGGCGATCCAGGGGCCGAAGGGGAGATGATGGACGCGATGGCCGCGATGGATGTGGCCGGCAATTTCCGCCAGGCGGGCGGGGAGATTGCCATCACCGCCGGCCGCCTCGGGGTCGAGCTGGGTCTCGCCGAGACGTCCGGGCCCTTCGCGCAGCAGCGCGGACTTCTCTC
Organism: uncultured Candidatus Sumerlaeota bacterium; assembly: GCA_964420455.1. Lineage (GTDB taxonomy): Bacteria > Sumerlaeota > Sumerlaeia > SLMS01 > SLMS01 > CAYQTO01. The sequence continues at coordinate 7,862 of CAYQTO010000096.1, read as the reverse complement.
GCCAGAAACGGCCGATCACGATCCCCAGCACCCCGGCCACCGCCCCGAAAATGCAGGCAATCACCAGCGTGGCCACGGCACCGGAGAAACCAAGGGTCGCTCCGATCAAGGCGAATAACTTGACGTCGCCGAAGCCCATGGCGGGCTTGCGAAAGATGAAGGTCGCCACCTCGCCTATGAGATACAACATTCCCGACGCCAAGACAGCCCCCAGCACCGAATTTGCCACCGGTTCCCACCATTGCCCGATGGTCTCCGGGCCGGGACCCTCCATGAGGCTCAAGATGAGGAGCACCGTGTCGCCGCCGCCGTAGAGCCGAAGGGCAGGGAAGGGCCCGGCGAGCGCCAACAGCGGCTGGTCGTCCAGAAGACCGATCGGGACCGAAGCCAGGATGGCCACGGCCGCGCCCCCCATCGTTATCGCATCAGGAATGATCCAATGATCGAGATCGGTGAAGCTTCCGATGATCAAGAGGCCGGTGAATGCAAGGAACCAAATCGTCTCCCAACGAAAGGATTCAGTTCCAGGTGGATTCACACCAATAAAGACCGCAAGGAAGAGAAGGCCCGTGAGAAGCTCGATCGCGGCATAGCGGGCTGAGAAGGGGGATCCACACTGGCGGCATTTGCCACGGAGCAGGAGGTAACTGAGAACCGGTATGTTATCAAACCATTCGATCATCGACCCGCAGCGATAACAGAAACTGCGTTTCGGCTTGTTGACCGAAAGCCCCATCGGCACGCGATAGATGCAGACATTGAAGAAGGAACCCAGAAACAATCCGAAAAGGAAGACCGTCGCCGCCCACACGGGATACATGACGGGACCCCAGTAGGTGATGGGTTCGAGGGTGGGATCGACGACGGAGAGGAGCACGGGCGTCCGCGGAATTGTGGGAGTGGACGGACTGTCGGTACCGGGGGCGACCGTGTGCAAGTGCAGAAAGTTGAACATCCGGCAAGGCTTCGGCTTGCTTGGCCCGATGGCAGCATACACCGTCGCCCCGGATCGGAGGTGTCCGATGTTTCTCTATGCGTTGACTCCCATCGTTGCCACCAGCCTGCCGATGCTGACGCCGCTGATTCTGGCGACGGCGGGGGCCCTTGGGTATCGCCAGCTGACAAAGATGTCCGAGGAGGGCGGCGAACTGAACCGGCGCCTGAAGCAGGAAATCGAGGGGCGGACCCACGTGGAGATTCCCCTGCAGGAGACGATCCTGGAGAACCTGACGGCGGAAGTCGGCCGCGCCGAGACGCTCAACTTCCAAAAGGACGACATGACGCTGACCCTCCACAAGGACGAGCGGGGCAAACTCCGGGTAACCATGTCGGCACCAAAGGGGGCGGACGAGGGGGTGCTCCGGGCGGAAGGGCAGAAGTTCGTGAGGGAGATCGCCCAGGCGCTGGCGGCAAACAAGGCCGCCGAGGCCGTCGAACGCATGAACGCAGACGTGGTGGAAGAGGAAGTAAACGAGCAGGGCGAGATTGTGCTGCGCATCCGGCGCTGGACATAAGGGGGCTAGAGCGGCGTGGCGGAGGGGCGATTCTCGAAGCTCGAGCGCAGCTCGGCGGAGAACCTGAAGGCGGGGCTCGAACCGCCGGAGGGCACCGTTGCGCGCAAGCAGGCGGAGGAGCCCAAGGGCTACCAACCGGTCGAGAGTTCCTACCCGACCTTCATCCAGCAGGCGGACGAGTCCTTCTTCACGGGCGACTACCGCGGGGCCTTGCGGTTGTATAGCCGGGCGCTCCAGGAGGAGAATAACCACGTCTATCCGTGGATCGGGCAGGTGTCAGCGCTGCTCGCTTTGAAGCAGTACCGTGAGGCGGAAGTTTGGTCGAACCGGGCGCTGGAGCAGTTCCCGGAGGATCCGTCGCTTCTGTCGCAGCGGGCGCGGGTGCTGGCACGGACGGGGAATGCGCGGCGGGCCGTCGGCGTGAGTGACTACGCGATGCAGCGGGGCGCGAGCGAGTGGGCCTGGCTGGCCCGGGGCGAGGTGTTGCTGCTGGCGGCGGACGGCAACGCACTGTTTTGCCTGGAGAAGGCGGTCGAGCTGGCCGGTTCCGACGACTGGCGCGTGCCCCTCCTGGCGGGGCTGACCTTCGCCTCCCGGCGCCACTGGTCCAGCGCCGCGGAATTCCTCCGCCTGGCTGTGGAGCGTAATCCCCGCAACTTCTACATCTGGTACGAGCTCGCGCGCGTCTATACGGAGGTGAGCCGGTTCGAGGCGGCGGACGACGCGCTGAAGCGCGCACTCCAGCTGAAGCCGGACCACCAGCCGGCGCGGGAGCTCCAGACAAGGCTGTACCGCCGCCCGTTCTTCAAGAGGATCCTTGGCGTCTTCAGGCGCTGACCCCCCTCACAAGTCGACGATGGTCATCCCGCCGCCGCCCTCGTCCGGCGTGGCAAAGCGGTAATTGCGCACGCTCGGGTGCCCTCGGAGGAACTCGTGGACGGCCCGATAGAGGCGACCGGTGCCCGTTCCATGGCATATCTTTATATACGGAAAGTTGGCGAGAAGGGACCGGTCGATGAAGCGGTCGAGCTCCGCAAGGGCCTCCTCCACACGGTAGCCATGGAGGTCGAGGGTCATGGAGGAGGGGCGCTGGACGGAGGTGACGGAGGCGGAACGGAACGAGAAGGAGGAGGCTTGGGAGGAAGGGGGGGAGGGCTCGACACGGCGAAGGGCCTGGCGGGCACGGCGGCTTTTCTTTCCCCGTTTGCGCGGTGCCGCCGAAGTCTCGACCTCCTCCGTCAACTGACGGCGTTCCTCGCGCCGCTGCGCCGGGTCATGGTCGAGCAGGTCCTCCGTTGTGGCGCTCACCTCGAGGTTGCCGACGAGGACGCGGAACGCCTTGCCCGATTTCTCTTCGCGGAGGACCTCGCCCCATTGGCCGAGGGTCGCGATGAAGACGCGCTGGCCGGTGGTGATCTCGCCGGTGCGGACCTGCTCCTCGGCGAGGCGGCGGCGTTCCTCGCCGGTAAGCTGCTGGCTGCGAAGGAGTTCCTCCCGCGCGCGGACGAGGGCCTCCTTGCGTCGCTGGAGTTCCTCCTCGCCGGGCAGGCCCGCGATGAGCCGCTCGACGCGCTCGCGGGTTTCCGCGATCGCCCTTTCCTTCTCGGCAGCGAGGGAATCGCGGAATTCACGGCGCTCGTCGCGAAGGCTTTCGGAGCGGGCACGGGCGACGCGCTCCTGTTCGGCGAGGCTGGCAGCACGGGCCTCCGCCTCGCGGACAGCCGCGCCGAGGCGCTGCTCGCGCTCCTCGATCCGGCGCAGCAGGTCGCCCATGCGCAGGTGCGATTCCCCCACGAGTTTGCGCGCCTCCGCCAGCAGCCGGGCGTCGAGGCCCTCGCGCTCGGCGATCTCGAGAGCCTCGCTCGCCCCGGGCAGGTCCAGCCGCAACCGGAAGGTGGGGGCCCGGGTTTCCGGATCGAGGGAGAACGAGGCGTTGCGCACCCCCGGGGTGTCCTCGGCCCAGGTCTTGACCGGACCGAGGTGGCTGGTGGTGACGGTGAGGGAGGCCCGGCGCAGCAGCCCCATGAGGATCGCGATGGCAAGGGCGCCCCCCTCATGGGGATCGGTGCCGGTGCCCAGCTCGTCGAGGAGGACCAGCGCCTGACCGTCGGCCTGTCTATACATGTCCGCAATGTGGCGGATGTGCCCGGTGAAGGTGGAGACGCCCTCCTCGAGGCTTTGCGTGTCGCCAATATCGGCGTGAACGGCGGTGAAGAAGGGGATGGCGGAATCCGGGAAGGCGGGGACGGGACAGCCGCATTGGACGAGGACCGCAAGGAGGCCGATGGTCTTCATGGCGGTGGTTTTCCCGCCGGCGTTGGGGCCCGAGAGCACGAGGCACTGGTCGCCCGGTTCGAGCAACATGGTGATGGGGACGCTCCGGGGGGCACGGAGCTGGAGGAGCGGGTGGTGGGCGTTGAAGAGGCGGAGGGGACCGCCGCGCGTGACGAGCGGGTAGCTCCACCCCTTCTCGTGGGCGGTGCGGGCGATGGCGAGCAGGCCATCCACATGGCGCAGGACGGCGACGTTGTGAAGGCCAAGGTCTGCCCACGGCCGAAGTTCGTCCGTGAGTTCGGCGAGGATGCGGTGGATCTCGCGGATTTCGCGCTCGCGGAGGACCTCGAGTTCGTTGCTCGCCTCGACGATCTCCGGCGGCTCGATATAGACGGTCTCGCCGGAGGCGGAGGAGCCATGCATGATGCCCCGGAGGCGGCCGCGGGCGCTGGTGCGGACCGGAAGCACGTGGCGGCCGTTGCGGATCGTTGAGAGCTTGTCCTGAAGGATGCCGGAATCATGCAGGCGCGCGGCGAGGTCGGACACAGTCCGGAGGAGGCGGCGTTCACCCTCGCGAAGGCCGCGGCGACACTGGGCGAGTTCCGGCGTGGCGTCGTCGCGAAGGCCTCCCTTTTCATCGAGCAGGCGGGCGAGGCGGCGCGCGAGGTCCTCGTTGGCGTCGAGGCCGGAGAGGATGGTCGCGAGGGCGGGTGTCTTCGAGGCACGGCCTTCACGGAAAGCCGCCAGGCGGGCGCAGACATCGAGGAAGCGGGCGACCCGGGGCCAGTGCTCGAGGTCGAGCACGGAACCGGGGATGCGGGCCTGCTGGAAGAGGGCGGTCGCATCAAAGGCGCCGTCGAGGGGAGGAGACTCGCCGTTGGCGAGCAGCATCATGATTTCGCGTGTGGGGCGGGCGCGTTCCGCGGCGGCATCGGCATCGGGCAACGGCTCGAGCGCGAGTGCCCACGACCGACCGAGTTCCCCCGCAGCACGGCGGGCGATCTCTTCCCGGAGGAGGCCAAACTCGAGAACATTTTGGGTTCGTGAATCCATGGTCCCTTGCCATCGGCATGGGCGTTTTCCCTACCGGACTGCCAACCGGCAAGCGAGAATCGGACTCGACGCGCGACCCCGCGGCCTGAAGGTGACCGCATGGACGACAGGATGCCGGCCAGAGGAAGGGCGGAGGGGTGGCGTGCGGCCGCCGTTGCGGTGGGCCTCGCACTGGCGGCGCTCGCCGTGGGGATCGCCACTGGCGACCCGGGCGACGTCATTGGGTGGCGGTTCGGTGACATGGGCGCGAGTTACCTCCACTGGCGCACCTATGGGTTCTCCTGGATGGCGCGCGGCGTCGTCCCGTGGTGGAATACCCACACGTTTTGTGGGGCACCGTTTGCCGCAAACTTCGAGACGGCGCTGTTCTACCCGCTGAATCTGCCGTTCCTGCTGATGCCACCGGTGCTGGCGGTCAATGGGTCGATCGTGCTCCATCTTTCGCTGTCGGCGGCGGGAACGGCGCTCCTTGCGACGCGGTTTGGGACTTGCACGGCGGGGGCCGTCGTCGCCGCGCTCGTCTATACGCTTTCGGGTCCGTTCGGCGGGCGCCTGTTCGCCGGACACCTCACGATTGTCTGCTCGCTGGCCTGGTTCCCGTGGTTGATCCTGTATATCGAGGACACCCTGGCCGGCAGACGGTCGCCAAGGTGGGTGGCTGCCGGTGCGGTCCTGTATGCTCTCCAGATTACTGCAGGGCATCCGCAGGTGCTCTATTTCGGATCGTGCCTTGCCGGCGTCTATACGCTTGTCCGGCTGGCGGGGACGGAGCGGCGGATGGGTGCCCTGGCGAGCCTCGGGGGTGCGGTGCTGCTCGGCGCGATGCTCGCCGCGGTTCCGCTGGCGATCACGGCGGCCTACACGGCCGAGGGCTCGCGCGAGGGCCTGACCCTCGCAACCGCCGGAACGTTTGACCTCCCGCCGGTGCATCTTGTGGGCCTGCTCGTGCCCGGATACTTTGGCGTTCCGGGGCGGACGATCTACTGGGGCGCGTGGTACGGGTGGGAAGTAGCCGTCTATACAGGGATCGGGACGCTTGTCCTGGTGGCGGCCGGTACGGTGTGGGCGCTGGGGCGGGGCGAGGGGACTATCCGTTGGCGGGCGTTGGCGCTTCTGGTGCTGGTGATTCTGGGCCTGGCGGTGGCCCTCGGGCGGGCGACACCGGTCCACGGCGTTCTGTTTCACTTCGTTCCCGGATTCGATCTCTTCCGTGGGCCCGGCAAGATCCTTGGCCTGCTCGCGCTCCCCGTGGGCCTGCTGGCGGGGATGGGCTTGCACGGGGTGATGGCGGCGCTGGGTGGCGACAAGATGTTGCGACGCCTGATCCTGTCGGTGGGTGCGTTCGTTGCGCTCGGGGTGTGCGCGGCTTGGTCACCCTTCCTGACGGAAGGACTCTCGCAGTCGTTCGTGCGCACCGTGGCGGACACCTTCCATGGAGGCGGCGCCCTGCTGGAACTTCCCCGTGAGGCGCTGGAATCCCCGGAAGTCATCGCCGCCTCGCGCTCAGCCGCGATGTCGGCGGTCGCGTGGGCGATGGTGCGGTTGGCGGTGATCGCCATCGCGGTGGGTGCGTTTGCCGGAATCCCCCGCCTGCGGCCTTGGCTGCCCGTCACGATCGCGGCGCTGGTCTTTGCCGACCTCGCGAGTTCGCACCGCAACTGGGTAACGCGACTCGACAGTGGGTCGACCCTCCTGGCGGATGTCGCGCCTGTCTATACGAGGGAGGAGCGGTTGATTCTGGTGGATCCAACGAGGAGCCCGAACACGGCCTTGTCCACAGGCGCGCTGCTTCTGAACGGGTATGAACCCGTGTACCCCAGGCGGTTTGGCGAATTCATGAATGCATGGAACGGGCGCCCCATGGGCTTCTATACACCCGTGCCGGATCCGTTGCGAGGATCGCCGCTGGCTGCTGCGGCGGGCGTGGGCGGCGTTCTCGGGTCGGAGGGGATCACGGATGTGGCCGGGTCGGCGCCGCGTGCCCGGCTGATGGATCGCTGGCGTGTTCATGAAACGGAGGAGGAGGCATGGCGGGCCCTGTCGGACGGATGGACGTCGCGGACACTGGTGCTCGTCGGAGGGGACGTCCCGCCGCCGCGGGAGCGTGGCACTCCCCCGCCGCCGGTCCGCCTCGAGTCGCCCACGCCGAACGAGCTGGTCGCCCGCTGGGACGCGCCCTTCGAGGGCATGCTCTACCTGGCGGACACGTGGATGACGGGCTGGAGGGCGGAAACGGGCGGCCGGGAACTCCCCATGCTGCGGGCCAATCATGCTTTTCGGGCGGTTCCCGTTGAGGAGCCGATGAGGGAGGTGCGGTTCGTCTATACGCCGCCGGGGCTCGTGGGTGGCGTGTTTGTCAGCATGGCGGGACTGGCGGTGTTGATTCTACTGGTGGCCATGAGGAGGTGGCCCGGAGGCGGCGGGGGGCTTTATTCCGAGGTATCCGGGGGCGGTGGGGAATCGGCCGCGTTGTAGAGCACCCGGGATCCCCCGAGGTACCCAATCGTCCAGATAATTGCCAGGAGGAGTGCGTCGAGGAAGAACAGGGTGAACGCGTGGGACGGGTCCGCGACAGAGGAGGGGAAGAGGCCCCGCGCCAGGGTAACGATGACGGCGAAGGCGAAGACGCCGGCGGGTAGCCGTCGTGCACGGGGAACGGCCATCGTCGCTCCGGAGGCGAGGAGAATCGCGCTGGCTACAAGGAGGATCCTCGTCGCTCCCCATGGCCCGGCGGGAGGAAAGGACAAGGATGCAAGGAGCAAGACGGCCGTGCCCGAGCCGATCGCCAGGGCCGGCGTGGGACGTCTATACGGAAGCAGGACCGCGCCGGTGGCGGCCAGAGTCCCACATGCGAGGGCCACGCCCCACCAGGAAAGAAAGTCGAACACGGCGGTCTGGAGTTGGGGTCCGGACTGCCCGAGGCCTGCCCGAAACTCGAGGAAGTCGGCCGGAGGGATGTCGGGGGCGTTCTGGATTATCCAGTAGAGATAGGCGCCGACGACGGGCAGCAGGAACAGCACG
>CAYQTO010000095.1:0-14169 GCA_964420455.1 uncultured Candidatus Sumerlaeota bacterium | reverse complement strand
GGCTGGCAACGGCGCACGCGGGGGGATGGGGCCGGGCGGTTCTGGCGCCGGGCCTTTGGCTCCAGCGGCTGACCACCCGGCGACCCTCGAACGACCAACTGGAAGTCGCCTTGGTGGCTTTGCTGGCCGCGCTTGATCTGGCGCCGGGGCGGCGGGAAGCCCGCTCGTGGCAGGTCCGCGGACTCGAAGCGCAGGGAGATCCTCCCGTCTCCGGCAGGATTCGCCGTGCCGGCACCGAGCATCCGGCATAAGACTGGCGCCTCCCTTTCAAGAGAAATCCAATCGAGGAGACGCGCCGCAATGATCCCACTCCAAGACCTGCCCGAGGCCCTCAAGGAAAAGCTCGAGGATCTTGAAACCCAATACGGCACCATGGCGGGCAAGCTCGCCCTCGCGATGGACCTGATGTCGGACGCGGAGATCGCCGCGGGGCTGCTCTCTGTTTACTGTCGCAATGGCCTCGATCCGAAGAAGCCCCACCCGGACCTGGAGGATCTGCAACGTAACATTGCAACCGTCCGCACACTGGTGAAGGAAGCCTTTCGCGACCACCGCTCGCGGCCGGGCGGGAACGACCCCGTCCATGGCCACAATGGCAGCGGCATCTGATCACACCTCGCCCTTCAGTTCGGAAACACCCAAGCGAGCGCGAAGCACGGTAAAGACCTCCACCCGGCCCGCCCCAGCCTCCAGCAACACCCCCGCCAGCGACCCAACTGTTGCTCCGGATGTCATGACATCGTCGACGACCAGGATGTCTGCCCCCTCGATGGCCAGCGGGTCGAGCACTTCAAACGCACCCTCCATGTTGGTGAGGCGATCTTCCCGCGTGTGGTGGCGGGCTTGGGGGCCGCGTTGTTCGCAGCGCCGGACGACATCGCGGGCGAGCTGCCCGCCGACACCACGAACAGGAAGGGCGGCGGCGAGGAGGTCTGCCTGATTGTAGCCCCGCTGGCGACGCCGCGCAGGCGTCATGGGCACCGGAACGATCAGCGAAATCGGCTTCAACGCCTCGAGCACCTCGGGCGCGGCCTCATGGCAAAGTGCCACCAACCATTCCGCGAGATAAGGCGCGCGATGGTACTTGAGATTTCGGACGATCTCGCCCGCGGGCCCCTGATAGGGAAAGACGGAGACGGCGCGTCCGAAAGTGGGGGGAAGGTGCTCGCAGTCGGCACAGGACCGCTCGGGAGTCATCCGGGCCGACGGCCGCATGGGGGAGACTCCACACCGGGGGCACGCCCGCGAACGGTCGAGGCTGCGGAGCAGCCGGCGGCACTCCTCGCAAAGTGCGCCGAGTGGGTCGTCTATACGAACGGGGCGGGGGCCAAGGCCGCGATGACAGGCAAGGCAGGCAGGAGGCAGAAGAAAGGCGGCGGCGTGCCGGGCTGCCCGGACCAGCCGGCCGGGGATCACGACTCCTCGCGGCCCCCGAAGCCAAACAGGCGGCGCTTTTTCTTCGGCTCGTCCGCCGTCTTCGACCGGTCAAGGGCCTCCTTGTCGCCTTCCTTCGCGAGGAAATTCTTGAGTTCCTTGCGCCCCTGGTCCGACTGCTTCTTCGCCTCGTCGTCCCCCTGAAAGACGTCCTGGTCGCTTGCGCCGGCTTCCTCGATCTCGAGGATTTGGGCCATAGAGTAAGTCTTGGGACGGACGCGAAACCCGGGCAGTTGGCGCATTTCCTCGAGCTTGCGCAGGAGCTCCGTGGCCCCAAAGGGCTTTACGAGGTAGTCGTTCGCGCCGATGCGCTTGGCGAGGTTGATGTCCTTTTCCGCACCTTTGGCGGAGCACATCAGAATCGGCATGTGCTTGAAGGCCCGGTTCGATCGCAGGCTTTGGCACAACTGAAAACCGTTCATCTTGGGCAGCATGATGTCGAGGATGAGGAGGTCGGGCTGATAACGAATCAGCAACTCGATGGCCTCCATGCCGTCGTGGGCGAAGACCACCTCGTAGACGTCCTTGCAGGTCATGCGGATGAGACGACACATTTCCCTGTCGTCGTCGACGGCCATGACGCGCGGGAGCACACTGGGATCGACGGGGGGCGGCGCCGGCGCGGAAGGTGCTGGTGCCTTTCGCGGCGTGGCCGGCTCCGGCTCCGGAAAGTCCCGCTGGGTGTCTGCCTTGCCAAGGTCGTACTCGCGGCCGCCGGGAGTCACCGGCACCCGGCCCTCCCGTTCGAACGTCTCGATTTCCTCGATCGTATATCTCTTGGACTTCTTCTCGGGCGGCGTGCGCTCGAAAAAGACATCGATGTTCTTCAGCAGCCGGGGCGGATCGAAGGGCTTCGTCAGATAGAGGTTCGCGCCCGAGGCGTAGCCCTTCTTCATGTCCTCCTTGCTTCCAAGTGCCGAGAGAAAGAGCACCGGAATTTCCCGGTAGTTGGGATTCTTGCGGATCGCCTGACACGCCTCGAACCCGTTCATCAACGGCATCATCACATCCATGACGACGAAGTCGGGCTGGTACCGCTCGACCTTTTCGAGGGCGTCCAACCCGTCCTTCGCCTCAACCACCTCATACTTTGAGGAAATCGTGGTCCGGACAATCATCCGGACGTCTTCTTCGTCGTCGACGATGAGGATGCGCCATTTGGCCATGATCCGCTCGACCTTCGGTGTCCGCCGCCGTGCGAGGAAGTCGGGGACGACCTTTCAGAGTTTTCCAATAGTACTCGATATTGGAGCGACCGTGTTACCATGCGCAAATCAAAAAGTCAGGGTGCAGACCGCCCCTCAAGGCGCTCCCGCAAGCGGGCGAAAGCCTCGCCCACGTCCTCGCGAAGCCAGTCCGGCAAGTCTCTGCGGGCGGCGAGACGGCCAAGCGCCTCCAGGGTCCCGGCATCGCCCCGATCCGCCGCCACGATCACTGCATTGCGACGGAGGTTCTCCGCCCCCGGGCGCCGAAGCGGCGACGAGGTCCCGCCCAGCGTGCCAAGCCAGGCTTCCGGTGCCTCCAACCACTCCTCCAGAGGAATATCCCCCGGCGCCACTTCCTCCCCCAGTGGCGAGTCCTCCGCCGCCACGGCTCGCGACCGGTTGTAGGGGCAGACATCCTGGCAGATGTCGCAGCCAAAGACGGCGCCTTCAAATTGTGGCCAGAACTCTCGGTCCACCGGCCCCTGATGCTCGATTGTCAGATAGGAAAGGCACCGGCGGGCGTCGAGCCGCCAGGGTTCGGTAATCGCTGCCGTCGGGCAGGCGTCCAGGCAGCGCCGGCAGTCGCCGCAACCACCCGAACCCGCGCCCGCGGTGGTCGGCTCGAAAGGAGTCGTCGTCAGCAAGACCCCGAGAAAATGAAAGCTTCCCTCGCGGGCGTGGATCACCAGGGTGTGCTTCCCAAGGAAGCCGATTCCCGCCCGTACAGCCCAGGGGCGCTCCATCACCGGCCCGTAGTCGACGAAACCGCGGGTGGTTCCCCCATGCTGCTCGTCGATGGCCCGAGCGAGGCGGCGCAGGCGCTTTTCGATCACGCGGTGGTAATCGCGGGTCCGGGCATACTTGCTGATGCGTCCGTGCCCGGGTGCGGGAGGCGGCTCCTCCACGTCACCGCGGAGGTAGTTCATCCCCACCACGACCACCGCACGGCACCCTTCCAGAACGGCGGCCGGCGTCGCGCGTCGGTGCGGGTCGCGCGCCAGCCATTCCATCTGGCCGTGTCGGCCTTCCTCCAGCCAACGGACCAGCCGCTCGTGCTCCTCGGCGAGAAAGTCCGCCTCGGCGACGCCGAACCAGTCAAACCCCTCGGCGCGGGCCGCCGCCTCGAGATCCTGCGTCCTTACGCCGGTCATTGCCGCCCACCAATTCGAATCAACACAAACCAGGCGTGGCGCCGAAGCCCCGGGGCCATGCCCAACAGCAGGCGGTCCAGCACGTCGAAGCAGGCCTCGACCAGACGAAACAAGCGCGGCCAACCGAGCGTATAGTTGAGCGGAGTTGCGAGAAATCCGAGGAGCACGGCCACCTCCAACCGGCTCGAGAATCCTTTCCGGCGGGCGGCAAGGCGGACCGTGCGCACCTCCCCCGGGGTGAAGTAGGTCGTGATCGCGCCCCAGATGGCCGGCGCCGCAAGCCGTCTATAAAGATTGACGAGGGGGTGGCGCGCGAGTGGCTCGACCAGGACTGCCACCCCATCGCGTGCAAGAACCCGTGCCAGCTCCGCCGAGGCGACCCGAAGCTCTGTGTGGATGAGCACCGACTTGGTGGTCGCGCGATCGAAGGAACGGCGCCGGAAGGGAAGGGCCTCGGCGCCGGCAACGACGAGCCGGACGCGATGCTCAACGCCAGCCTCGCGGGCGCGCCGGCGGGCCTCGGCGAGGCGACGCGGGCTCACATCGGCGACCACCACGTCCGCCCCCCGCCGCGCGAGCAGAATCGCCATGAGCCCGAGCCCTCCCCCGAGGTCGAGCACCAGCCGGCCGTCAAGCGGGCCAAGCAGGTCGATCGCCCTGCGAACATCGACCGTTTCGTAAAGGGCGAGCTCGCGCTGAAGGGCGGAGGCCGGCACCTGACTCCGCAGGTTTCGCGGGTCGAGGGTCGCGTCCCAATGGGCGCGGTTGCGTGCCCACCGCGTCTCGCCCCCGTTTTTCCCCCCCGAATGTCCGTTCAAGGCTTGAATTCCCCCGCAATCGTTCCTAGCCTCCTCTTTTGGGTTCTTGGAGGAGACCATGGCAAGGAAAGCGCGTGCGACTCCACACGCGGCAACAAGCATCCCCAAGCTTTCAGACTTCCGCAAGGTTGAGTATTACATCGACCGGGAGTTGTCCTGGCTGGCCTTCAACGATCGGGTGATCGAGGAAGCAGAGGACGAGAGCACGCCGCTGCTGGAGCGGCTTAAGTTCCTCGGTATTTCAAGTTCCAACCTGGACGAGTTCTTCATGGTGCGCGTTTCCGGCATCCAGGAGCAGGTGAACGCCGCCGTGCGGAAACGCAATCTGGCGGGTTTCACCCCGGAGGAGCAGTTCCAGCGTGTCCACGCGCGCGCCCAGCGCCAGATGAGCCGCATGTTCGAGTGTTTCCAGCGCCAGGTGCAGCCGACACTCGAGCAGGAGGGGATCTTTCTCCACACCTACCAAACCCTTTCCCGGCGCCAGAAGGAGTTCGTTCGCGAGTACTTCGACTCCGAAGTGTTCCCTGTCCTGACGCCGCTGGGCGTCGATTCCGGCCATCCGTTCCCCCACCTGCGGAATCTCTCCCTGAACCTCGCGGTGCGGCTCGCCCCGGACCCCAACAGCGGAAACGGCGACGAGTTGTTCGCTGTTGTCCAGGTGCCCACGGTCATCGACCGCCTGGTGGAACTCCCCTGCCGCGAGGGGCGCCACGAGTTCCTCCTCCTCGAGACGCTCATCTCTGCCGAGGTCCCGCTCCTCTTTCCCGGCCTCAAGGTCCTCGAGGTCTGCGCCTTCCGCGTGACCCGCGATGCCGACATCGAGTTTGCGGAAGAGGAAGCGGACGACCTGCTGAAAACCATCGAATCGGAGCTGCGCCGCCGCGAGCGCGGGAGCGCCGTCCGTCTGGCCATCGAATCGACCGGCAGCGACCGCCTCCTTGCCATCCTCCATCGCACCGTGGGCATCGATCTCCGGGCAATCTATCGTATAGACGGGCCGCTGAACCTCGCCGAGGTCGCGGGAATCTGCAACCGCATCGATCGCGCGGACCTTCGCTACCCGCCCTACAAACCCACCATCCGCGAGCCTCTCCGAACCACGGAAACAAGCCTCTTTCAGGTGATCCGACGGCAGGACGTGCTCCTCCACCATCCCTACGAGAGCTTTGGCCCCGTGGTGGACTTCATTTCGCGGGCGGCCCAGGACCCCAACGTCCTCGCCATCAAGCAAACCATGTATCGGACTTCCGGCGACTCGAAGATCGTCCAGGCGCTCATGGAGGCGGCGGAGAACGGCAAGCAGGTCGCCGCCCTGGTGGAGCTGAAGGCGCGATTCGACGAGGAGCGCAATATCGAGTGGGCCCGCCGCATGGAGAAGGCCGGTGTCCACGTGGTCTACGGCCTTGTCGGGCTCAAGACTCACGCCAAGGTGTGCCTCGTCGTCCGCAAGGAGAAGAACGGCCTGCGGCGTTATGTCCATCTTGGCACCGGCAATTACAACCCCACCACGGCGCGCCTGTACACCGACCTTGGGCTCCTCACCTGCGATCCGGACCTGTGCGACGATGCCTCCGAGCTCTTCAACCTGCTCACGGGCTACTCCCGCATGCCCACCTGGCGGAAAATGATCGTCGCCCCCCTTCACATGCGCGACTTCTTCAACCGAATTATCGATCGCGAGACGCGCCGCGCCCTCTCCGGCAAGCCCGGCCGCATTCGCGCCAAGATGAACTCCCTCGTCGACGGGGACATCATCGCCCGCCTCTACAAGGCGAGCTGTGCCGGTGTCCGCATCGACCTTCAGGTACGCGGAATCTGCTGCCTGCGTCCCGGAATCAAGGGCGTTTCGGACAACATCCGCGTCTCCTCGATTGTCGACCGCTACCTCGAGCACTCGCGCATCTACATCTTTGGCGAGGGCGAAGACGAGCAGGTCTATCTTTCCTCCGCCGACTGGATGAACCGGAATCTGGATCGCCGGATCGAGACCGCCTTCCCCATCGAGTCGCCGGAGCTTAAGAAGCGTGTGATCGAGGAGATCTGGGCCATTGGGGCGGCCGACAATGTGCGCGGGCGCCTGCTTCTGAAGGACGGATCGTATAGACGTGTCCCCCGCCGCGAGGGCGACACGCCCCTCCGCGCCCAGTTCCGTTTCATGGAGATTGAGGAAGGCCTTCAGGACGAGAAGGAGGGGGTGACCGCAGACATGCTGGTGGGCAAGTCGGCCTCGGGTCAGAATGGGGAAACCCCGCTCCGTCCGCCCCAACCCGCCGCCCGGTCCCTGCCGCATCTGCACGCGGGGGCCGCCCGCAAGCGCGGCCAGGGCACCGACCCCCTCGAGGCGCGACTCGAAGCCCATGGCACCCCCGCCAGCGAAGGTCCCCTCCCCCCGGCGGAGGGGGACAAGTCCTCCTCCGCCTGAGCCGTCGCCCCTACTTCAGCCCCGTCCTCGCAATGCCCTGGATGAAGAACCGCTGGAGAAAGAAGAAGATCAGCACCACCGGCGCGATGGCGAAGCAACTCGCCGCCATCAGGATGTGGAACTCTGTCCCGGCCTCGTCGTTCAGATTCTGGAGCCCCACCATCAGGGTGCGCTTCTCCGGCGTGCTGGTCACGATAAGCGGCCAAAGGAGGGAGTTCCAGTTGTTAAGGAAATCGAAGATGCCCGCGGTGATGAAGACGGGAACGGAAAGGGGCACGACGATCTGCCACAGGAAACGGAACCGCGACGCGCCGTCTATACGGGCGGCGTCCCACAAGTCGTCGGGGATCGTCATGAAGAACTGGCGCATGAGGAAGATGGTAAAGACGGACGCGAGCCAGGGGACGACCAGCGCCGCGTAGGTGTCGAGCCACCCGAGCCCCGACAGGATCAGGAAATTCGGGATCAGCAGGACTTGGCCCGGCACCATCATCGTCGCCAGAATGATGTAGAACAGCGCGTTCTTGCCGTGGAAGGCGAGTCGCGCAAAGGCGAAGGCCGCCAGCGCGGAAGTAAACAGCGTTCCCGCCGTCGCCAGCACCGAGGTGGTGATCGACACGATGAAGTAGGTGAGGAAGTTCACCTGGCCTCGGCTGGTTTCCTCGGGGCGGTACCATGCTTCGCGGAAGTTCTTCAGGTCGAGGTCGATCACCGAGCGGGTCTCGAAGAGCGCAGGATCGATGCGGAAGATGGCTTCCTCGTCCGCGTCCTCGCGCGTCATCGTATAGCCGCCCATGTCGACGCTGCGAAAGGAGTAGGCCTCCTTGGGAACCACACGGATCTCCTCGCCGACGGCCCGCTGGCTTTCCAGTGGCACGACCGGGATCAGGTCGCCGGATTCCCGGGCCGGCGCCAGAGTCTCGATCCGCGACGGCGTCCAGACCGGCGGGATCGCGCTCGCCGTCTCGCCATCCTTGAAGGAGGTCACCACCATCCAATAGAAGGGCAGGACCATGAGCACCGCCCCGCCGACGAGGACCTCGTACTTCAGGAACCCGCGCGCGATGTCGCTCCAGTAGGTCGTCAGGGGGGCGTTTGTGGAGGCAATCATGTCGCGGTAGAACACCAGGACGACCGCCGCCACGTTGGCCACAAAGGCGAGGATCACCGCCAGCTGGAGGGACTCGTTCCCGCTCACTGGCCGTACTCCACCCGGCGGCCAAGGACCTGGTTCTGCAGCAGGGTCAGCACAAGGATGATCAGCGTGAGGACATACGCCACCGCCGCTGCGTAGCTTAGCTGCCACTCACCTGTGAAGCCCTGCTCGTAAAGGTACATCACCAGAGGCGTCGTCGTGTTGTCCGGCCCGCCGGTGGGAGTCATCATAAACTGGGGCACGAAGACCTTGAAGGAGCCGATCATGGAAATGATGAGGAGGAAGAAGGTCACCGGGCTGAGGAGGGGAAAGGTCACGTTCCAGAACTTCTGGACGCGGTTGGCACCGTCGATGGAGGCGGCCTCGTAAAGCGACTTGTCGATGTTCTGGAGCCCGGCGAGGAAGATCACCATGAAGTAGCCGATGTCCCTCCAGACCGACGTGAGAATGATGCAGAAGAGTGAGAGCGAAGGCCCCTCGAGGAGGTTCTGGAAGCCGAGGGGAAGATCCGGGACCCCCCCGCCAAACAGCGGCGTATAGACAAAGAGGTCGAAGATGCCGCGGGGCTCCCCCAGCCACTCGAGGCGCCACGGCGTGCCGAGCCCGAGGAGGTCCACGCTCACGACGCCCAGCAGCCAATTCCCCAGCCCGTAGTCGCGGTGAAAGAGGTACTTGAACACCAGTGCGATCGCCACCCACGTGGTGATGTAGGGCAGGAAATAGACGGTTCGGAAAAACCCGCGGGCGCGAATGCGACTGTTCAGAAGCAGCGCCACGAAGAGCGACAGCACCAACGTCGACGGAACCGTATAGAGCACGTAGTTGAGGGTGTTCCAGAGCGTCTGCTGGAAGGTCGCACTCGACAAAACGTCGCTGTACTGGCGGAGGCCGACGAACTCCATTTCCTCGATCGGCTTGAGCGCGGTGATGTTCCCGAAGCTCATCCCGAAGGAGATGAAGATTGGGAGAAACCAAAAGGTGAGCAGGATCAGAAGCGCGGGCGCGAGATACCCGTAGGCTTCGAGGGAGTCTCGCCACTTCGGGGTCTCGGCGTGCCGCATGAACTCGACGTCGTGAAGGATGAAAACCGGATGGTTGTCCTCATCTCTTGAGTTGATGCGGAGGGATGGCAAGCCGCATTTGGAACCTTCACGGGGCCAAAGCCCCGTGTCATGGATTTGCCATGATCCGTTTCAGGGATGGTTTTCCGGACCGATAATGAACTCTTTCCTCCCTTTCTTTCTGGTGGCGATGGGCGGTGCCCTCGGGGCGCTGGTGCGTTACTCGGTGGCTCTGGCGGTGCCGCCCCTGACGGAGAACCGCTTTCCCGCCGCCACCCTGCTTGTCAACGTGGCCGGTTGCTTCTTGCTGGGGGTGGTGGGGACATGGCTCCTCCAGGAACGGGCGAACGCGGAATTGTGGCGCCATGCGGTGGCGGTCGGGTTCCTCGGGTCACTGACGACGTATTCCACCTTCGCGTTCGAAAAGCACCTCTATGTGGAGGGCGGCTCGTGGTGGATGGCGTGTGTGTACGCGGCGGCGACGCTGGGCCTCGGGCTTGCCGCCGTGCGGTCCGGCGCATTCGTCTCCAGGCTGATGCTGCCCTAGACGTCAGGCGATCATCCCGCGAACGCCTTCACCGATGTGCTGGGTGCAACGCGCCTGCGCCTCGAGGTACTTCTCCCCATCCTCCGCCCAGATCCCGGCGTACCACTCTTCCAGGAGGCGGTTCGCCTCGGCGTTTTCCGGCTGCGCCCGCTGCCAGCGCTCCAGCGCCTCCCGCGCACGCGGATTCCCAAGGCAAAGGTAAGCCAGCGCCTCCCCACGCATCGCCTGCAGATCTTCCCGATTCTTCATCAGGTGCATCTGAAACCCATTAAGCGCATCCAGATAACGTCCCGCATCCATCGCGGCAAAGTGCTTGTCGAGCGTGCTCGTTGACCGTGCCTTGAGATCGGTCAGTTCCGACTCGATTTCCTTGCCGGTCTTCTCTCCGAGGATCGCTGCCAGCAGCAGGTTCTGGTAATCGAGGGAACTGACGAGCAGGAACACCCCCGCGGGGATGCCAACGATCGTGAGACAGAGGACGGTGGCCAGAAAGGCCCGGGCGATCCCCGTGGTCCCATCCAGGTCCACGAGGGTCAGGCTCGCGTTCACCGCGTTGAACCAGCCGCAGTCGCGTCGCAGCATGATCGCCAGCGTATAGATCTGGGGAAGAATGACCAGAACCCAATAGAGCACGAGGCAGATGCCCGTGGCCATGGCGGCGGAGGCGAGCGCGGCGAACTGGGCCTCGCGCCAGAGCCAGTCCGCGATGGCAAACCCGGCAAGAACGACCACCGCCAGCGCGAGCACGTTGCCAATCCCCCAACCGAGGGAACTCATGGGGCCGGCGGTCTCGAGCGCCAGACCCGCCTCGCGCCAGACTTCCTTCGCCCTCAGGTGCCCGCGCCGACGCATCCGGTTCACGAGGCGGTGCGTGGAAAGCAGGACCGTCGACACGGTGAAGCTCGTGAAGAAAAGCAGGACGAGGCCCCCGAGCTTCACCAAAAGCGGCCACGCCGCCACATCAATCCAGACCACGGGTCCATGGAGAAGCGACCCGAGCCACATCATCGCGCCACCAAGCGCTGCCCCCACTGCCAGCACCCCCCCCGCCATCAACGCAAGGGCCGCCAAAGGGCCGGCAAGCCGATGGCCACAGGCCCGTTGGAAGTCCCACGCCTCGCCCAGTTGGCGCCTGAGCGAGCGCTCCGCAAGCACCTCGCGGATTTCCGCCAATCGATCTGTGCGTCGGCCAAGGATCCCCATACATGGAAATTTGGGACAGGGGCCCCTTTCGCGACAAGGCTATCGTGCTTGCCCGCCGGGCGCCGACAAACAAGGCTAACACCACTGTTGAGGGGGACCCACCGCATGTTTCGGCCGGCGATCCTGCTGCTTTGCCTTCTCCTGGTTTACCCCTTCGCAAGCCCGGGTCGTGCGCAACCCGCGGAGGCAAGCCCGCCAGCGGCCACAGGGCGTGTCCTCACCGAGGAGGGCACCCCCGCCGACCAGGTGACCGTGTACCTGGAAATCACCGACATGCGGATCCGCCGCCCCATCGATCGGTTGGAGACGCGGACCGATCTCACTGGCCGCTTCTCCTTTGATCTTTCCGACCATCGGGCTGTGCCGCGCCTTGGCCTCGAATTCAGCACCTCCTCTCCACGCTTCCAGGATCACTACAGGATCGTCCAGGTCGATCAGGAAGAACTCCCCCTGGAGGTCGAGCTGACGCTCCGTCTCGGAACCGTTGTCCGCGGGCGCATCATCGACGGGAAGGGGGATCCCCTCGAAGGGGTCGAGGTGTCGGCTCGCGGCGCCCGCCCTGTCTATACAGAGGCCGACGGCGCCTTCGAGCTGGTGGGCCTCGCCGCCCCAACGCGCAACGAGGTGGTCGCCTTTCTGGAGGGCTACAGCACCGGCGTCCTTCCCATCCGGAGCGACGAACCCGCCATCCTCGATGATCTGACGATCACGCTTCTTTCCTCCGCCAACTTGTCGGGGCGCGTCTTCTCGCCCCGCGGCACTCCCGTTGGCGCCGGCGTCGCGACCCTCAAGTTCGCCGGACTCTTTCGACAGACCCCGGTCCGAAACGACGGAACGTTCCTTTTCGAGGATGTTCCCCTTTCGCTCGAAAATCCCGTCCTGCTGCTATCCGCCGAAGGCTATCGCGAGGTCGAACGCCCGCTGACCAGCGACGAACTCGCCACCATGGAGGTCGAAATCCACCTGGACTGGCCGCTGGCCCTCGCAGGGAACGTGTCGACCCCCGAAGGCACTCCCGCCGTGGGTGCCACGGTACTGCTCCTCGAGGCAGAACGCGACCGGGTTCAGGAGCGCCTCGCTGTGGACACGGAGGGGCGTTGGAAATCCCGGCCGGTGGCCATCGGCGAAACCGTGAGGCTTCTGGTCATGCCCGGCGGTGCGCAGGCCCGTTCCGGAGCGGGGGAATTGCAGATCAGCCGCGGGGATGCCGCCGACAGCTGGACCGGCACGGTGGACCCCTGGCCCGACGGGTTCCGGTCCTCCTTTACGATCTCCGCCCGCGGCGACGAGTTCCGCATGGAACGCCGTGACGAAGGGCCGGGCGGCCTCCCGGGAACGATCCTTTACGAGGGAACGCTGGCGGACGACCGCGGCGAAGCCTCCGGCACCATTACCGCCTCGGCCACAGGCGCCACGGGCGAATTCCGCCTGCGCAAGTACACCCGCAACGGCCAGCTCGAAGGCCAGTGGGACCTGCGCGAGCGCCTGGACGCGGGCACCCCGCCTCACTCCCCCGCCATCTCCACGATCCCCCTCGCCCCATTCCCCGGCACCCAGCACGTCGACCTGGCCCTTGGCCGCGCGCGGGTCCTCGCCGGGATGGTTCTCAACGAGGAGGGCCGCCCTCTGCCCGCAGGGACCGTGCGTGTCATCCGATGGGCCGACACCCAACTGTTTCAGACGAGTGCTCCCGTGGAGGCGGGAGGAGGCTTCCGTCTGGAGGGCCTCCCGGAGGGCGTTTTTCAGCTGGCCGTTTACGACGAGCGCGGGACCCCGCTCTCGGCCGCGCTCTTCATGCGGGGGGGTCTCGAGGACGTCGTCATTTCGCTGGAAGACACAACGCGCGACCCCCTCGATTCCCTCGCTTCCATCAGAAAACCGGGACCCTCCGCCCCGGGCAATTGAGGGTTGATTCAGCAGGCCCCCAAGCATGACGCTCACTGGAATCCTCCCGGGGGCACCTGTCGCGTCTGATGTCCAGGCACTCCGCCAAAGCTTTCCGCTTCTCGCTGCGCCGGCCCGCCCTGGCCGGATTGCTTGCAGGGCCGGTGTGGGCGTTCGCGGCACCCGATGGCGTTACCGAGTACGCCCTCGCCAGCGGGGAGGACTACGCCCACTCGCCGGTCGTCCGGTCGGAAGCAGGGCGCGTCACCGCGGCCTGGATCGAGGGGGCCGAGGGCCAGCCGGAAGTCCTCCGCGGGGCGGTACTCCAAGAATCCGATGCGCCACCCGCACTGCTCCTTCTCGACGACGGGTCCGCCGGCCTGCCCCTCCAGCCCGACGCCGCGATCAACCCGGCCACCGGCCAGCCCGCCTGGCTCTGGGTGCGCGCCGGCGACACTGAGCACGCCGTTCTCTTCTCCGATGGTGCACAAACGACCACCGTTGTCGCAGGTGCCGAGATTCTCGAGCTTCCCGTTCTCGAGATCGACCTGTCCGGCAATATGTACGCCGTGTGGACGCAGGTGAACGGAGGCGAGTCGCGTCTGGCGGCGGCCGTTCGGCCGGCAGGAGAACCCGACTGGACACCGCTCGCCCTCAGCACTGGAGAACGGCCCTACGATGTCCTACCGCAGGTCTTCACCGAAGAATCGGAGGCCATCGTTTACTGGTACTCGATCGGGAACGAAGTCACCTCTCGGGCCGCGGTGCTTGATCCCGGCGGTTTGCCACCTTCCGAGGTGCCGGCCCCCACGCTCGCCCCGCCGAACCGGATTCCGACCCTGTACCGCATTACGCCCGAGCAGGAGCTGGGTGCGATCTGGGTCGAGCAATTCGATCTTGGCGAACTCTACTTCGACCTCGATCCGAGAACCGCCGGGGAGAACTGCATCCGGGTCCTCGCCGATGGGGAGGACACCCGACTTGCCCCGGTGGTTTCAAGGGATGCCCAGGGCGTGAAGGCGTGGCTCGAGGCGGACGGAGGGCTCGTGCTCGAAACAGATCCGGAGGCGAGGATGCGTCTGTCCGTGGAGGACACAACCAGCGGCATCGCCGTGGCGGGAGACGAAGACGCAGTGTACGCGTTGCTGGTGGACGATGCCCCCGGCCCCAATCCGCCCGCCGCAAGATTGTGGACGATCCCGTTGCCCCGCCCCTGATCCCACGGCGCGAATGCCCGCATCCTGACTGGAGCGAGCGGGCATGCCCCCTACCTTTGACGCCGACACCC
>CAYQTO010000094.1:0-14177 GCA_964420455.1 uncultured Candidatus Sumerlaeota bacterium | reverse complement strand
GCGCAGGGGATTTCATGCAGGCGGCGCCCGACATCCCACAACGCGCCATAGCGCCCCAACAGCCCGAGCTGGCCCAGGAGCGCATGGCGCTGCGGTGCACTCACCGTCGAGAAGGCATCTCCCGCCAGCAACGCCTCGCGCACGAGTTTCCAGATGTGGTCGCGGGCAGTCAGGTCGATGCTGCCGCCCTGACGCAGCTGGGCCGCGTGGAACTCCGCAAGGGGATCGCCAAACAGGTCCACCCAGGCAGGTTTCCCAAGACGCGCCGCCAGTCGCGTTCCCGCCGCCACCGGCATCAGCGAGCCAACGCCCAGCACCGCACCGGTGAACTGAAGATCAAGCCGCCGCTGCACCGCCTCCGGGTCGAGGATCTCCTCCGGTGTGAAGGACGCTGCCGCAAGGACGCCGGGGATCGCGATGCGGTCGCGGGGCTGCTCCTCCAGCAACACCGCGATGACCTCGTGGCGGGCGGCCACGAGCGGCTCCACGAACTGGCGGAGGCGTATAGACGGCCCAGTGACGACCGCACCCGCCTCGCCGGGCCAGGGGCCCATTCCGGTGACGACAACGCGCATCAGCCCATCAAGCCCCCGCCAGCCCCCGGCACAAGCCGATTGCCGCCGTCAGTTAAACATCGGGCTCCAGTCGGGCATCGTGTTCCGGCCCGAATTGGTCAGTGGCCTCTGGTTCGAGCCATCGTCCAGCATCAGGTAAATCTGGTAACGGCCGCTGCGGTCCGACGAAAAGGCGATGTGGGTTCCGTTCGG
Source organism: uncultured Candidatus Sumerlaeota bacterium (assembly GCA_964420455.1). GTDB lineage: Bacteria > Sumerlaeota > Sumerlaeia > SLMS01 > SLMS01 > CAYQTO01. The sequence goes on along the minus strand of CAYQTO010000094.1, from coordinate 13,410 downwards.
TGCCCAGGCGGGGCTTTCGTTGTTTCCCTGGTTCATCGTCAGCCGGCGGACGGAATCCTGGTCGAGGTCGAACAGATAGATATCGTTCACGCCCTGGCGGCGCGAAACGAACGCAAGCCGGCGCCCGTCCGGCGACCAGCTGACCGCGTCGTTCCACGAACCCTGCGAGGTGATCCGCCGCTTGTTCGACCCGTCCGCGTTCGCGAGATACAGGTGCACCGCGCCCGATTCGTTCGAGGTGTAGGCAACCTGGCTGCCGTCCGGCGACCAGGTCGGGCTCCCCTCCGTGGCCCGCGTCCGCGTCAGCCGCAACAGCCCCTTGCCGTCCCGTCCCGCCGTGTAGATCTCCGAGTTTCCATCCCGGCTGAGGACCATCGCGACCCGCCGTGCCGTGTTGCTCCACGCCGGCGAGTGGTTCGTCCCCCCGTAGCTCGCAATCGTCCACATCTGCCCTGGGTGGAACTTCATCGCGCCGTCGGGGAGTAGTTGCATCCCGTAGATGCGTGCCCGGTTCCCCTGGTACGCGGTAAAGTACATCTCCGTGCCGTTCGCTCCCCAGACGGGCCCCGTCGCGATGCTGCCGAAATTCGTCACCTTGCGGGCGTCAAACCCGTCCCAGTCCATGATCGCGATTTCCCTCACGCCCGGTGCCTGCTCCGTCACGAACAAAAGCTTCGTGCGGCATACCCCTTCAATCCCCTTCAGCTGGAGAATGATCGCGTCGGAGATCTGGTGCGCGAGATCCCGCAGCCGATCCACGGTTCCGCTGAACTCCCGGTTCAGCACCTGACGGCGCGAGGCGATATCATACACCAGCACGTTCACCCGCAGCTCGTTTCCCTGCTGGCGTGCGGAACCCATACAGTAGTAGTCGATCTTCTCCCCGCGCCAGAAGTCCCAGTCGATCGAGTTGCGTCGGTGGTCGATGAGGTTCTGCCGGTTCACCTTCAACTGGTCCGGCGGCATTTGGAAAAGGCCCGACAGGTCGAGGTCATTGCGGATGATCCGCGGCAGCGTTTCCGTTTCGAGTGCCGTGTCCGTATTGTTGAACCGCACCACGGCGATGGTGGACTTCTGGTACTGGTAGGTCGGCCGGACGTCCCAGCGCTCGGTTTGCGCCGGGGCGAGGGCGAGCAACGCCAGGAAGCAATACGTCAGGGCCAGGGCAAGGGAACGGGTGTGGACCATCATGAGCGGGAAGAATCCTTTGGGAACGGGAAGAAATGGGCGAACACGCGTGGAGGGCGGATGACAGCAGCCGCCTCACTGAATCAATCCGAATACGCGGCCGGGCGCGCGTTTCCGTGACCGCCCAGAAGGACTGTCCCCGATGAGGCTCCGTTTGCCCCGGCCGGTCATGCTTCCCCTGCTCCCGCCCGAGCGGTTCCGCTCTCGCTGGAACGTGCACCAGCGCGGCCTCTGGGGCGAATACGTCGTCGCCCACGTTTGCTGGTGGAGGGGCTGGCGCATCCAGGCCCATCGCTGGAGCCCCGGCGGCACCCGCGGCGACATCGACATGGTGGTGGCCCGGCGCGACCTTCTCGCGATCCTCGAGGTCAAGCTCCGCGCCCCTCACGACGACAATCCGTGGGGCGAAGTCTTCGACGGCGACCGCACGCGCCATCTGGCGCAACTGGCCTCCGCCTATCTCCATGCCACCGGCCAGCAAGCCGTCGCCTTGCGGTTTGACGCCTGGCTCGTCCAGCCCGCCTCGCGAAGCCGGATCGGCTTCCGGGTCGATGTGGAGGAGGGCTACCTCGCCCCGGAATCCGTGGCGGGCTGGCGCGGCCCCGCCTCCGAACCGCCCTTTCCGAGGAGCCCGGAAGCGAGGCACTGACGAAAGCCCTCCCGGTAGGGACGCGGATTGAACCCCAGGTCTCGCCGGGCGGGGTCCGGGTCGACGGCCACGGCCTTCTCCAATCCCTCCAGGTTGTCCGTCGTCAGCGGCGGTTCCTCCAGCAGCACCTCGCCCACCATCGCCCCCATCCGGCAAAGTGCCATGGGTACGTCCAGCAGACCCGTCCTGCGGCCCAGCTCCTCGAGCGTCTCCTGAATGAACTCGCGATAGGTCCAGTCCTCCGGCCCGCCGAGCATGTAGACCTGGCCGACCGCCTGCGGCCGATCCAGCGCCGCCACCACCGCTCCCGCCAGATCCTCCTCGTGCACGGGCCGAAGGGGAAACCGACCCCCGCCTGGCAGGGGGATGACCGGCAGCGAGGCCAGCTGTCGGACGAGCTTGAAAAAGATTCCCCGCCGCCGGGGGCCATAGACAAGGCTGGGACGCAGCACTGTCCAATCGCAATCCGACGCCCGCACGGCCTCCTCCGCCGCGAACTTCGTGGCTCCATAAACCGAAGCGTTTCCGGGATGCGCGCTCATCGAACTGATTTGTACCCACCGGCGGACGCCCGCCCGGGCGGCGGCTGCCAGCAGTGCTTCGGTCCCGTGCACGTTGACTGCCAGGGAAGCCTCCAGGTCCGGCCGGCCGGTCGACACCACTGCGGCGACGTGGACGATTGCCTCCGGCGCGGATTCGGCCAGCAGCGCCTCCATCGCGCCCCCATCGGTGAAGTCGCCCTCGAGTGGCACCAGTGCAGGGGGAAGGAGTTCCGTGTTGGCACCGGGGCGCACCAGGGCGATCGGCACATGGCCCGCCTGTTCGAGGGCCCTGCAGACCGCCGACCCCACCAGCCCGTTCGCACCTGTCACCAGCACCTTCACGATCGCACCTCTGGTCCCCCCCTGCCCTGCGAAAACAGAACGGGCGGGAGGCCAAAACCGCCTCCCGCCCGGGAAGTCTCAAATCACCTCGCGTCTGACCGCTAGCCGGAATCGCCCCCCTTGGTCACCTGCTTTGTCAGGTAATTCACCACGTTGGCCATGTTGGGATCCTTCTGGATCATGTTCTCGACCTTGCGGCAGGCGTAAATGATCGACGTGTGGTCCTTGCCGCCGAATTTCTGGGCAATGTCCGGAAAGCTGAAATCCGTCAACTTGCGGCTGAGGTACTGGGCCAGGTGGCGGGGCTGGCTGAATTTCTTTGAACGGTTCTTGCCGAGCAGGTCGCCCAGCCGGATGCCGAAATAGGCACAGACCGCCCGCTGGACGTCCTCGATCGAAACGCGGGGCTGGGCGCTCCCGTGCATCAGGTGGCTGAGAACGTTGCGGGCCGTCTCGAGATCCACTTCCTTGCCGTGGAGGGAGGAAGTCATTCGCAGCCGCTTGAGGGCTCCCTCCATCTCGCGGACGTTCTGGGTTACGCGCTCGGCGATGAACAGGATCACGTCGTTAGGGAGCCGGATGCCTTCCTGCTGGGCCTTGCGGCGGAGGATGGCGATGCGCGTTTCGAGGTCCGGCGGCTGGATGTCCACCAGGAGGCCCCACTCGAAGCGCGACCGCAGCCGCTCCTCGAGCGCCGAAAGGTCCCGCGGCGGCCGGTCGCTCGTCACCACCACCTTCTTCCCGGCGTCATAAAGATCGTTGAAGGTGTGGAAAAACTCCTGCTGCGTGCGCTCCTTGCCCATCAGGAACTGGACGTCGTCGATCAGCAGCAGGTCGACCTTGCGGAAGGCGTTGCGGAACTCCACGTAGCGCCGGTTTTGGATCGCATCGATGAAGGTGTTGATGAACTGCTCGCTCGTCACATAGACGACGTGGAGGGCCTTGTCGCGTTGATGCATGCGGGCGCCAATGGCCTGCATCAGGTGGGTCTTCCCAAGTCCCGAGCCTCCGTAAATAAACAGAGGATTGAAGGCCTTGGCGTTGGGGTCTGCGACGGCGAGTGCGGCGGCGTTCGCATACCGGTTGCTTTCCCCTACGACGAAGTCTTCGAAGACGAAACGGGGGTTGAGGCGTGGTGGCGGCGGAAGGGCGCCATCGCGCGGACTTTCCACCTCCTCCGCAGGGACACCCATGCGGCCAACCCGCAGGTCGGGGAGCGGCGTGTAGGCTCCACGGAGCGGACGCGCCTCGTCCTCCGGGGCCTCCGCCACGACCGCTTCCTCGGTCGGGTCAAAACCGTTCTCGGTGAAGAGGTCGGCCGCTGGCGCGCCGGCCGATCCGTTCCCCCCCGAGCGGCTGCCGTTCAGCACCAAAGGCGCCGGGGATTCCACGGCGATCGCCACGATCAACTGGCGGTCGAGCGCCTCGCTGAACGCTTCCGTCAGGTCGGACATGTACCGCTTTTCGATCCATCGGAGATAGAAAGAGTTCGGGACGGAAAGGAGGAGACGCCCTTCGTCCTGTCTGAGGTCGCGACAGGTGATCGGGGCGATCCAGGATGTCCAGGTCTCTTCGCCGAGGCGGGCGCGAAGTTTCTGCATCGCACGTTCCCAGACCTCGGGCTGTATTGGCGTACCAGTTGCTCGGTTCATAAGTCTGGTCGAGTCGTTTTCGGTTTGTTCCCGCGGTAAATCGATCCCATAGGAGATCGAACAAGCCCCGCTCAAGTGATTTGTTTCCTCGTCACCACGTGGGGAGAATGCCCATAAGTCTCGATTTTTCAGAGGTATTTGTCGAGGTACACATGCCCAAGCAGGAATGCGATTCCGGCATGTAACGCGTTGGAAGTCGTCCTTTTTCAGAGGTCAACGCTGCGACATCGGTCCCCGCAGCGCCCCTTCCCTGCCACGCGTTTGTCACATTAGAAAAAGCTGTCGAGTTTTTTTCCCTCACACGCTGGTCCTTTCCCAACGGCCCCGCAGAACAATCACCGCCAGGAGACCGGTTCTGACAAGCCAATCGAGAACAGTGGCCCAATATACTCCAATCATCCCCATCTCCATGATGAACGCCAGGTAGTAACCGACTCCAAGTCGGACACCAATCACGCCAGCCATCTGGATCATGAAGGGGGCGACCGTTGCCCCGGCTCCCCGAAGGCCACTGGCCAGGATCTGCGTCGCACCGATGAAAGGCTGCTGGATGCCCGCGAGGATCATGATCGCTGCTCCCAGCGCGAGGAATTCTTCCGCTTCCGGTCCCTCCGCCACAAAGGCCGCGAGGAATACCTCCGGAAAGAGGCACAGGAGGCCCCCAACGATCCCCATCAGGACCGTCCCAATGGTGAGGGAGACGGCGAAGGCGCGCCGGGCGTCTGCGAGCGCTCCCGTCCCGAGCGCCTGGCCAACCATCGTTCCTGTCGCCACCGAGACTCCGTAGCCGGCCAGAAAAGCGAAGCTTTCCACCCGGACCGTTGCCGAGTGGGCCGCCATCGCGATTTCGCCGAAGGAGTTGATCATGGTGAAGAACCCGAGAAACCCAAAGGTGATCGCCACCTCCTCCCAAAAGGTCGGGTGAGCGATTCTCAGAATGCGCTTGGTAAACGTCGGCAGGAAGAAGGTCCACCCCTCGGAGGCAAAGCGAAGGACCGGTCTTCCCTCGGCCTCGCCGGGCGCTCCGGGAAGGATGTAGGGAGCTTCCTCCATGGGCTCCTCCCCGGCGGCGCCCCCCAAGGGGGCCTTGCGGAACACCTGCCCGGTTCTTAAGCCGCGAAAGCCCAATCCCAGATAAATCAGGAATTCGAGCGTAAAGGCGATGGCGGTTCCCAGACCGGCGCCGATCAGGCCCAGCTCCGGCATGCCGAACTTGCCGTAGATAAACACGTAGTTCCCCGCCACGTTCACGATATTGGCAACGAGCGTGATCAGCATCGGGGTGCGGGTATCGCCGGCGGCGCGGACCCCGGCAGCCATGACAAAGCTCGCGATGCGCAGCGGCAGCGAGAACACGAGAATCTGGAAGTAGGGCACCATGATCTCGAGCACGCCGGTGGGGGCGCGCATGAGCTCAAAGAGGTAGGGCGCGGCGGGAATGAGGAGCAGGCAGGGGATGCCCGCGGCGATACCCAGCGTGGCGGTATGGGAAAAGAGGATCCCGGCGAGGGGGACGTTGCCCTCGCCCCAGCGCCGCGCAATGGTGGCGGTCGCACCAACGTGGATAACGCTGGCCATGGACCGCACCCGCCAGTTGACGACGCCCGCCAGTCCGGCGGCCGCCAGGGCCGCCGGCCCCAGGCTCGCCACCATGATCGCATCCACAAGAAAGATGACCGAGTTGAACAGGTTCTCGAAGACGGCGGGGATCGAGAGCCGGAAGGCCTTGCGGTAGAGGTCGGTGCTGGGGAGGCGGCTGATGGGGGAACGGCCCGGTGGGAAGTGGGGAGACATGGCGCCAGCGGCCCCGGCGACCGCAAGGTCCTTTCCCCCGCGTGCCTTCGCCGGCCCCATCAGGCACATTCAGGCTTGCTCGTCTCCTTCCGTTCCGTTCACATAAAGCGATCCGGAGACGACCCCGCCCCCATGCCCATCATCAACTACCGCACCCGAGAGATGAACTGCAAGATCGTCTATGTCGGCCCGAGCCTGGGCGGCAAGACGACCAACATCCAAAAAATCCACGGAGTGGTGCCCGAGGACCATCGGACCCAGTTGTCCTCGATCGACACCCGGGGGGACCGGACGCTTTTCTTCGACTACTTCGCGATGGACCTTGGTGGCATCGAGGGGTTCACCACCAAATTCCTGGTCTACGGCGTTCCCGGCCAGCCCTACTACCGCTCGACGCGCAAGATGGTCCTCAACGGCGTTGATGGCCTCGTCTTCGTGGCCGACAGCGAGCGCCATCGCTTCCAGGACAACCTCGACTCGCTCGAGGACCTCCGCACCATGCTGCGCGAATACGGCTACGATTACCTGACAATCCCCCTCGTGATGCAGTATAATAAGAGGGACTTGTATGACCTGACCACGATCGAGGAGTTCGAGGAGGTCCTGAACGACCGGGGCGTCCCCGCCTTCAAGGCCAGCGCCATCGCCGGCAAGGGGGTCATGGAAACCTTCAAGTGCATTTGTGGGCAGGTGATCCATAAGTTGAACGAAACACTCGCGCAGCAGTTCGGAGGCCGCGGATGAATCTGCACCAGGGGAGCGACGCCAGCACGGCGCCGCCCAACCGCGAGTTCCTCGGCTTCTCCGAGGAAACCCTCGTGGTCCTCGAAGAGGCACTGCGCATCCTCGTCGACGAGACCCATTGCCGGTGCGCCATGATCGCAGACCAGACCGGCGCCGTTCTCGCCAGTGATGGCGACTTCAGCCCCATCGGCGTCGAGTCCATGGGCGCCACCGCCGCCGGCGTCGTCGCCGCCCTCAACAGCATGGTCTCCCAGACCACCAGCCCCGAGGTCTCCATCAAGCTCTACGGCGCCGATCCGGACAAGATCCACTTCATGCTTGTCGGTGGGCGCATCGTCCTGTGTGTGCTGTTCAGCCGCCAGACCACCGTCGGCCAGATTCGCGCCGGCGCCCGTACCCTCGCCCAGAGCATCCTCCCCATCATCACCCGCGAGGACGCCCTCCTCCGCGACACCCAGAGCATCCGCCGCTCCGTCCAGTACATCGAGTCCAAACTCGACGACCTCTTCAAGGACATCACCTGACCCGGCCCCCGTCTCCGGCATGATTGTCCGCGCCGCCTCCCTCCTCGCCCTTCTCCTCCTCTTTTCCTGCGGGGGCGAACCGGCCCACGAGGGGCCCCGTATTGCTTTCTATACCGACGACATCGGCGAGCAACTCTCCATCACCCGCGAGATGGCCGCCGACTTCGAAAGAGAAACCGGCATCCGCGTCGATTTCCAGATCGGCCCCCAGAGCGCCACGGAACGCCTCGCCGAGTACCTCCGCTTCTTCGCCAGCCGCTCCGAACGCTACGACGTCTACCAGATCGACGTGGTCTGGCCGGGCCTCCTCGCGGACTACCTTGTGGATCTCTCCGGCACCGTCGACCCGGCAGAACACTTTCCCGCCATGATCCAGAACAACCGCGTCGATGGGCGGTTGGTGGCTGTCCCGTTCTACGGCGATGCGGGGCTGTTGTATTACCGGACGGATCTGCTCGGGAAATACGGGTTCGATGGGCCGCCGGGCAGCCTCGCCGATCTCGAGCGGATGGCCCGCACGATCATGGAGGGCGAACGCGCCGCCGGCAACGATGCCTTCTGGGGCTACGTGTTCCAGGGGGCGTCCTACGAGGGGCTGACGTGCAATGCGCTCGAATGGCAGGCGGGTGCGAGGGCGGGCAACTTCCTCGAGGGGGAGGACGGCAAGCCGTCGCTGACCAAGCCCGCGTTCGCGGCGGTGCTCGGGCGTGTCCGCGGCTGGGTGGGCGACATCGCGCCGCCGGGGGTCCTGACCTACAAGGAGGAGGAGTCGCGGCTGATTTTTCATCAGGGCAATGCGGCGTTCATGCGGAACTGGCCGTATGCCTATCGACTGGCGCAGGCGGAGGAGTCGCCCGTGCGTGGGGTGGTGCGGGTGATGGCGATGCCGGGTGAGGAGCGGGCCGCGTCGACCCTCGGAGGATGGAGCCTCGCGGTGTCGCGGTTCAGCGACGACGTGGAATCGGCGCAGGCCTTTGTCCGTTACCTGAGCACGCGCGAAGCCCAGCTACGCCGCGCGATCGATGGCGGCTACCTTGCCACCCGCCCCGACGTCTATACAGCTCCGGAAGTGGCGGAGGCCATGCCCTGGTATCCGGCCATGCGCGAGGTGTTCCTGAACGCGGTGGCACGTCCCGCGGCTCCGGCGGGCGAGGCATACAACGAGATTTCCGCCGCGTACCACCGCGCCGTGCACGACGTGCTGAGTGGCGACGGTGACGCGGTGGAGGTGCTGGCCGAGGCGGAGGACCGCATGCGGGCCATCCGCGAGCGGTGAGCGCCGGCGCCCTCGGACGCCAGCAGGCGCGCACCGGGTGGCTCTTCCTCACGCCCGCCCTTTTCCTCCTGGTTGCCGTCGGCTTCTATCCCCTCCTTCAGACCTTCCTCTACAGCGTGACAGACGCGCGCTCGGGGAGCCTCGACGCCCCGCGCTTCGTTGGCCTCGCCAACTTCCGCGATCTCCTCACCGATTCCCTGTTCCTCGAGGCCGCCCTCACCACGCTCCTCTTCACCATCTCGAGCGTCGCCCTCGAGATGGTCCTCGGCCTCGCCTTCGCCCTGCTGGTCCATGGCGGCTTTCGCGGCCGCGGTCTGATGCGCGGCGCCATGCTGATCCCCTGGGCACTCCCCACGGTGGTCGCCGCCCGCATGTGGGCCTGGATGCTGAACGACCAGTTCGGGGTGGTGAACGACCTGCTGTACAGACGTGCCGGGCTCCTCGAGGATCCGGTGGCCTGGACCGGCACGCAGGGGATTGCCCTCGTCAGCGTCGTCCTCGTCGACGTGTGGAAGACAACGCCTTTCGTGGCGCTGATCCTTCTGGCGGGACTCCAGACGATCCCCGGAGGACTGTACGAGGCGGCCAACGTGGACGGGGCCCGCGCCGGCCAGCGCTTCCTCCACGTCACCCTGCCGCTCCTCAAGCCGGCGCTGCTGGTGGCGCTGGTCTTCCGTACGCTCGATGCGCTGCGCGTGTTCGATGTTGTCTGGGTCCTGACGGGGGGGGAATTCGGCACCGAGACGCTCGGGACCTATGCCTACCGGCAGATCCTCGAGTACCAGCGGCTCGGCTTTGGCAGCGCCGCCAGCGTCGTGATCTTTGTCGGCATCGCCCTGTTCGTCGTGCTGTACGTGACGACGATCCGCGTGGAGGACACGCCATGAGGGGGGACGTCCTCCGCCGCGCTGGCTTCCTGTTCGCGCTTGGGGTTGCGCTTGTCTATACGGCGTTTCCCGTTTATTGGGCGCTGGCGACGAGCCTGATGGAGCGGGGCGCACTCGGCGCCGTGCCGGTTGTCTATGCGCCCCTGCCCCCGAGCCTCGAGAGCTACCGCCGGGTGCTGTCGGACACGACTTTCCTGGCGGCGCTGCGCAACTCGGTGGTGGTGGCGGGCGGAGCCACCGCCCTGTCTCTGGTGGTTGGGTCCCTCGCCGCCTGTGCGCTCGGGCGTTATCGTTTCCGGGGGCGCTCCGCCATGCTCTACCTCGTCCTCGCCATGACCATGTTTCCGCAAATCACCATCGTTGGCGCTCTGTTCGAGATGATCGTCTCGCTCCGCCTCTACAACACCCACGGAGCGCTCGTGCTTTCCTACCTGCTGACGACCCTGCCGTTCACCGTTTGGGTGCTTACGAACTTCTTCCGGGCGTTGCCTCGCGAGCTCGAGGAGTCCGCCTACGTCGACGGTGCCTCGCCGTTGCAGACATTCTTCCATATCCTACTCCCCTTGTCGGCACCGGGTTTGGTGACCACCGGCCTGCTGGCGTTCATCCAGGCGTGGAACGAATACCTCTTCGCCCTGAGCTTCACGGCGGACGAGGCGGCGCGGACGGTTCCCGTGGTCGTGGCCCAGTTCAGCGGTGACACCCAGTACGAGATTCCCTGGGGGGACATCATGGCGGGGAGCCTCGTGGCAACCGGTCCGCTCGTGCTGTTGGTGTTGATATTCCAGCGGCGCCTGGTCAGCGGCCTCACCGCCGGCGCGGTGAAGGGCTAGCCGCCGCGGAAAGCCGTTGCCTTGGGGCGGGTGCGGGCCACGATGAGCCGTCCCATCCCGGACGAGGCGGAGCCGCCCCCCTTGCGTTCCCTTTACTTCAGCTTCTTCGACAATCCGATTCTCCTCCGCGAGTTGCGACGCCGCATGCGCGGCAAGGCCCTCGTCTACAGCATCATCACCTACATCATCCTGATGACGCTCTCGACGGTGCTGGTGTTGCTTTTCAAGAGTCCGTCGCCGTTCGCCCGTCCCGGCCAGGACCTTCTCAACCAGATGGTCGATGTGGGCCAGACACTCTTCCTGTGGATCGTCGGCATCCAGTCGCTCCTCGTGCTGATCGTCGCGCCGACCATCACCGCCGGCATGACCACCGGCGAAAAGGAACGAAAGACCTTCGACTTCCTGCGCGTCACCACCATCACCCGGTGGATGTACGTGATGGGGTGCTTTCTTTCCACGGCGTTCTATGTGGCGCTGGCGCTGATCTGCGCGTTGCCGCTCCTCTCGCTCACGTTCCTCTACGGCGGGGTGGCGATGGAGGACGTGGTCCAGACGCTGTTCACGCTGCTGGGGGGCTCGTGCATCCTGAGCGCCTTTGGCCTGTATATCAGTTCCGTGTGCGAGCGGACCCGGACGGCCCAGGGGATCATTGTCTTCCTGATCTTTGCGGTGCTGTTCGGCGGCTTTATCGTCTACAACCAGCTCCAGGTGTTGTTCGCGGGGGCACTGGCCCAGCAGGGCGGTGCGTCCGATCCCGGCGCGATGTTCTTCTTCGACTATCGGATTCCCACCTGGTTGCTGGGCTTCGCCGGCCAACTGTCCGTTGCCGCCGTGTTTCTCCTTCTGGCGGCGCGCAAGCTCTTCGAACCAGAGGACACGCGCGCCTTCGCCCACTGGCAGTTCGCCCTTCTCTTCGCCGTCATCACCCTCGGTTTCCTGGGCTTCCTCAACGCGAACGCCTTCACCCGCGAGATTCCCGAGGTCGCCTTCCTTGCCACCGGCTATGCGTTGCTCCTGCTCGCCGTTCACAGCTTTGCCGTCGGCCGCATGGAGGTCGGCGACGAGGTCTGGCACCTCAAGCGCCTGCTTCCGCTCCTTCGCCCGCTCGACCAGACGATCCCCTTCCTCCTCCTCGTCGGTCTCTTCTGGTATTGGACCCTTTCCGTCTTTCCTTCCACCGTGTCCACCTTGCTGCTCCCCGCGGACTTCATCACGACGATGACGCTCGCCACGCTTTCCTCCTACTTCTTTTTCTGCATGGTTGGGCGGGCGGTAACCGGCGTCCTCGTGCTGCGGCGTCCCGCCGGCAACATGACCCTGCTCGTGATGGCGGTGCTGCTGGTGGTGGTGCCGCTCGTGGGCTGGGCGGGGATGGCGGTGGTTCCCCCGCTGGCGGGGGCGTTCCGTGAATTGGTCGCTCTTTCCCCCTTCGCCCTGTTGGTCGACGTGTTGCGCGACCCGGGCGTCTATACGGAAACGGCGCGGCCGGTGGGCCTCATCGCCGCCGTGGTCTACGTGCTTCTCGGTGTGGGCGTGGGAGTCTTCGGCGAGATCCGCCGCTACCTGCGCTGGCGCGGCTTCGACTATCACTACGACATGCCGGCTGGCTGAAGGGTCCTACTCCGCCGGCGGGGCGTACTCCACCAACTCGCTGAAGATTCGCTCGCGAACCGTGCGCACCGCCGCGCTGGATCCCACGTAGCCATTCGCAAAGTAGGCAAAAGCCAGGTATCGGCCCTCGAGGGTCTCGACATATCCCGCCAGCGTCGACACGCCACTCATGCCCCCGGGCTTCGCATAGATGCGCTCGACCTCGTTCCCCGTGCCCAGAACCGCCGTATAGACGGGCAGGCTTGCCCGATACACCGAGAAGTGCTCGTGCCCGTGCATGTACGCCAGGAGCGTCGTCGTCACGTCCGGAGGAACGAGGTTGTAACGGGAAAGGCCGGAGCCATCGACGAGGCGAAAGCTCCCCTCGTCGATGCCGACGGTGGTCGTGAGCCAATCGGTGATGGCCTGCGCTCCTGGCTGCCAGGAGTCGGGTCGCGCGCCGGACTCCAGAGCCAGATGATGCAGCAGCATCTCGCCGATGGCATTCTCGCTCACCTTGTTGAATCGAGTGATGGCGTCGGAGAGGGGGCGCGACTCGAAAGACACGAGGGGGTCGTCGCCCTCGAGCACGGGCACGGTGCTGACGCGGACCTCGCCGCCAACGGCAACCCCGCGGTCCTCGAGCATGGTCCGGAAGACCGACCCGGCCCACCGGGCGGGGTCATGCATCGTCAGGCTCGTGCGGACCGGTTCGCCGCCGAGCGACAGCGTGCCGGAAACAAGCACCTCGTCGGTGAAGGGACGGCGGGTGACGGTCAGCTCCGACGGCGACTCAACGATCAGCCGTGCGGTGTTCTCCACCGGAGGATAGGCGGCGGGCGGATCAAGGCGGACCAGGGGAGGCTCGCCCGCCACCGTCCCCGGCTCGGCCACCACCTCGAGCACGTTGTAGTCCACCATCATCGCCGAGATCGACATGTTGTAGGTATCGGGGTCGTCATCCCACATCCACCCGGGGCCCTTGAGGGGGACGGGAAAGAGCGAGGCATCGACCACGAGGTCGCCGGTGACCTCGCGGATACCGGTCTCGGAGACGAGGCGGTCTGCCAGGAGGGCGAGGTCGTCGCTCGTCAGCATGGGGTCGCCGGCGGCGATCAGCACGAGATCGCCGGTGAGGACGTCCTCGCCGAGGATGCCGGCCATGGCGATGCTGGTGGTGAAGGTGTGATTCGGGCCGAAGGTGTCGAGGGCGCAGGCGGAGGAGTAGAGCTTGAGAACGGACGCCGGGGTGAAGAGCCGCGGGCCGTTGCGGTCGAAGAGGACCTCGCCGGACTCGAGGTCGAGGACGCGAAGGGCGAGATGGGTCCGGGCGAGGTTGTGATCGCCGTCGAGGATCGCCGCGAGGCGATCCGCAAGGGAGGGGGATGC
>CAYQTO010000093.1:10321-14230 GCA_964420455.1 uncultured Candidatus Sumerlaeota bacterium | reverse complement strand
AACTTTACCACGAGGCGCCCGGAGACCACTTCTGTGCACCGGAAAGCAAGGGGACGTTTCGCGTCCCACCTCGTTCACCGCGCTAACCGCGAAGCAGAGCCATCGGAAAGCCGACGCGATCTCCCTCGAAAACCCTTGACGTCCAAAAAAAAAATAGGATGCGAACATCTTGCGTGAAGGGAGCTTCACATGGCTATTTACCACAAAATCGCAGCAACCTGCCTTCTGGGCGCTGCCACGATGTTCCTCCTCCCAAGCGTCGCGCTAGCGGCGGCTGAATGTTCGATCAACAGCCGAGGAAATGACTGTGTGGATGGGCCTTGCCACAACGCCGATTTTAAATGCGGGCCTTTGAAGGAGCGCAACGGAACCCTGGAATGCTGTCACAGAAAAGATGGTGGGGTGTGAAAAGTACCCTGCTCGGGGCGCGGCGATCGAGCGCCGTGCCCCGCTTCAACTCGCCCCGAAATTCAATTTGACGGAACAAATATGAGCATCAAGACATACCTTGCTTCAATACTGATGGTACTTCCCTGGGTTTCCTGGGCAGCCTCCTATCGCGTGGAGGCCGATACCATCTTTAGGGATCTGGAAACACGGGAAACAAACCAAGTCAAGACCGTAACCTTTATTGGAAGCGATATATCGCGCGGATTTGTCTTTGAAAGGGAGGGGATACGCGAAGCGGTCTTCCAGGAGGGTGATTTCACCGTGGCCAGAAGGGCGTCGGGAACCCCACTTCTGCAGATGGATCTGGAAACGGCGATCTATCTGGAGGAATCTCATCTTTCAGGAATCGACAGCTTCCTTTTGCTCCAACGCCTTTTGAGTGGGGAAAATACCACTGGCAGGCCAGTGAGAGTGGAATTGTCGGAAAATCCTGGCGATTCGAATCAGTTCTACGCCCGCATCGTCCACGATCGCATCCCCGTGGCAGGAGGCTACTTCTTCGAAACAGTCAAGGAGGTTACTCGGGACGGAGACTCCCTCCACCTAACCTCCTTCCCTATCCGAGACGATGGGTTGAAGAGCAGTGGCTTCGAGGCCACATACACCGGTCTCTCATCGGAACCCGCAGGTCTGCCAAAAAGCATTGAAGTCAAGTACTTCGACCTTCCCGACGACTCTGACGACCTTCGGCTCGCACGCACACTACAGTCAACGCTCTCTTACACGCCCATTCCCTCAGGGACTTCTGTCCGGCAAGCCTGGGAAGAAGAAACGTCCGAACTTGCCGAATACATCCCACCGCCTTCGCCCGTTAGCTATCGCGACGTCGATCGTCCCGGGCGCATCGGATCGTCTCTTTCGGTCTATTATTTAATTGGAGGGCTCCTTCTTGGAACAGGCTTGCTCTTCTGGATATGGGGGCGTTTTCGCGGATCATGAAGGGGGATTTCCCTTTTTCATGGATGATCGGTGTCGTCACCCGAGAGGAACTGGGGACGATTGCCACCGTGCGATGGGGAACTGTCCTTCTGCTTCTATTCTTATTGGTCCTCTGGTTGATTTTCGACGCCCGGAAGCGATTTGTCACCCTGCGCAGGACTTCGGCTCCCGCGAAAGGCGGAGACTCCCCTCCTTCGAAGGAATCCTGAATCCATGCGCTCCATGGACCTCCGCCCCTTCCTTGTTTTGATCGCTCTCCTTCTCCTCAGCGCCTGTGGAGACGAACCGCAATCGCTTGACGTCGAGCAACTCGACCGGGACCGGGCGGAACACGCTTACATGCTGTTGATTGGTCGGCGCCCGGAGCGCCAATTCCTGGAGGATCCAACCCCCCATCGAAATTCACCTATCGCCCTCTATCAGCGCATGGGAAAAGAATGGCAAAAGAAAACGGAGGAACTCCTGACCCGATCCACCTCGACCAACAGGCACTTTGATCCGGAATCCCCAAAAGGAAAAGAAACCCTCCGGGCCAAGGCGATCAGGGAGTACGGATATCACAGCGTTCCCTATGGCGAATTCTCCTTAAAACTCGTAACGTGGAGAGATGGTGATCCTGCCTTCTTGATCTCCGACTTGGAACGTCGCGATGGTGTGATCCAACTCCGCGAGTTACAGGAAATTCGCACCATCCTTCCAACCCGGGACACGGACACGCCCTACGAAATACAACTGAAAAGTTCAGGGTGGACGAAACGCGGCGCGTACCTCCACTCCACATATACAACCACATGGTCCTATGGCGACAGCAATGGCTGCATCAACTTGTATAAGCCAAACGTGGCCGAGCGCTCGGCGGATGGTCGTTATGACTACGACGTCCTGATCAAATGGCTCATCGACCGGCAAATCCTTCCCAACAACGTGGATATGCTCAAGCTTGTTGTCCTTCCCTTTGATGAGATTTCCGTGAACGGGCTGCTTCCGCAGGAAATCCCTCAGGCAAAAATCGAGCAAGCCCTTCTGGAGGTTACGGCAACATGAAGGCGAGACGACGTGCCTTAACATTAATAGAGCTTCTCATCGTCATTTCAATCATCCTCATTCTTGCGACGATTGGAATCGAGAATTATCTGCTCGCCTCCGTCCGAAGCAAGGTTTCCCGTGTCAAAGCGGAGCATCGCACCCTCGAAACGGCTATAGAGACCTACAATGTAGACAACAATGCGTACCCACGAATGGCCCACGCGGGCTTCCATGACGATCCCGAATTTGATTATATCGGTGGCGTCCGGGTCGCGGGAGTTATGAGTAAAGTTCTTTCCACCCCCGTGGCTTACATGGAAAATCCATTCATTCTCGACCCATTCATGGATGGAATCGACTCCGCCCCGCTCGACGAAAGGTTGTACACGTATCAAACCATCCCAGTTTACATCGAGAAGAATCCCAACTCAACCTTTTGGCCCGCCGCCTTGGAGTTTTACGGTCGGTGGCGCCTTGGCTCCGTGGGTCCGGACCGGGTCTTTGACCATGGGTTTGCCAACAGTGCCCAGCTGCCCTACGATCCCACCAACGGGACTCTTTCTGATGGGAATATCTGGACGTCGCCAAATCGAAACCGGGGCATACCCACGGTTCCCACGTTACTTGGAAGACATGACTAAGGCGTCCTCGGAGCGGGCTGGCCAACCGGGCTTGGGGCACCCATCCGCTTTTTGTTCCCCTACCCCGCCAGAATCTCCTCGATCACGGCGAGTTCCTCGCCGGTGAAGGGCGGCGCCTTGGCCGCCGCCAGATTCTCCTCGAGCTGCTCGACACGCGACACACCGATCAGCACCGACGTGATCCGGTCGTCCCTCAGGAGCCAGCTGAGCGCCATCTGAGCCATTGTCTGGCCTCGCGCGGCCGCCACCCGCGACAAACGCTCGACCTTGTCCCACACCCCTTGGGCCTTCTTAGCCTCGTACCACCGCTTGCCCTCCTCGCCCATGCGCCCCCGCCGCGAATCCGCCGGCAGGCCGTCCAGGTAACGGTCCGTCAGGATGCCCTGCTCCAACGGGCAGAAGGGGATCACCCCAACCCCCTCCCGGCTGGTGTGGGGCAGGAGCCCCATCTCGTGCTCGCGGGCGAGCATGTTCATCCGCGGCTGGGTGATCGTGAGCGGCGTGAGACCGTTTTCGCGGATCACATGGCAGGCGTGGTTGAACTGTTCCCCGTTGTAGTTGCTGACGCCGATATACAGCGCCTTGCCCGACCGCACAATGTGGTCGAGCGCCGCCATGGTTTCCTCCATGTAGGTGTTCGGGTCCGGCACGTGGTGGTAGAAGATGTCCACGTAGTCGAGCTGGAGACGCCGGAGGGAGGCGTCGAGGGAGGAGATAAGGTATTTGCGGCTGCCGCCCTCCTGGTAGGGGCCGTCCCACATGCGAAAGCCGGCCTTGGTGGAGATGAGGAGCTCGTCGCGGGGCATTTCCCGGAGGATCTTGCCGGCGGTTTCCTCCGCATGGCCCGGCGGGG
>CAYQTO010000093.1:1595-10311 GCA_964420455.1 uncultured Candidatus Sumerlaeota bacterium | reverse complement strand
GAAGTGGGTGATGCCGGAATCGAAGGCCTTGAACATGACCTCGCGGCAGAGCGCCTCGTTGCCGGCCTCGCCGACCGATTGCCAAAACCCGAGGGACACCGCCGGGAGAACAATGCCCCAACGTCCGCAGCGGCGGTAGGGGATCTGGCGGTAACGGTCGCAGGCAAAACACGCCATGGAGGGGCCTCCGTAGGGGACTGTGGGGGCCAGTCTTTCAGATCTCCCCGTGTGGGCAAGGGCATCCCGCCGGATGATGATTTCCCACAGGCCGAAGAGAGAATTGAATATTGATTTCCTTGGGATTACACCGCGGTCCGGATGGGGGGAACCCGGATATCCGGGGTCACACGTTCTGACCGGATTGCTTGTCTTGACAGCCTCGAAGCGGGCAAAGATTCATGGGTCTCCTTCCGGGTCACAAACGGTCACAGGAAATCCTTCGCGTCGGAAGGGTGAGGCTTACTTGGACACACCGGGCAACATGCCGGACGGGAACCTGTTACGCCTCGTTTACGAGTCTGTGCCAGACGGTATCGCCGGTGTGGGGTCCGATGGCCGGATCGTCTTCTGCAACCCGGCGCTGGCGATCATTGCCGGCCGCTCGATGAGCGACCTGGTGGGCATGGTGTGGGCCGAATTGATCGGGCTGCCCGGGGACATTGACAACCAGTCGACCCGAACCTCCTACGACCTCACGATCGAACGGCCGAATGGCGACGTGCGGTCGGTCATGGTCCAACGCCTCCCAGCCGGTTCTGACGCCGGCATCCGCCTCTGCTACGTGCGCGACATCACCCGGGTCCGCCGCGTCAAGTCCCGCCTGATCAGCAAGAGCATCTGGCTGACGGACTTCATGCGGATCATCCCCGCGCCGTGCTATGTGAAGAACCGCGGTGGCGTGTACGTCTTCTGCAACGATGCGTTTAGCAATCTGATCGAGGGGCAGCCGTGGGAGGGCGCAACCGACTACGACCTGTTCGACGAGACGACCGCCACCCGCTTTCGCACCAACGACGAGGACGTGATGGCCGAGCAGGTCCCGCGCACCTTTCGCGAGCGCATCGGCACCGGCAAGGACGCCACCCACTGGATCAGCTACAAGTTTCCCATCCGCACCCCGGGCGAGGAAATCCACCTCGGCGGGTTCTCCCTCGACGTGACGGAGGACGTGCGCACCCGCGAGGACCTCAACCTGAAGACGAGCCTCCTCGAGTCGGTCCTCGGCGAGATGCCCATCACCGTCTTTGCCACCAACGGAAAGGGGCAGTTGATCTTCATGCACGACCGGGCGGGGGGTCCGCTCCGTCGCTTGAAGATCGGTGCGGACGAAAGCCTGTTCGATCATCTGGACGAGGCGCCGGACCTTGCCGTGGCCGTTGGCGAGGCACGGGCCAACCGGGGCGCCCGCTGCGAGTTCACCCTCGACGATGGGAAGGCCTTCGAGGGGATCGTGGTGCCCCTCCACGAGGAGGGCGAGGAGCTGCGCGGCGGCGTCGCCGGCATCCTTCTGGACGTGACGCGTCGGCGCGCCGAGGAAGTCGAACGCCTTCGCCTCATGCGCGAGCACGAGGAAGCC
This sequence comes from uncultured Candidatus Sumerlaeota bacterium, assembly GCA_964420455.1. Taxonomy (GTDB): domain Bacteria; phylum Sumerlaeota; class Sumerlaeia; order SLMS01; family SLMS01; genus CAYQTO01. Next base: position 8,735 of record CAYQTO010000093.1, on the reverse strand, counting down.
CAGAAGCTCGAGGCCCTCGGGCTCCTGTCCTGCGGCCTCGCCCACGATTTCAACAACCTCCTCGTCGGCATCATGGGCAATGCGGAGCTCGGCAAGCTCGAGTCCGCCGAATACCCCGTCTTCCAGCCCCTCTTCCAGCAGATCTCCCACGCGGCGGAACGGGCGGCGGACCTCACCCAGCAGATGCTGCTCCTTGGCGGACGCGGAAAGCCCAACCTTGGAAACCGGGTCGACCTGTGTGAGACCGTCCGCGACGTGGTGGAACTGCTCCGCACGACCATCGGCGCCCGCACCGAGGTCGTCCTACGCCCGACGAGGACACCCCGCGTATAGACGGCGACCTGGTCCAGCTCCGCCAGGTCGTCATGAACTTCGTCACCAACGCGGTGCAGGCGATCGGCTCCCGCGAGGGGCGACTGGAACTGGCGGTGAGCACGGAGGAATCCGGCGGCGAGGGCTACCCGGAGGCCGAGTACTGCGTCCTCGCGGTGGCGGACAATGGCCGCGGCATGAGCGAGGAGACGCGCGCCCGCATCTTCGAGCCGTTCTTCTCCACCAAGGGGAGCGGCCGCGGCCTCGGCCTCGCCGCCCTGCGCACCATCGTCCGCGGCCATGGCGGCGTCATCCAGGTCGAATCCGAGGAGGGAAAGGGCACCCGCTTTCGCGTGTTCCTCCCCGTACCGGAAAGGGGCGTCTCCGCCACACGGGAACGATGGGACGAGACCACCCGTACCCTCGGCGGTCAGGTCCTCCTCGTCGAGTCCTTCTCCGAGATCCGCATCGCCACCAAGACGATCCTCGAACAGGCCGGCTTCAACGTGATCGCCCGCGAGGAAACCCTTCCCAGCCAGGAATTGGCCGGCACCCCCTTCTCCGCCATCCTCCTCGACAATGCTCTCCTCCCCGGCGAGACCAACCTCGCCAGCCGCCTCCTCAAGGACTACCAACGGCGCGCCCCCGTCATCCTGACAACCGTTCGCGGCACCCCCGCCGTCCACCCGCGCCTCCAGTCCTTCGCCCGCGTCGTCCTCGCCAAGCCCTTCTCCCCGCGCACCCTCCTCTCCGCGCTCCACCGCGCCCGCTCCGGCATCGACGAAACACGCTGACCCCCCGCCGCCGGATGAATGAACTTTCATTCCCGCGGTAGGGAAAGAAGACAACCAACCCGCGGAGGACCCTCCCGCCATGAACGTCCAGCTAAAGGGCATCGCCGGCGCCATCATTGGCGTCATCCTGCTCGTCGGAATCGGCGCTTACCAGCTGTTCCTCCGAACGGACCCGGAGATCACCGCGGCCATGCGCGAGGAACTCGAACTCCACCTCACCTCCGAGATCGCCGACGACGTCGTCCGCGATGCGGAGGCCGCGCAGGAAGCCCTCCATCGGGGCGACAACGAGGCCGCCGCGCAGATCGCCCAACGCCTGCTGGACCGCCGCGTCGAAATCCGCGACCTCGACCTTCGCGGCGGACCCGGGAAGTGGATCGTCAGGGCCACCTACACCGTCCACGACCCCGACGGCGACCGCGAGGAAACCGGCTACTTTCACATGGATTATTCGTCGGTCACCGGCTGGCGCTATCGCCGCGAGGGCACCAGCTGGGACTGGTGGATGCGCAGGACCCGCTAGCGTTCGGGACTATTCCGCCCCGAGCAGCCCCAACAGCCGCGCCCGCATCGCCTCCGCCCGCCGCTTCTCCGCCAGCTGTCTATACAGGTCGCCGAGCAGCTTGCCGTCCTCTTTCTCCTCCTCCTCCAGCCCCTCGATCGTGTCGATCACCGTATAGACGAGGTAACTGCCGGGGGTCACCAGAACGGGGCTGGTCTCCCCCGCCCGGCGGCCCTCGAGGTCGGACCGCATGGGATCCTGGAATTCGGACGGGAAGAACCAGCGGGAGGTCATGTTGCTGAGGCGGGTGCCGGCGATGGGGCCCCGGTCGACGGCGAGGGCCGCCTCCGCGGTGTCCGCTGCGTCGAGCCGTTTCCGCAGGTCGCCGGCCGCGCGAAAGGCCGTGTGGCTTGCGGCGAGAGCCTCGGGCCCGGGGGCAAGACTGTCCGGATTCCGCGGCACCGCCCCCATCACCAGCTTGTACCGCCGCGGCAACACCTCGGCGATGTCGCGGCTCCGGGCAAAAAAGGCGAGTTGCATCACCCCCGGATCGCCCGGCGGCTCGGGTTTCCACCCCGCCGCGATGTCATTCGCCGCGGCCAGGCGTTCGAGCCGCGTGCGCATCCCGTCGAAATATCGGCGCTGGAGATCCATTGGGGTCGCGGCGGCCGCCCGGGCCACCACCTCGTTGCCGAGGGCGCGGCGCGCCAGTGCCTCCCGAAAGGCCGGGTTCGCAAAGTCGCCAAAGAAGTTGAAGACGAACGATCGGGCCTCCGCGAGGGTGCGCGGCTCGCCGTCGATCTCGTAGGCGACGGTATCCGGCGTGGCTCCGGTCGCGGTCACGGCCTCCGGGAACAGGCGTGCCGTTCCGCCCGCCAGCGCTTCGTCCACCAGCCGCGCACGCTCGGTCTCGATCACCGAATTCTCGAGCACCTCCGGCATCGCCGCCCGGACCGCCGCGACCGGCAACAGCCCCGCCCCACCCCGCATCTGCGTATATCCATACAGACGGCCATGGAGGGTGGGCTCGGGCCCGAAGGCGGTGCCGGGATCCTGCCCGTGAAAGAGGTCAAAAAGGTCGTCCCGGATTCCGCCCCGCTGGCGAAGGGCCAGCCATCCATCGCCGGCCTGGCCAATGGATTCATGGAACTCGGACGCGACGGCGCGGAAATCCTCCGGCGAGGCCACCGACGCGACGCGGCGCGTCCACGGCGCGGCATCCACCTGGTCGGCGATGGAATCCGCCAGAAGAAACCGCCCGCCCAGGAACCATTCGGCGACGGTAAAGCGCCCGGGATTGGCGGCGATGATCTCCCGGGCGAAGGCATCGTCCGCCACGGTACGCTCGAGCAGGGCGTCCTCCCAGAGGAGGTTGCGTGTATAGACGGCGAGGCGGGGCGCCCCGGCGGTTGGCGTGGTGGGGCCATCGGCGGCACTGTCCCAGAGCGCGAGAACGTGGGCGCGGGCGGCCTCGGGTTCCGGCGGAACCGTGGTGAAGTAGATCGGCGCGACTTCGTACAGCGCCTCGTGAAAGGAACCGAGCACGCGTTCCGGCGGTGCCGCGGTGGCGAGCGGACGGGCAAGAAGGAGGATCATGAGGGGGAGAAGGAGGCGGAGCATGGCGGTTCTGGAAAAGGGCGGAGGATGGGTGTCAAAGAAAAGGAGGGGGGAGCATGGGCTCCCCCCTCCGGGGTGATCGGTGGGCGTTCAGGGGCGGATCAGTAGAGATCCCACTCCTGGACGTCGAGGGCGGCCTCGGAGGCGGTGACCTCGATGTCGTCCCACAGGGCGGTGCCATCGCTGAACTTGTGGGTGACGATGCGGATGTTGGTCGTGGCGGGTTCGGCTGCCGGATCGACGATGGGGCCGAGCCCGGTAACCCAGGCGGTATCGGTCGAGCCCGGGTTAAAGAGCTGGCCGATATTGACGGTCCACGTCGCTCCGCTATCGTCGGAGGTGGCAAAGCCCAGGCGGGTGAAGCCGCCGGGACCGCGCACGGCACCCTGAATGCGGTAGGCATTGCGAATGCCGCCGGGGATGTCGTCGCTGGCCAGCGTATAGCGGTTAGGGTTGGGGTTCGTGGCGTAGTCGATCTCGAGGGCGGAGGCTCCCTCGAAGGGGATGGCGGTATTCTGGGCGATGGTGCCGAAGGGGCCGCCCGCCGCGCCGGCGGAATCCCAGTCGACGCGGTTCCAGCCAACGGGAAGTCCGCCGCTGAAGGCGGTCTCGAAGCCGTCCACGAAGAGCACGTCGCGGCCTTCCGCGTTATCGACCGTGTAAGTGACCGTGGCGGTGCCGCTATCCGTAGCGTCGTCGGTCACGGTGATCTCGATGCTCACGGGACCGTCGGCAAGGGCGGTCGTATCGAGGTCGAAGGTGAAGCCGTCGCCAGGCGTATTGTCGGTGAAGTCGATCACCGAGTCCCCATCAACGTCGAAGTCCGCTTGGGTGTAGATACCGCTGCCGCCAACCGGGACGACAGTGATTGTCTCCACGTCGTCGATGAGGGCGGTGTCGAGGGGATCGACGGTGAAGGAGATGGGAAGGGCCGGAAGTTCGATCAGGGTGATCGTGTCGACCTGCATGGTGATGGTGGCGCCCGAGCTGTTGGAAACCCAGCGAAGGGTCAGGTCACCGGTGGTCAGGTTGGTCGCGGGAGTGGTGATTTCCGTCCAGGCGAGGGTCTCGCTAGGGTCGAGGCCGATGAAGTTCGTCGGGAAAATGTTGGCGCCCCCGTTGATTTGGAGGTTGACGTCCTCGAACAGGCCGCTCGAGTCGACACCCGGCGTGGAATCTGGGCCATTCTTGTACCAGAACCGAACCTGATAGGCACCATCGCTGGTGATCTGGCCGGGATAGACGCGCTGGGCGAAGTAGCTGAAACCACTATCGTTGAAGGTGATGGACCCGCCGGAGCCGGACTGGCTGTCGGTGGCGTTGTAGGTCAGGAATTCACCGGAACTGACGTCCTGGTCTGTCCAGTTCGGGTTACTGGTAACGGTATCCGTATCAAAGTTTTCGAGCACCGTCTCTAACTGGGCGTGGCCCAGACCGGCGGCGAGAAGCAACGCCGCGGAGCATGCCAATGCTTTGCGAATCATGCCGTGATTCCTTTCAGAGGAAATTTGGGGGCTGATGCCCATAGGGCACGTGTAAGGGGACTAGGTTGGACCGTCTCATGCTGGTCAACAGGATATTTCGAAAATGAAAACCCACCCCGTGAAAGTAACCGGCCTGTCAACCGGTCGCCATGCGGGGTGGGGGGATTTCCCGAGGGAAAGGGCCTACTCGGCGCCGCTCCTGGCCGTTGCCTCGCTGCTCACCAGCGAGACCTCCTGCTCCACCATGGAGTAGAACTCGAGGATGTCGCCTTCCTTGATGTCGTTGAAGTTCTCGAGCCCGATGCCGCACTCGACACCGGCGAGGACCTCCTTGACGTCGTCCTTGACGCGGCGGAGCGAGCGGAGCTTGCCGCGCCAGATGATGGCCCCATTGCGCAGCAGTCGGGCCTGGTGGCCAATCTTGACCGTCCCTTCCTCCACGAGGCAGCCCGCGATGGTCCCGATCTTCGAGACCTTGAAGGTCTGGAGGACCTTCGCGCGGCCTTCCTCGTGTTCCTCGAATTCCGGCTTCAGCATACCCACCATCGCCTTCTCCATATCTTCGAGGAGGGCGTAGATGACGTTGTAGGAGCGGATGTTGACGCCGTTTTCCTCGGCCAGGTCGCGGGCCGCCGGGTCGGTGCCCACGTTGAAGGCGAGGATAATGGCGGAGGAAGCGTCGGCGAGTTGGACGTCGGCCTGGGAGACCGCGCCAACGGCGGAGTGAAGGATGCGGATCAGCACCTTGTCGCTGCGGATTTTCAGCAGCGCGTTGTTGATCGCCTCGACGGAGCCCTGGACGTCGCCCTTGACGATGAGGTTGAGAGTCAGCGTCTCGTCCTCGCTCATGTGCTCGGCGAGGTTGTCGAGGCTGAGCTGGGGCTTGAAGATGGCGCTGCGGGTGCGGCGGCGCGACTGGCGCTTCTCGGCGATATTGCGCGCCTGGCCTTCGGAGGGAACCACGACGAATTTTTCGCCAGCTGCCGGGGCGCCACTGATCCCGAGGATTTCCACGGGCGTTGCCGGCGGTGCCTCCTCGAGCGGATTTCCCCGGTCGTCGCGCATGGCACGGATGCGACCGAATTCCATCCCGCACACGAACACGTCGCCAAGCCGCAGCGTTCCCTTCTCCACAAGCACCGTGGCCGTCGATCCACGCAACGGGTCCGTGTGCGCTTCCACGACCGTGCCCACCGCCGGCAGCTTCGGGTTCGCCTTCAGCTCCAGGATTTCCGTCTGCAGCGCAATGTACTCCAACAGGTTGTCGACGTTCTCGCCCGTCTGCGCAGAGACCGGCACCATGATCGTGTCGCCGCCATACTCCTCGGGCACGAGTTCCTGGCCCATCAGCCCCTGCTTCACCCGGTCCAGGTTCACCCCGTCCACATCGATCTTGTTGATGGCCACAAGGATGGGCACCCCGGCCGCGCGGGCGTGGCTGATCGCCTCGATCGTTTGCGGCATGACGCCGTCGTTCGCCGCGACAACCAGAACCACCAGGTCGGTGATGTTGGCCCCCCGCGAGCGCATTTCCGTGAAGGCCGCGTGGCCCGGCGTGTCCAGGAAGACGATCGGGCCTTTCTCCGTCTGCACGTGGTACGCCCCGATGTGCTGGGTGATGCCGCCGTGTTCGTGGGCCGCCACGTCCGCCTTGCGGATTCGGTCGAGGAGCGACGTCTTGCCATGGTCCACGTGGCCCATGACGGTCACGATGGGCGCCCGCGGCTGGAAGTCCTCCGGCTTGCCCGTCTCGTTGACGAAGCGGTCGATATCCGAGGCGTCGTCTTCCCGTTCGACGTTGATCTCCATTTCAAACTCGAGAGCCAGTTCCTCCGCGAGGTCCGGTTCGAGGATCTGGTTGATCGTCAGCAGCTTGCCCATCGCCATGAGCTTGCCCATGACGGCGGTCACACCGAGCTTGGTCTTTTCGGCGAATTCGCCCACGGTGAAGTCGCCCCGCATGGTGACCACCTTGGGCTTTTCCTCGACCTTTTCGGCGGGGTGCTGGCGCTGCTGGCCGCGCTGGGGCCCGGTGGGCCGTTTCTTGCCCTTGGGCCCGCGTTCGAGCCCCGCCTCCAGATTGAACAGCTGCGAGGGGCGGATGCGCTTGCGTCCGTCCTCCACGGTCTTGGCCGGCTTCTTTGGCTTCTCGAGGGCCTTGTCGCGCGTTTCCGGGCCCTTGGGGGCCTTCCCGCGGCGGGGGGACCGGCGATACTCGTCCTTGACGTCGGACTGGAGCCCCTGGGTGACGAAGCTTTCGAGTTGGGCGGTGTTGGCGGGGCGTTCTTCCCGTCCCGAAGCCGAGGGGGGGCCGCCTTCGCGGCGGCGGGGGGGCGCGTCGCCGCGGGGCCTTTGCGACGGCCCGCCCTGGGAGGGCCGATCGCCGGGCCGGCGGTGTTCGCCCGATGGGGCGGGTCGGCCCGCGCCGGCA
>CAYQTO010000093.1:0-1585 GCA_964420455.1 uncultured Candidatus Sumerlaeota bacterium | reverse complement strand
GACGGTCGCCGGACGGGTGGGGGCCCCGGGGCGGGGCTCCCGGCTGGGCAAATCCGGGGGGGCGTGAGGGTGCAGGGCCCGACGGAGCGCCCTCCGCCCGCTTGGCTGTTGGGATCGGGGCACCCACGCGGGGCGCTGGCGGGGCGGGCGGGGCCGGTGTCTCCCCTCCCGGGGAGGCCTGCCGGGCGGCTGCCTGACGCGCTTCTTCCGCTTGGCGCCGCTGCATCTCCGCCTGTCGACGGGCCAATTCGGCCTGCGCCGCCTTCTGCGCCGCCTCCTGCTGCTTCTTTCGCTCTTCCTCTTCCTTCTGGCGACGCAGGGCCTCTGCCGCCCGCTGCCGCTCCTCTTCCTCTCGGCGACGCCGGCCCTCCTCCTCGCGCTGCTGCTCGACCTCTTTCTGGCGCCGCGTGTCGAAGTTTGCCATGACCTGCGCGGCGATCGCATCGTCCAGACTGCTCGCGGCGGTCAGCTTCTTTGCAAGCTTTCCGCCCTGCGCGGTGATCGAATCGCGCATCCGCTCGAGCTCTTCGATGACTTCTTTCTTGTCTACGCCGATCAGTTCGGCGACCTGCTTTACCTGCATGGACTCTCCGGTCTTAAGGCTGGACGGTGGAGGAGGATCTGCGGCGACCGCGCGAGCAGGGCGTGCCTGATCGCCGGAAGGCAGGCCTTCCAGAAAGCGAGACAATCGCAAGGATCGGCCCTCTCCGGTCAAGGAGGAAGCGAGGATTTCTTGGTGAAACCGGGAAACGAAACCGTTCGCCCCCCCAACAGCAGCCCCGCCGCGGTCCAAAGCAACTGGCCCCCCTGCTCCTCGTTCATGTAGTAAACCGCCCCAATGGCCAACATCGCCGCGACCCCCGCGAGCGCCCCCGAGGTCCCCACCAGATCCGGTTCCGAACGCGCCGTCCGCCACCCCGCCCCCAGCGTCACCACCACCAGCCAGCCATAGGCAAGGAAGCCCACCGCGCCCACCTCCGCCAGCGTCTGCAGGTAAAGATTGTGGAGGTCCGGCTGGCGGCGATCCGTCCGCAGTTCATAACGGGCGATTGCCGCATCCGTCAGGAACACGTTTCCGCCATAGCCGACACCGGTCCAGTAATTCTCGCGCAGGGGCCGGGCGGCCTGCGCCCAGAGCTCCAGCCGCCGCGACAACAGCAGGTTCGGGTCGTCCGCATGTTCGACCATGGTGCTGGCCCGGTCGCGAACCCCCGGCAACGCCAGCACCAGCACCATCCCCCCCACCCCCACCCCCCCGAGAAGCCAACGGGAACACCGCAGCAGCACCAGCGCCGCGAAGACCGCCGCGCCCGACGCCAGCCAGGCCCCCCGCGACTTCGTCAGCAGCAGGTACCACACGGACACCGCCGCGACGACAGCGACCAGGGCGACCTCGGCCCAGCGGCGCTCGCGGCCCGCCCACGCCCCCAGCGCCGTCAGCGCCGGCAACGCCAGAATATACAGCATGGCCGACCGCGTATAGCTCTCGAGCAGGCCCCGCGCCCGGCGGTACTCGGTCCCCTCCGTATCGAACGCAACGAACACGTAGTCCGACGCCTTGTCGATCCAGCCGCGCGCCTCGAGC
>CAYQTO010000092.1:0-14557 GCA_964420455.1 uncultured Candidatus Sumerlaeota bacterium | reverse complement strand
GCCGTTGGCCTTCGCCTCGTCGATCTCCTCGGGCGTCATCTTGCGGGAGCTCTGGGCAATGTCCACGATGCCATCCATCAGGTCGCCGATACCAACGGTGGAGCCGCCGCCGCGGACGGAGATCTCGACGTTCGGATGGCCCTTCAGGTGGAACTCGGCGAGGCGTTGCGTCAGCAAGTTCATGGTATCGGACCCGCTGATGGTGATCTTGACGTGATCGCCCTGGGAGGGGGCGGGCGCCGGTCCGGCCGCGAGAGAGGCGACGACGGCGAGAAGCAGGAGAAAGGGGCGAATCATGGGGGATCGTTTAGGGCGCTACACGAGGTCGAAGTATGACCATTTTCAGTGTGACGAGAAAATGCCAAGTGACAATTGAGAGAAGGGGAATGGGGGGGTCACGCCTCGGAGGAGCGGCGTTCCAACACCTCGCGAAGGACCCCCTCGCGGTAGGCAAACATCTCCTCGATCTTGCGGATGAGGTAGTCAACTCCAAGCACGGTGCGAAGGAACCCGTGGGCGCCATCAAACTCGATGGTGTCGATGACCTCGGTCTCGTCTTCCGCGAGGGAACGAAAGTCGTGGCGGTGCTCCCAGAACTGGAAGGGACCCTTTATGAGGCGATCGGTAAAGGTTTCGTTCTGGACGAAATGAACAACTTCGAAGTGCCACTGGAGCTCGAAGGGAACGAGGGTGGGGCGGGTGGCAAAGAGGACGTGGCTTCCGCGGCGCATGCGTTGGTCCGCGCGGACAACCCGCAGGTTCATGTCGGGCGGAGTCAGCCTTGGGACGTTCCACGGGTCGGCGTAGAAACGAAAGACCTCGTCGAGCGGAGCCTTGATCGTGACGGTGTCGCGGAGCCGTTCCATCCTTCGGAGCATACGGGACCGGGTTGCCCTGTCCACAAGCGGAGATGAATCCCCTGAGGATCTCTCCACAGCTTCACTTCCCCAAGCCTTTGGAGTTGATTGCCATCGGCGGGCACGTCTACGAACGGGCGCGTGCGGTACTGGAGTGCCAGTGTCGGCTCGTCAAGAACCTGCCGGAGACCCCGCTGCGCTTCGTGTTCCATCCTTTGGACAAATGCCCCCGCTCAAGTCACCGGTGACTCCCCCGAACACCCCGAACTCCCCCGCCGACCGGCAACCCCGCCGGGGGGGCACGCTCCTTCGCCCCGGCCAGATCCTGGGCACCAACTACGAAGTTGTGGAGAAGATCGGCGAAGGGGGGATGGCCTATGTCTACCGCGCGCGCCAGATCAGCCTGAACCGGTTTGTGGCGGTGAAGGCGCTGCACCCGCGTTTTGCCTCGGACCCCTCCTTCGTGCGTCGATTCGAGGCCGAGTCCGGCGCCCTCGCCGCCCTCAGCCATCCCAACGTTGTCACCATCATTGATCGCGGCCGCGAGGATTCCGTCTACTACTTCATCATGGAATACGTGGAGGGCGAAGACCTCGACGACAAGATCATCGCCAACAGCCTGAAGCCGGCGGACTGGCGTGACGTCATCAGCGCCTGTGGCAGCGCCCTCGACTACGTCCACAAGGCCGGCGTCGTCCACCGCGATATCAAGCCGTCGAATATCCTCGTGCGCCACGATGGCCAAATCAAGATTGGGGACTTTGGCATCGCGCACCTGGTCCGCGGCGGGGAAAGCGTCAACGATACCGGCGCCAGCGACACCACCAACCGCCCCCTCGGCACGACCTACTATATGGCGCCGGAGCAGGCCCACGACCCCGCCCATGTGGACCAGCGTGCCGACGTCTACTCGCTCGCCGTGGCGTTCTACAAGATGATGACCCGCCGCATGCCGGAGGGCGAGTTCCCTGCCCCCTCGGAGGTCGACCGCTCAATTCCCCTCGCGGTCGATGCGGTTCTCTTTCAGGCGATGGCTCCCAACCGCGAGGATCGATTCGCCTCCGCTGGCGAATTCTGCAGCGAGCTGCTGAAGGCCCTTCGAGACAAGAGCACGAACATCAGCACGTTGTTCGACTTTCGCGCGGCGGGGGGATCGCGGCTCTATTCGGGGGATGATTTCAAGGTGCCCACGGGTCTGGGGGGCACGGAGAGAGGTGGGGGGAGCGCCGGGACGAATCGTCCGAAGGCCCGCGGGGCCAACCGCGCGCCGGGCCGCAATCCGACCTCGCAAACGGGCGCCCTTCCCGATTCCAGTCAAACCGGCCGCTTTCCCATCGAGGACCTCAAGCTGACGGAACGCCGTTCGTCGACGATCGGGATGCGCTCGCTGACGATGGTGATCGTGTTGTTGCTGCTGGCGGGGGTCGGCGCGGCGCTGGCGGCGTATCTCGGCGTGTTCAATGCCCCGCCCCCAAGGCCTATGCCGCCGGGGCCGGTGGCGCCGATCACCGGCACACGGTCGCCCGCCGCCGAACGCGAGCGCCTCCAGGAGGAAGCGGCCCAGCGCCTCGACGAACAATACTCGCAGCCGAACGCCGACTCCGGCGCCGCGACACCGGAAGCACCGCCAGAGGCCCAGCAGCCATGAACCCGATCCGCCCCTTCCGCCGTGCGATGCCCCTCGCCCTGATCACCGCGATGGCGGCCTGTGGCGGCCGAGGACCCGGCGAGGACGCAACCAACCCGGAACTCCGGGACGACTATGTCCTCGAGGTGGCCTCCTCGCCCGCCTATACGGAGCCCACCACCGTCCACAAGGGCCTTGGGATTCATGCCCAAGCCATTGGCCCGGTGATTGTCGTGTCGGTGGTGAACAGGAGCGACCGGGAGATGGTGCTGGTTCCCCAGAACTTTGCGATGATCAAGGGGCCGAACCGGCAAACGGACCTGGTGCCGGTGAATCCGGCGACGGCGGAACTGGCCGGGTTTTCCGGTCCGCTGCGGCTCCGTCCCGGCCAGAACGCCGTCGTGCGAATTGCCATGCGCGGCTTCAACAGTGTGCAGGGCTTCTGGCTCGTGTTCAACGACCCGGCGATGGAGTTGCTGTTCCGGGTGCCGATCAGCTAGCCGCAGCGTCGACTCGCATCACCCATCCAGAATTGCCGGACCGGGCGAACGGGCCTTCCCCCGCCAGGGCCCATCAGCCGCCGCGCCCATCGCTCCAGGCCATGGGATCGATATCGAACTCGAGGCCGTCGTGGGCGAGGGCAATCCCCTCGGGCAGGCCCGCGTTGGTCTCCATATGGTCGAGATCGTGGGTGATGTGGGTGAACCAGGCGCGCTCGGGGCCGATGTCGCGGGTGACTTCAACGGCTTGCTCGACGGTGAGATGAGTGGGGTGGGGGCGATGGCGCAGGGCATTCAGAATGAGATACCGGACGCCCCGGAGACGTTCGCGGGTCTCCGGCGGGACCTCGCTCGCGTCCGTGATGTACCCAAAGTCTCCGAAACGAAAACCGATGACGGGCATGCGCCCATGCATGACGTGGAGGACGAGGACGCGGAGGCCGAGGACCTCGAACTCGTCCTCGACGGTCTGGAGGTCCAGCTGGGGGACGCCGCCACCGGTCTGGATGGGATGAAAGATATAGTCGAAGCGGCGGCGGAGGCTGTCGTGGGTTTCGGCGCTGGCATAGACCGGCATGACGGCCTTCTGCTTCCAATTGTAGAGACGGACCTCGTCGATGCCAGCGATGTGGTCGCTGTGGGCATGGGTGATAAGGACCGCATCCAGGCGGTTGATGGACCATCGGAGGGCCTGCTGGCGGAAGTCGGCCCCGGTATCGACAACGATCGCCTGGGGGCCGTTGCGCAGGAGGATGCTGGAGCGCAGGCGGTTGTTGCGGGGGTCGCCGCTGGTGCAGACCGGGCAATCGCATCCGATAACGGGCACCCCGGCGCTCGTTCCCGTCCCCAGAACTGTCACTTTCCAACCGCTGTTGCCTGGCATGGGCGCCCCCTTCCGTGGCGGGAACTTAAGGGGGGTGGCCGGTGGGGACACAACCTCAACGGCGTGGGCTGGGGAGCACCGGAAAAGTTTTCTTTTGCGATCCTGAGATCATTGGGCTCCTCTCTTGGACACGCGCGAACCCCTTCCTTCCGACCGAAACCGGTGGCCGAACCTACCCCCACATCTGCCTTGAAGCGCCTTGTCATGGCCGGCTTCTCGCCCGGCGAGGTGGAGCATTTGCAGATGGCCCTGGGCAACGACGCGCTGATCAGCAGCCTCTCGGTGGACGACACGGTCTCGCCCCAGATGGTGGGGAACGCGGATGTGATCCTGATCGACGGGGCCGCTGGCGAGGGGCTGGCGCACCGCCTCGGCCGCCACATCGAGGATACCGGCTCCGACGCGCGCATCTTTCTCGTCGGCAATGACGACCCCTCGCCCCTGCTCCGCTCCATGATCCCCCAGATGCGGCACATCGCCCATCCCGTGGACCTCGCCTATCTGCGCGGCGTGCTGGATTCCATCCAGCTGGACAGCCTTCGCTTCAAGCGACTCGACGAGGAACAAAGCCGCGTCCGCGGCCTCTACGAAATCAGCAGCGCGCTCCTCAAAGTCAGCAACCGCATGCATATCGCGCCGACCCTCGACTCCACGCTGACCCATCTGATCGAGGCCCGGCTCATTATCCTCGTGTTCCCGGCAGACCCCCATCCCCTCATCTACCTCCATTCGCCCAAGGGCCTGTCCCCCCGCGTCATCGAGACGCTGACCTATCACCTCCAGGAGGCCTGGGAAATCCTCCGCGCGGACCTCAACGTGTCCTGGTCCTGGCTCGCCTCCCTCAGCGGCCACAGCGAGCAGGAGTGGGCTCCCGAGGTCACCTCCTCCTCCTACATGACAACGCCGATTTCCAGCGGCGCCCAGACCCGCGGCTTCCTTACCGTCCTCCCCAACAGCGACGACCAGCTCAACGAAACCTTCCTCCAGACCTTCTTTGTGATCGGCGACCTGATCAGCGTACTGATCCACAATCTCGAACTGCGCGAGAGTCTCGAGGACCGCGCCATGCACGACGGCCTTACGCGCGTGTTCAACCGGCAAACGGTCATCGAGCAGCTCGACAAGGAGTGCCGCCGCAGCCAGCGCTACGGACACGTGCTCTCGATCGTCATGTTCGACCTCGATCACTTCAAGGAGATCAACGACCGCTATGGCCACCAGGCCGGCGACGAGGTTCTGCGCGTGATCGGCTATCGGCTCCGCATGTCGATCCGGGAAATGGACATGGCGGGACGCTTTGGCGGCGAGGAGTTCATCGTGGTCCTCGTGAATACGGACATGGAGGGCGCCTGCCATTGGGCCGAGCGGTTCCGCACCGAACTCCATACGAAGCCGGTGCCCTGGATCGAAAACGACATCCCGATTACGGCGAGCTTTGGCGTCGCCTCGCTGCCGGGGGAAAAGGTCACGAGCAACGACCTGATCGCGCAGGCGGACAATGCGCTCTATCGGGCAAAGCGCACCGGCCGCAATGCCGTGGCCACCGCCGATGATGCCCCCGCCGAGCAACAGGCCACCTGATCGCACCGCCGGGCCGACTCGGGCTTGCCATGGTCCGGCCCCAACCCCCTAAACCAAGAGCATGATCGGAACGACAGACATTATGCCGGGCGGCGACGCAGCAGGCTCCATCCGGCCGGACCTCATCGAGGGCATCACCCTCGACCGCCCCATCGGTGCCGGGGCGACCAGCACCGTTTACCTCGCCCACGACAACGCGAACCCAAAGGAACGCTACGCGGTCAAGTTCCTCACGGCGTATATCGCCTCCCAGCCGACCGCCCGCAAGCGGTGGGAGCGCGAGGCACAGCTCCTCATCAACCTCCGCCACGAAAACATCGTCCGTGGCATCAGCCATGGCATCGTCGATCTGCACCCTTTCCTGGTCATGGAATTCCTCCAGGGCGAAAGCCTGTCGGATCGCCTGCGGAGGTACGGAAGGCTCGAGATCGGCGAGGTCTGGGCCGTGGCCGAGGCGGCCCTTCACGCCCTCGGCGCCGCCTTTCGCGCCAACATCATCCATCGCGATGTGAAGCCCGCCAACATGCTCCGCCTCAACGACGGCACGATCAAGCTGATGGATTTTGGCCTCGCCAAGTACCTCGATGATGTGGGCCTGACGCAGACCGGATCAGTCCTGGGAACGCCGATGTACCTCGCCCCCGAGATGGCCTCCGGCGAGGAGGAGATCACCATCCGCGCCGACCTCTACTCCCTCGGCAGTACCCTCTTTCACCTCGCCGCAGGCCGCCCCCCCTTTACCGACCTCAACACCTCGCTCCTTCTCACCCGCAAGATCACCGATGACGTCCCCGATATACGAACGGTGGATCCAGAGCTCCCCGGCGACCTCGCCTTCTTCATCGCCCGGCTGTGCGAACGCCGCCCGAACCTCCGGCCGGACACCCCCTCCGAGGCCCTCGAACTCCTCCGCCAGGTACGCTCCGGCGCCCTCACCACCTCCTCCACACCGGCCGCCGCCGAATCCTCCCGCGCCAAGCTCGAGACCCTCTTCGACGACGACGCCCTCATCGACAACGAGGTCCTCCGCAGCCTCATCACCGACAAGCAGGTGCCCACCAAGCCCGTCGTGGTTGATCTCGGCAAGGTCCTCTTCTACGAGGATGATCGCTCCCTCGAATGCTATGTGTTGGTTACCGGCGTCGTGGAAATCCTCAAATCAGGCCGCCGGATCGCCACCATCGGCGAGGAAGGCGCCTTCATCGGCGAGATGGCGCCGCTCACCCACACCCCCCGCTCGGCCACGGTCCGCGCCCTCGAGCGTACCGTCCTCCTCCAGATCGCCTTCGACGACTTCAATCGCTTCCTCGAACGCAACTCCGCCATGGCCCTCGCCCTCGCCCGCGACCTCGCCCACCGGCTCCACCACGCCTCGGACCAGTACCAGCGCATCTCGAACCTCCACGCGCTCGTCACCCGCCACCTCTCCGAAATCAATGCCGTTCTCGGCGTCGACAGCGACGCCACCGCGGCCACCCGGACCTCCCACCCTCGACGCTGAGGGTCCGGACGAAGGGCCGCCCCCTAGCCCACCCGGCCGATGACCAGCTCCAGCGGAGTCACGGCTTCCTCGCTGATGGAGATGGCCTGGCGGAGCCGCTCGCGTGCCTCCGCGAGTCCGCGCCCGCCCCGGTGGTGAATCACCGCGAGCGGCTGGCCCGCGTCTATACGGTCGCCAATCTTGGCCGGCACATCGATCCCGACCGCCAGGTCCACCGAATCGCTGGCCCGCAGGCGCCCCGCCCCTAGCAGGTTCGCCGCAACGCCGATCTCGCGCACGTTCATCCGCGCCAGGTACCCCCCGCCCTCCGCCCGCAGGACCTCCGATTCGCCGGAAACCTCCATCAGAGTCGATTCGTCGGCCACGCGCGGGTCGCCGCCCTGCGCCGCCACCCACTGGCGGAACCGCTCGAGCGCCTGGCCACCATCGAGGAGCCGCTCGAGCCTCACCGTCGCCTTGTCCTCCTCCTTCTCGAGACCCGCCAGAACGAGCATGCGCGCCCCCAGGGCCACCGTGACCTTGCGAACGTCCGCCGGGCCGCCCCCCTGCAGCACGTCGATGGCCTCGCGTGTTTCCAGCGCGTTCCCGACCGCGACGCCAAGCGGCTGGTTCATCTGTGTCAGGAGGCAGGAAACGCGCATGCCCATCTCGCCGCCGATGCGAACCAGAGACTCCGCAAGTTCCCGTGCCCGGTCCTCCGTCTCCATGAACGCGCCGGAGCCCGTCTTGACGTCCATGGCGAGGTACTCGGTGCCAGCGGCCGCCTTCTTGGAGAGGATCGAGCCGCTGATGAGGGGGACCGACTCGACGGTGGCGGTGACGTCGCGCAAGGCGTAGAGGCGCTTGTCTGCAGGCACAAAGCGATCCGTCTGGCCGATGATCGCGCAGCCAACACGGGCCAGTTGGCGTCGGAAAGCCTCCTGGTCCAGATTCCAGCGGTAGCCAAGAATCGCCTCGAGCTTGTCGAGCGTGCCCCCCGTGTGGCCAAGCCCACGACCGCTGACCATCGGCACGATGCCGCCGGCCTCCGCGACGAGCGGCGCCAGCACCAGCGACACCTTGTCGCCCACACCGCCGGTCGAGTGCTTGTCGACCTTGGGGCCGTCTATACCGGAGAGGTCAAAGACCTCTCCGCTTTCCTTCATCACGAGGGCAAGGGCGGCGGCCTCCTCCGGCGCCATCCCGCGAAAGAAGACGGCCATCAGGAACGCCGCCACCTGGTACTCCTCCACATCGCCGCGGAGGTATCCCTCGAGGAAGGCGGAGATTTCCTCGCGCGTGAGGCTCCCGCCCTCGCGCTTGCGACGGATCAGCTCGGGTATATACATGTGCAGGCTCCTAGCGCCACTATCTGGGGCGGATGGCGGGCTTCGGCCTTCTCCATCCGCCAAGCCAACCCCGCGGCGCAAGGGGCGACGGCTCGCCGGTGACAACGCCCCAATGGCGATAGGCTGCGGCGGTCTCGCGAAGAATTCCCCCGGCCCGGACCTCGAGAAGGCCGACCGCGAGCCCCGCCATGAGAAGGACAAAACAGCTCGTGGACGCAGCAAAGGCCAAGGCACCCGGCGCCCCGAAACCGGTCAGGAGCGAGGCCGCGATACCGCCCACGAGCAATGCCCCCGGCACGAGATAGAACACCAGCCCCCATGCGGCAAAGTCCCGAAACGCCCGCCAGTGGGCCTCGCCCGGATCCGTCAGCAGAAGCGAGGCACGAACGACATTGGCCACCGCCCAATCGGCGAAGGCCCTCAGGCTGTAAAGCCGTGCCAGGAACACCACAAGGAACGCCGCCAGGACGGCGATGGTTTCCGGCGAGCCCGGCATGCGGACAAAGCACTCGAAAAAGATCAAGGCCACCGCCAAGCCGTTCACGTAAAGGCCCGCCGTATAGCCGATGGTCGTCCTCATGCCGAGGCCGTGGACAATGTCGCCGGGGGGGATCGGCAGCACCAGCAAAGCGTCGAAGCCCACCCGCGCGCGAAACCCCTGGATATCGCTGAAGGCATGCATGCCGGCAAGAAACCCGGCGAAGGGCGCGAGGAAGATCGTCTCGACAAGAAGAATGAAGACCGCGAGCGTCGCACCACCGCCGGGGCCGGACGGGACCGTATAGACAATCGCCGCCTCGGCGACGGCAAGGGCCGCCCAGGGGAGCGCTGCCATCAGCCGACGACGGTCGCGCCGCTCGGGTCCGGCAAGGTAGTAGAAGAACGCCGTCCGCCGGTGCTCCCGCGGCCACGTCCGCGACGAAAGAAATGTCTGGCCCAGGGATTCCCAGGGGCCGAGGGGGGCATCGCCACGGGGCAGGACCTCGTCGCGCCAGTCCCTCTCGCGTCGCAGCCTCCCTAGCGGAGGTTCCACCCGCTCGTCTCCCCCGCCGGATAGAGCAGATACTCCGCGCGCCGTGCTTGAAAAGCGGCGAGCCGGTCCTGCCAGCCGGCCGCGATTGTGGCGGCGTCCCCGGTGTCAAGGAGCTCGTCAAGGTCCGGCACTCCCATCAGCCGTCCCGCCCACGGCGTGATTTCCACCTCATCGGGATACAGATCCTTCGCCACCTCGAGCATGACCAGCCCCGTATAGACGGCGTCATGGATCGCCGGATCGATGACGTGGACCTGCACGCCGCCGCAGGATTGTCCCGCGTGATCGTCGAAGGTGGGTGTGAACCAGGCGGGACGAAAGCGCACGCCCGGGAGACCCCGGGAGTTCAGCGCCGCGGCCCAATCGATTCCGTTCACGTAGGGGGCACCAATCAGCTCGAACGGACGGGTCGTCCCGCGCCCCTCGCTCAGGTTTGTCCCCTCGAAGAGGCACGTCCCCGGATATACCAGCGCGGTTTCCCGTGTGGGCATGTTCGGCGACGGCATCACCCACGGGTAACCCGTCTCCTCGAAGGTCATCCCCCGGTGATACCCGGGGACGGCCACCACCTCGAGATCCACCTCCCCATCGTACCACTCGCCATTGAGATATGTCGCCACCTCGCCGACGGTCATGGCATGGCGCACCGGCAGGCCGAAGTCCTCACCCTCCAAAAGGCGCCCGATCATGCCCTCGTCGCGCGTGTTCGGGGATCCCTCCACCTGGGTCAACCCGATGGGATTCGGACGATCAAAGACCACGAAACGCACGTCCGCCTCCGCCGCGGCCTCCATGCACACGCTCATGGTCCAGATATATGTATAGAAGCGTGCCCCGACGTCCTGGATGTCGAAGAGGAGGGAGTCGATGCCCTCGAGCTGTTCAGGTGTGGGCGCGCGTCGCTCGCCATAGAGCGAGTAAACGCGCACCCCGGTGACGGGATCCGTCATGTCGTCGACCGAGTCGCCGGCCTGGGCGTCGCCACGGATGCCATGTTCCGGCGCGAAGAAGGCCACGATCTCGACACCCGGATCGATGTGCAGCCGGTCCGCCAGGTGACGATAGGAACCGTCCACCGCCGTGGGGTTCGTGATGAAGCCGACCCGTTCGCCCTCGAGCGTCTCCATCAGGTTGCGGACCTGGTCCTCGATGGGGAGGGCGGCGCTGGCACCGCCGGTGGCCACGAGGAGGGCAACAAGAAGCACCCCGCAGAACTCGCGCATCGCCTTTTCCTCCGCGATTTTGATGAAGGGGAGGGTTGGCCGACAATTGTGAGATGGGCAAGGGCTTCCGGCGGTGGGGTCAGCGTCCTCCCGCAGAGGCACCCATCCGTGCGGCCTCGCGGCGAGCACGATCGATCACTGCCGCGTTGTCCGGCACGTCGCGGATCCACACCTGCCAGTTGAGGATCGGCCAGCGGGCGACCTCGACCCAGCCCGATCCCCCCTGGCGCAGCCGCCCCTCCAGCCCCGTGCCTCCCCGGTTGATCAGCCACTGGACCTCGTACTCGTCCAGCAGCTCGCGCCAGAGGGGTTCCACCCCGCCAGCGATGGCGCCCTCGAGGCGCCAGATCCGCGCCCCGAAAATGTCGAAGCGCGAGTCGCTGAACACGCGATGTTCCTCTGGCGCCAGCCGCCAGATGAGGTACCCGGCGTAGTTGTTCTCGTTAAACATGCGGCCTTCGAGCCTCGCCGCCTCGATGAAGTCGCAGACCTCCGCGGCAAAGTTGGCCCGGATGTACCCGTCGCCCCGGAGGTACTGGAGGTTGCGCTGTATATACGTTCGGGCCGGTTGGGACGTGTCGAACAGCCAGCCAATGCGGCCACCTTCCCGCGGGTTCACGATCACCCATCCCGCCGTGAGCAGGGCGAGGATCAGGGCGATCAAGGTTGGCAGTCGCGTCGTCCGCGGGCGCCAGTCCGCCAGTGAAGCCGAGCCCGCCTCCGCCACCGCCACCAGCAGCCGTGTATACAACGGCACCATCATCACCGAAAAGAGGAGCAGATGCCGGACGTGCTGGATCGCCTGGTGGAGGAAGAAGAGATAGATGAGGACCTCCCAAAGGCGTGGGCGCAGGCGACGGCTGAACAGCGCGAGGAAAAACGCGCCGTGCACCGCGAACTCGAAGTCGATGACAAAGAAGAAGTCCGGCGGGCGGAGCTCGCCGAGGCTGCGGACGAGGTCCGTTTCGGAAAGGACGCGGCCGGGCAGCTCGTACAACTTGTGGAGGTACGGATTGGCCAGCGTGGCGAGCAGGCAGGCCAGGAGGAAGGCAACGAGCCATTGGGGGGCGAGAAGGCCGACCGGCCGTGCGAGGGGCATCCTCGGCAGGCGCCGCCGGACAATGTTCACCGCCTGGTCCGCCCCAAAGGCGCCCACCACAACGCCCGCCGCCATCCATCCCCCATGGAGATTCGTCCAGAGCGCGATGACCGGCGGGAGCACTGCCAGCCAGCGGCGCCGGATCCACCCCTCCGCCACCGCCACGAACAGCAGCAGTTGGCCCGCCAGCAACAGGTTGGAGATCACCGGCGGCCGCGGCTGGAAGGTCCTCCGCCCGATCGCCACCGCCAGCACCACCACCAGCAGAGCGATCCAGGCATTGCGCGACAATCGCGCCGCCAGCAGGAAGCAGACGCCGTAGGCCGCCCACAGCACCAGCGTCTTGAACAGCACCACACCCCGCCAGCCGCCGAGGCCCGATGCCTCGCCCGCGCGCCACGCCTGCCACATCACCACCTGGCTCAGCCACTCGTGGTTGTGCCACTCGTCGTCCTCCGCCATGTAGTTGAAGACGTCATGCTCCGGCAGGCCGTATGTACTGATATACTGCCCGGACTTTACATGCCACCAGCAGTCGTTGTCGGAGCGGATCGGGACGAGCGAGACGGAGAAAAGAAAGAGCGTATAGACAAGGAAGGCGAGGGCGAAGGCCAGCGGCGCCCTGCCGGAGGGAAGGTCCGGTGCGGCTGCCCCGGTCTCAGTCGTCATCGCGTTCGAGGTTTGTCGCGGCGAGGACCTCCTCGGCGACATAGATGGGAACGCGGCGTTTCATCGCGAGGACGATGGCGTCGCTCGGCCGCGTGTCGATGCGAACGGTCTCGCCACTTGAAATGCGGACCATGAGCTTGCCGATGAAGGTTTCCTCGCGGAGTTCATCGACCATGATGCCGGTAAGCTCGCCGCCGAGGCCGTCCACAACGTTCAGGACGAGGTCGTGGGTCAGCGGCCGGGCCGTCTCCATGCCCCGCACCGTCTGGTCGAGAATCGCCGCCTCGTACGAGCCGATATAGATCGGGAAGTAGCGGTCGCCGTCCTTCTCCTTGAGAATCAGGATCTGGGGGCCGTTCTCCCCGGAGATCTGGATCTCTACGAGGTCCATTTCGATGAGCATCATCGGCGGTCGCGTCTCCCGGCGGGTTCCTGTTGCTTTTCTCGCCGCCGGGGGCGCGGGGAATCCAGCCAATTCTCGACGTGGCCGTTGCCGTGGTTGCCCGCATGGGCGAGCCTCGGCGGATGAACGTGGCACCGGCCAGGAACGGGAGGACCTTGCGGCGGGATTCGGCCGTCCGCCGCAGCATTGCCGGGAACCCCCTGTTTATTGCCTTCGCCAGCCATCGGGAGCGCGGGCCGCGCCTCCGCCGGGTGCGCCTCGCCCTTTCGAACCTGCTGCAGGCGACGGGGGGGCGGATCCTGCTCGTCGTCGCCGCCATCCTCGTGGTCCGCTTTCTGGGCCTTTGTCTGGGGCTGATCGCCATCGTTTTCGCGCTGTTTGGCTGGATCAGCCTCCGGCGGCATCTGCCGGTGAGGGAAGGCAGCCTGCCCGCGTACCTCGAGACCGCCTTCTTTCCGCGGGTGCGGCCCCGTCTCCTGCGCGAGCTGGCCCTGCTTCCTCTCGGTCCCTACGAACTTGGCGGCGCCCTCGTCCTTGAGCGCGTCGAGCGCCAGCTGCCCGGCCGCCTTCTCGCCATCTATACAGCCCTCGCGGTCGTCGCCGGGATCATCGTCTACACGTCCCAGCCGGTCGGCCCGGGGGACCTCGTCCTGGTTGCCTGCCTCGCTGCCATCACCGTCGCCCTCCATCCAGTACTCGAGGCGGAGCTCGCCCGCTCCATCGCGGAAGGCTCCATCGAGGACGTCCTCGCCCGCGCCGACGACAGCCACGTCAGCCAGGGCGCCCTCGCCACCACCCAGGTCGCCCTCAACCTTTTCTATCTCCCCCTTCTGCTTGTCCTTTTCCTTCTCGAGGGAGTTTTCGTTTATGTCCTTCTGCAACTCCTCTGGTCTCTGGTACTCCAGTCGCTGCTACCCACGGATCCCTCGCCGGAACTCCGCCAGGCCCTCGTCGGATTGTCATTTCTGCCGCTCCTGCTCCTGAGGGGCATGCTCCTCGACGCGACAAGGACCGGTTGGCAACGCACCTTCGACGAGGCCGCGATCCGCCTCAGCGGGCCCCTGACGCGCATGATGGAGGAGGCGGCCGGCCGTCGCGACCCCCAGTCCCACGGCGACTAGCCCCCCGTACTGGAGCCACCATGGCCATTGCGGTGGTTCCCACACACCCGCACCCCACCACCCGGGCAACACGGCGTAGGTAAACGGAATGGCAATCGCCCACCACGCGGCGGCCGCCGCCAGCGCGCCGCCCCGCACCATCGCCGGTAACAGGGCCAGCAGATACCAAGGGTGCACGACGGGCGCCACCAGCAGCCCGCCCCCGACAACCAGCAACCAACGCGTTTCAACACGGAAGGGCCCGACCAGCGCGGCGACCCAGACGGCGGCGTATATCAATAAAGACAGACCCCGTGCGCCGAAGAGGTTCGGATGGAGCGGCGCAAACCCTTCCGCCCCCAGGGCCCACCCGCGCAGTCCCACGGCATCCAGCAGAGTGCCGACGGCGCGGCCATCCGGGTCGATCCCCGTCAGTCCATCGAGCACGAGCACATACAGGAACCCGTTCGATTCCCAAACCTTGCCATAGGTGTCGACCGTCTGGAAAAGGCGATCGCCGGATTCGAGGAAGGGGAGATAGGCCATCGCCACAAGGATGGTGGCGACGGCCACGGCCATGGAACGCCCCCGCCACCCGTCCAGCCCCCGCAGCAAGTGGGGCAGGAAGACGACCGGCGCGAGCTTGCTGAGGATTGCCGCGGCCAGCCCCGCACCGGCCAGCGAGCCGGAACCCCGCGCCGCCCCAAGCAGCAGCACCGCCGCCCCCACCGCCAGCAACACGTCGAGGTGTCC